>JAXHMJ010000005.1:0-327642 GCA_034521575.1 candidate division KSB1 bacterium
AATCCGCGGGCGTCCAGACGCGTTCATCAAGGGCTATAGCCGCCGCAACGGTCAGTTTATGCGCAATTTCTACTGGAGTCAGCCGGCGTACGATATTTCAAGGCATCTGCTCAAACCGGAAGAAGACTGGATGCTGCCCATCGATCATCCGGATGTACTGGCGCTGCAGGAAGAACTGAAACGCGTACTGCGGTTCTGGATGGATATGGGCGCTGACGGATTCCGCGCCGATATGGCAGGCGCTCTGGTCAAAACCGCCAATATCACCGGCAATGATCAGTTTTTCAACACGCACGAAGACGGAACCAAAATTTTCTGGAGCAAAATTCGGGAGATTCTGGATACCGAATATCCGGGATCGTTTATGGTGGCGGAATGGTCGCATCCGAAATCCGCACTGGACGGCGGCGGGTTTCACGCTGATTTTTATCATTGGTTCCACGGCTATCATGACCTGCTGCAGAAGGAATCCTGGCGAATCCTGAACGGACATTCCGAGGGCCACAGCTATTTTGACAAACAAGGCAAGGGCAATATTACCAATTTTCTGGCAAGTTATATGGATCAGTACAAAAAAACGGTGGGACACGGGTATATCAACCTGCCGCTGGGCAATCATGATCTGTCGCGTCTGAACATCAAACGCTCGACGGATGATCTGGAAGCCATTTATGCATTCAACCTGACCATGCCCGGTATTCCGTTTATTTTTTACGGCAACGAAATCGGAATGCGTCAGCTTTACGGCCTGCCCTACGTGGAAGGCGCCTACAAACCGCGCGCCGGCGGCCGTACCCCGATGCAATGGGATGACGGCATCAATCGCGGTTTTTCCACCGCCGATCCTGACCAACTCTACCTGCCGGTGGATACGGCGGATGACGCGCCCAATGTCAAAGACCAGGAAACCGATCCCAACTCGCTGCTCAATCGGGTGCGACGCCTGATCGAGTTAAAAAAGAGCGAACCGGCGTTCACCGCTTATGCCGAATTTGTGCCGGTTTATGCGGTGGAAAACGAATATCCGTTCATCTATGCGCGCGCCAATGGCGATGATATGGCCCTGGTCGTCCTCAACCCGCGTGAAAAAGCCGCAGACGCCGAGTTTGATCTGAAACCGGCCGTGTCCCAACTGATACTTTTGGCAGGAAACGAAATAAAAATCAAACGCAACGGCACGTCGTACAATCTCAGTATACCGGGCCGCAGTTATGCGATTTACAAGATGATCAAATAAATCATTTTTATAGACAGCACAGTTCACACAAATTAGCGATGATCTGTGCTGTCTATGACTTTAATTAAAAGGAATGAAAATGAAACCAAGTCGTCATTCATCAAGCAGAAGAAGGAGGATACTGGGCCAAGGTACCCTCCATCCCCGGATGTGCAACCCAGGGAGAATCATTTGACGAGCTGTTAAATAATCTCTATGAAGCGGTCGAAGGTTGCTTGTCAGTAGACGTTCAGGATATTGTTGCATCTGAAAACGATAAAATCATGGACATTGCCGTTTGAAAGGTATAAAAGATGCAAAGCCGGAAATTTATGTTGAATATCACCATGGCAATTTTCCTGTCACATGCTCTGTCTGCTCACGAGAACAGCACTGAATCTGAATCAATCGGCCTTTCTCAGGTTTCAGAACAGGGGTTACAGGATGAAATTATGCTGCACCCCCTTGATGCCAATACAGCATATACACTCAAGAAAGGCGAATGGATTTATGCACAATCCCCGACGAATTTTCCGGTTCCGAGCTGGGCATGGGTGGGATTGACAGACTGGCTTACTGCTGAAATAGATTTCCTCCCACTGCTGGGGGGATTAATTGTTGAGCCTCATTTACCCATCCCCAGTTTGAATTTTCGATTCAAAATTTTAGAGAAAAATCATTTGATACCGGCCGTGTGTTTTGAAACAATGTTTCAGTATTTTTATAAAGAGCTTAATGTAAATGAAGAAAAAGATGGTAAAGTTGATCTAATACGCAAAGGCACGAGTTCCGTCAATCAGTTTCATTTATCCTGGAATCCTCTTGCTAACTGTTACATCCATGCCTCAACAGGTTTTATTTATTCACATTCGATACATATTCAAAGCAAAACAACACAGAAAAGGAAGACACTTTTCCGATGAAATCAACCTCAATACCGCTATCGGAATCGACTATCGTCCCAAACCATGGATTTCATTCCACCTTAACTATTCCAATGGTTCAACCTTTTCCTATTTTGATCATGTACCGGGGAAAATTCAGTATTGCTATGGTTTTCGGATGGCTCCATTTTATCGATCCAGGAGAGCATTTTTACGTAATCTGAGGTTAGAGTTTCCAATAATTGATATGTTTTTTCCCGATGCACAGGAACGCATTACCTATTATGGTATTTTTATGCCGTTTATCTATTGGCAATGGGACTGGTAACCATTCCAGTGCAGACGTTTGGCAGAGGAGTGCTTGACATATTATGACAAATTCAATTAAAAAAATTGTGCAGAATTAATAAAATAAACTCATTTGCATCCGGCAGGGTTATCACACCGCCAGTGTTCGCAATCACCAGGATTTCATCGCCGATCTTTTTTTGTATCAGTTCCGCCTGACGGTATCGATACTCATCCGGCAGCCAGTAAAATGCCGGTACGCCCGGGGCCACCTCCCGGTACCCGCCGGCTACTGTTACGGCACAAAACCCCGGTTTACCAGATTCATCGCCCGGATCACCACTTCACAATGACGGCCATATCCTCGCTGTTGCGCTTTGCGCGGCTGCCAGGACAGACTTTTGCGATCCCAGTGATGCAAGCGCAGTACGGGAAGCGGCTGCCGGGCGCATCAATGCCGATTGCCACTCTATCCGGAGACGAGGCAACCGCATCTATCAATGCATCCCGCAGCCGGTTTGCGGTTTGTTGCGGGAAATCATAATCAATCCAGCCGGAGCCTGAATATTTTCCGTCCCGTGACGTTGCAAACCAGGCGCATCCGCGCTTGATCTGTACGTCAATTCCGATACAAAACCGTATCGAGTTATAATGCGCCGGCCAGGACGCTGATTTATTGACCGCCGAATGCAGACCAGCACGATATTTATAGGGCACCTCACTCATGATCAGAGCCCGGCGCCGACTGGACATGCACATCCAATGGCGGCGCGCTGCCGTCTTTGTCCTGTCCGGCATAAAAGGTAACGTGCGGGAACGGGATCTCGATATTGCGTTCGTCAAAGGTTTTTTTCAGTCGGCGATTGTATTCACGCGCCACCCGCCATTGCTTGATCGGCCTGGTTGTCGTGTATGCCTTGATCACCACAGCGGAATCCGCAAATTCATCCACCCCCAGCATGGTCAGCGGCTCTGTGATATCATCTTTAAAGTCATCGTCCTGACGCAGTTCCTCATGCACCTCCCGCATCACCTGCATGACTTGATCCACATCCTCCCGATAGGCGACACCGACTTTGAAAACATAACGAGAAAAGCCTTTGGTCATATTGGTGACCACGGAAATTTCACCATTGGGAACAAAATGTACATTGCCGCCCAGGTCACGAAGCGTGGTCATTTTCAGATTGATTTTCTCAACCATACCGGCTTTGCCGGCCACATCCACCACATCGCCAACACGAATCTGATCTTCGAGTAGAATAAAAAATCCGCTGATGATATCCTTGACCAGACTCTGGGCGCCGAAACCAATAGCAAGACCTAAAACACCGGCAGCGGCCAGAATCGGCCCGATTTCCACGCCGACCTGATCCAGAATCATAATGGCGCCGATGAGTAATACCGCTATATTGATCACATATTTCAGAATCTGTGCCAGCGTATCACTGCGTTTCTGAAACTCGGCGTCATCGTGGTATTTGCCGGCGCGTTTGGTCACGGAACTGAAAAAACGGTCCGCCACCATAGACGAGTAGCGCAGAAAAATGGCCATGACAATCAGTACCAGTACAACCTGAACGCCCGTGTTCAGAAACCAGTCACCGGTTTGTTTTAATAACGCGTCAAAATTCATTTCATATTCTCCAGTTGTTGTGCATCAGACGATTCTCCCATACAATAAATAATCACAGACTCTGCAGGCAAAGTCACGGAATCCGCTTTGATCACGATCGAATCCCTCGATTTCAGCAGTACGTTGGCTCTATCCGCATGCGGGGCATTGAGTTTAGTCTTTTCAGCGCCCGTGTTACAAATCACAACCACACGTCCGCGCTGAACCCGGAGCCAGGTATGCTGCTCATCAAAATCAATTTGAACCGAATCGCGGTCGCCGTTTATCAACTCGGGATACGTGTTGCGGATTCGAATCAATGCTTTGTACCAATTTAAAATATCTTCATGCTCCGGCTCGCTGCGTTCCTCCCAGTTCAGCCGCGACGCTTCAAACGTATCAATGTCCTGGGGATTGGGAATTTCTTCTTCCCAGCCGAACTCGGAAAATTCCCGCCGACGGCCTTGGGTTACCGCCTCGCCCAGGTCTTGTTCCGGATGGCTGGTGAAATAATAAAACGGAGTAGAGGCCGCCCATTCTTCTCCCTGAAACACCAGCGGAATGTAAGGCGATGTGAACAGCAGGGCAGCCGCCTGTTTGAGTGCGTTGATGCCGGCCAGATGATGCAGCCGCTCCCCATAGGCGCGGTTCCCGACTTGATCGTGGTTTTGTAAAAAGGTCACGAACCGGTCTCCGGGCAAATCACCAACCGGTCGGCCATGCCGACGGTTGCGAAATGAAGAGTATCGCCCGTCGTTAATAAAGGCATGTTTCAATGCTTTGGCAACAGCTGCAAGTGTTCCAAAATCAATATAATAGCCGATTCGTTCACCTGTATAAAAGGCATGCAAGGCATGATGAATATCGTCCGTCCATTGCGCATCCAGCCCGTATCCGCCGGCCTGCAGCGGACGGATCAGCCGCGGATCATTCAGATCACTTTCCGCAATCACCGGCAACTCTTTGCCCAGACGCACTGACAACGCACTGACATCGTGCTTGAGCAATTCCAAAAAATGTACAGCGGACTGGTCGAAAATGCTGTGCACGGCGTCCACGCGCAGACCATCCATATGATAATCGCGCAGCCACATCAATGCATTATCGATAAAAAACCGCCGCACCTCATCGCTGCCGGACCCGTCCAGATTGACCGCATCGCCCCAGGGTGTATGGTAGCGGTTGGAAAAATACGGACCGAACCGGGCGAGATAATTTCCGGATGGTCCCAGATGATTATACACCACATCCAGAATCACGGCCAAACCGCGCTGATGGCAGGCATCGACAAACATTTTAAGGCCATGCGGACCGCCGTAGGCATGATGCGGCGCGTACAAATCCACGCCGTCATAGCCCCAGCCGCGGTCACCGGAGAACTCGTTCACCGGCATGAGTTCCACATGCGTGATACCCAGCTCCGCCAGATCATTTAGACGCTCAACAGCCGATTCAAAGGTACCGCCGTCTGTAAACGTGCCGATATGAAGTTCATAGAGCAGCGCAGAGCCGAGAGGCGGCGGACGCCACCCCTGATCTCCCCATGTATATTTTGCATGATCGACCCAGGCGGACAGATCATGCACGCCGCCGGGCTGCCAGGGTGAGCGCGGATCCGGCAGCACCTGTTCGTCATTATTGATCAGAAACCCGTAACGGTCGCCATGTTTCAGACCGCTAACCGAGACGGTCCACCAGCCGTTGTGTGTCTCCGTCATATCCAGGGTTTGATCAGACAGGCGCAATCGCATGCGTTCCGCATGCGGCGCCCATATTCTGAATGGATTCATACTATTCCTCCCGTATAAAACAAGCCATCGGAAACGTGGCCAAAAGTTCCTGAACGGCATAACTCCCACCCTGCCGGATTTCGTCTGTCAGTGCATTTTGCCAGTCGCCTTCCGGCAAGGTAAAACGGGTTTCAGGCCATTCACCTTTGTTGGTCATCCACCAGCGCGGGACCAGAACCACAATACGGGTTCCGCGTCGGTAAGCAATAAAGCTGTCTTTGTGCTCGCCTTCCACCTGCATAGGGGTATAACCGCCGTTTGCAAATTCTTTGGAATATTGGGAGCGTATTTTTAGCACCCGCCGAATCAGCCAGAGTTTAACGGTTCCATCCTGCAGATGCGCAAGCGCCTGCGCCGCGTTCAGTTTATTGCACGATTTCAGCAGTTTGGCACGCCGTTGAAAATCCACGGGCCGCCGGTTGTCCGGGTCTACCAGACTGTAATCCCAGAGCTCAGTCCCCTGATACATATCCGGTATGCCTGGAGCCGTGCATTTCAGCAGGGTTTGTGCGAGAGAGTTCATATAACCGGCGGTCTTGATGTCATCGACAAATGACTCGATGTTTTTGATGCAAGATTTATCCGCATAAACCTGCTCGATAAAATCAACGACTGCTTTTTCATATTCCTCATTCTGGTCGGTCCATGAGGTGTACACCTTGGCTTCCCGAATCGCTTTTTGCATATAATCGAGCATACGCTGTTTGTCAACCGGCCAGGCTCCAATCAGATTTTGATAGAACAGATACTCGGTGTTGAAATCCGGATACTCGTTTTGTTTGTATTGAGCATTCTTCTGCATCCAGTCGCGTACCGCGCTGATCCACTGATCCGGGATCTCGGACAGCACATTCAAACGGCTGCGCACATCTTCGCTGCGTTTGGTATCATGCGTAGACAAGGTCAGCAGCGCATCCGGCCAGTGACGCTGTATTTCGCTGTTGTGCTCGTGAAAATCCTTTAAAGGGCGACCGAATTGATCCGGCGAACCGCCCACTTCATTCAGAGAAACCAGCCGATTGTAAACATAAAAGGTGGTGTCTTCCACGCCCTTGGCCATAACCGGAGCGGAAAACTGCTGAAAGCGCATGACAAATGTGCTCTCCCGTTCACCCCGAATGCGCAGCATCAGAATATCGCGAATAAACTCAAACAGGTCCACGCCCAAATCTTTACGATTCTCACGCGCGCGCCCGACCGCCTCTTCAATATACCGAATATCATTATCCGAAATTTCATATTCTTCCGCCTGTACATAAGTCCGATACACCGGAAAACAGGCGGCAATCTCGCGAATCGCCTGGTGCACCTGGCCACGGTTATAATCGCGATGCCGGCGATGACCTTCGGCGATTTCGAGCAGCAAGGCGGTCAATGTATTGACATCACTGCCCAGCATTTGCTGCATCACCTGATGTTTTTTTTCATAGACAAGCTGTTCATAATCATTGTCCAGTCCGCTGTTCTCTGACCAGAATTCGGTGAACAGCTGCTCGTGTTCCGGCTGCACAAACAAACCGTTCACCAAATTGAGAAAATCATAACCACTGGTGCCGCTGATAGGCCAGGACTGTCTCAGATGCTCATCCGGTTCCAGTATCTTTTCCGCAAGCACCCAAAGCCCGGAATAGCGGTCGCTCAGCCGTTTGAAATAGGTGCGCGGGTCAAAAAGGCCGTCCGGATGGTCAATACGCAGACCCTCCACATGCCCGTCTGCAATCAGCTTGAATATCAGCTGATGTGTATCCTGGAACACCTGTTCGTCTTCCATGCGTAGACCCACCAGACTCTGGATATCAAAAAAGCGGCGATAGGCAATTTCCTGTTCCGCCTTGCGCCAGAACGCGACGCGGTAATTCTGTTCACCGAACAACGCGTCCAGCGCGTCGGGATTCTGATTGATTTCCTCCACGACCTCGTCGATGATTTGCGCAATGCGTTCATTTTTTAGGCAGAGATTGTGCAGCAATTCACCGAGCACCTGTTTATCACGATGCCGGCGCTGCACGCTTTTCCGGTCCGTGGCCGTGGCTACCGGCAGATTCTGCAGAGCTCCGGCGATAAAGGATATTTTTTCCGAATGACTGCGGTGAGCCACGGTTTCGAGCAGCGAGGCCAGAGACCGCGGCGAAACCGGAAATTCCACATCGTAATAGGTTATGGTAAACCAGCCCTGGTTGTGTGCCAGTTTAAACTCATTATTTTCCAGAACGCGGCCGTAATGATCGCCCAACACCGGCAGAAGCATCAAAT
Organism: candidate division KSB1 bacterium; assembly: GCA_034521575.1. Lineage (NCBI taxonomy): Bacteria > Pseudomonadati > Candidatus Zhuqueibacterota bacterium. The sequence continues at coordinate 8,047 of JAXHMJ010000005.1, forward strand.
TGCTGTACGGCGCGTTGGCCGGATCCCAGTCCACATCAAAATAGGACGCAAACCGGCTGGACGGGCCGTTCTCCAGAACATCCCACCACCAGGGGTTTTCCGGACCGGTGATGGCCATATGATTGGGCACCATATCCAGCAGCTGACTCATTTTTAGCTCGGCAAGACGTTCGCATAAACGCAAATACGCCTCTTCACCTCCCAGTTCCTGGTTCAGACGGGAAGGATCAACCACATCGTATCCGTGCGAACTGCCGGGCGCCGCCTGCAGAATCGGTGAACAATACAAATGGCTGACACCCAGGTCCTTCAGATAGCCGGCAATACCGGCTGCCTGGTCAAAATTAAAATTCTGATTCAATTGTACACGGTAAACCGCAGACGGTTCATATTTCATATCTTAACACCACCATGGAATGCTTTTTCACGGAAAGGGTATCTCCGGGGTTGTAGACTGCATCGCTGTCCCAGTCCGCATCCACCGTATCCACCACCCGGCGCCACTGCTTCCCCCAGGTCTCGGGAGGCAGCGCAAATTCAACATCTTTATCAGACGCGTTGAACAGCAGATAAAAACTGTCGTCTGTGATCGCCTCACCTTTGGGATTGACGCTGCGAATTCCGCGTCCGTACAGGAACACACCCAGAGATTTGGCGTGTCCCTCTCCCCAGTTTTCCTCATCCATTTCTTCGCCGTCCGGGGTAAACCAGGAAATATCACTTACCTTTTCGCCGTGTATAGGCTTGCCCTGAAACCACTTGCGCTGATGAAACACAGGATGTTCGATACGGAAATGGATCAGCCGACGGGTGAATTCAAGCAAATCTGAATTCACATGCTCCCAGTCGAGCCATGAGATCTCGTTGTCCTGACAATACGTATTGTTGTTGCCGTTCTGCGTACGTCCCAGTTCATCCCCGTGCAGCAGCATGGGCACCCCCTGGGACAGAAACAGCGTGGTGAGAAAATTTCGCTTTTGCCGTTCGCGCAGTTCCAGGATCACCGGATCATCCGTCGGTCCCTCAACTCCCATATTCCAGGATCGGTTAAAGCTCTCACCGTCCTGATTGTTCTCTCCGTTGGCCTCATTGTGTTTTTCATTATAGGAAACCAGGTCATGCAGGGTAAACCCGTCATGCGCTGTGACAAAATTAATACTCGACGTGGGATGCCGGCCGTCATCCTGATACAAATCCGAGCTGCCGGTGAGACGATAGGCCAGATCTCCGAGCGTGCGGTCGGCGCCGCGCCAGTAATCGCGCACGGTGTCACGATATTTGCCGTTCCATTCCGCCCAGCCGACCGGAAAATTGCCGACCTGGTAGCCGCCTTCGCCCACATCCCAGGGTTCAGCGATCAGTTTGGCCTGACTGATCACCGGATCCTGATGAATGACATCAAAGAACGAACTCAGACGATCCACGTCATGCAGCTCGCGCGCCAGGGCCGAAGCCAGATCAAAACGGAATCCGTCTATATGCATGTCCTCGATCCAGTAGCGCAGGCTGTCCATGAGCATCTGCAGCACGTTGGGATGGCGCATATTTAACGTATTGCCGGTGCCGGTATAATCCGTATAATAACGCGGATCTTTTGGGTTCAGCCGGTAATACGACGCATTGTCAATCCCGCGGAAACTCAGTGTCGGTCCCAACTGGTTCCCCTCTGCGGTATGGTTGTAAACCACATCCAGGATCACTTCAATACCCTCGCGGTGAAAGGCTTTGACCATCTCTTTGAATTCAATCAATTGCTGACCCAAAAGCCCGTCACTGGCGTAATCGCAATGCGGCGTAAAAAATCCAATGGTGTTGTATCCCCAGTAATTGGACAATCCCAATTTGACCAGCCGTTCATCATGAATAAACTGATGCACCGGCATGATCTCTATCGCATTGATACCAAGCGACAACAAATGCTTGATCACAGACGGATGTGTCATTCCGGGATAGGTGCCGCGCAGTTCCGGCGGCAAATCCGGATGCCGGGCGGTCATGCCTTTGACGTGCGTTTCATAAATAATCGTCTGATGAAACGGAATAGCCGGGGACTGGTCGTCTTCCCAGTCGAAAGACGAATCCACCACCACGCTTTTTGGGATATATTGCGTGTTATCCGCTGTATTTGCTTTGAGATCCGCTTCCTTGTCCCCCATTTCATATCCGTACAAAGATTTATCCCAGTTCAGGTTGCCGTCAATGGCTTTGGTGTATGGATCGATCAATACTTTATTCGAGTTAAACCGGTGTCCCTGCGCCGGGTCCCAGGGACCGGAAACCCGATAGCCGTAACGTTGTCCCGGTTTGATACCGGGCACATAAACATGCCAGATCATATTGGTGCGCTCGGTCAGTTTGATTCGACGGGTTTCGCGCACACCCGAGTCATCGAAAAAGCAGAGTTCCACCGCCTCGGCATGTTCTGAAAACAAGGCGAAATTCACGCCCTTGCCGTCCCATGTGCTGCCCAGGGGATACGGTTTCCCCGGCCAAATTTCGTTTTCTGTCATTTGATCTCCTGTCAATCGGTTTCTCAGAATCGTCTCGTCATTTATTCAGGTTTTAAACATGGTCAAAGATAACAGTAATTTTATTTAAATGCAATAAAACGCTTTAGTTTTGCTTTTGGTTTCCTGTCTGTGAATAAAAATAGTTTATTAAATAAAACAATTTTAAAATATTCACATTCCAAAGTGTTTGCGGATGCGCCTTTACTTTTAGATTACAACTTGACATTCATAGAAAATTTCATTAAAATATCGCTGGTAATACATTTTTGATTATGCACCGGGCAAAGACCGTATCATGATTGATTCGGCGTATGGGGAAAGCCACCCAGACATTACCACATCCATCATTTATGATCAACAAAACCATCAAATGGGAGGTCACTATGATTTCAGTTTGTCCGGAATTAAAATCGAACGGCGTTTTTCTGCTGTTCAGTATTTTGCTTGTTACCCTGATTCAACCATCACACACTGAACCTCTGGCTGAAATTACAGGGACAATCAACCTGCACGAAACTTTGGCCGGAAATAAGTTTGCTCTATGGGAAATCGCAGAGGATGACTCGACAAGGCTGGCGAAATTTATTGACGCTCAGGACATCCCCTATCCAAACGCCCTCGCCAGCGACGATATTTTGCAACGCTATGGTATTACCGCATTTCCAACCACACTCCTCATCGGCCCGGACGGCAGCATTATCGGTAAAGACCTCCGTGGTCCGCGAGTAACTGAAAAAGTAAAAGAAAAAATGCTCCCGTTCGCAAAACACAAATAGCAGAACGACTTTCCTCCCACAGGCAGGCTGCAATAGCCTGCCTCAAGGGGTTTCCATATCTCCTTTTTTTCACGAGGAACCTTTTCCCCGAAATATGGTTCCAGACAGGACAATACGATTGGTCTGATACCGTAATCATAGATATATATCTCAATTCCCCTTTCACGGGTTTCTGTTCACCAAACCCCATTAATTTATTTGCAAACCCGTGCATCATTTTATATATTAATAGTCTTTGCTGAAACAAAACAGGACATGAATGACTATATCCTTTTACACCATCGGCTGCCGCCTGAATCAGGCGGAAACAGCGGTGTTACAAAATCATTTTGAACAGAGCGGCCACCGGATCGTTGAATTCGGCCAAAGCGCCGATATTGTGGTGGTGAACACCTGCACCGTCACCGAGCGCGGCGATCGGGACACGCGCAAGACCGTGCGCCGCATTCAGCGCGAGTGTCCGGACGCGCGCATCGCGCTCATCGGCTGTCAGGCGCAGACTCAGGCCGGTCAGCTAACTGAACTGCCCGGCGTGCACTGGGTGGTGGGCAATGCCCATAAAATGAATCTGCCGGCGATTATTGATACCCATACATCCGAGCCGGTGGCGGACAACAGTCCCATTGAAGCGCATCCCTTTATCCTGCCGGCCGCCGGTATTGACCGGCAACACACGCGCGCCAATCTCAAAATCCAGGACGGCTGCAATTTTTTCTGCACGTTCTGTGAGGTGCCCTATGCGCGCGGACGCGCCCGCAGCCGCGTGTTTGATGATATCCTGCAGGAAGCGCAGCAGCTGGTGCGCGCCGGACATCAGGAGATCGTGCTCTCCGGTATCAATATCGGCACCTATCAGTATAAGGATAAAACTCTGACCGACGTGATCCGGGCTCTGGAGCCGATTGAGGGTCTGCAGCGTATCCGTATCTCGTCGATTGAAGGCAAGACCGTGGATGAAGCGCTGCTGCACCTGATGGCGAACAGTGACAAAATCTGCCGGCATCTGCATATCTCCATGCAGAGCGGCAGCGACACCATTCTCAAAGCCATGAAACGCCGCTATACGGTGCGGGAATTTTCAGAATATCTGCAGCAAGCGGTGGAAATCGTGCCGAATATCAGTCTGGGCGCCGATATTCTGGTCGGATTCCCGGGTGAAACCGACGAGCTGTTCAAAGAAACCTATGAGACCGCGCGTGATCTGCCGTTTTCCTATTTTCACGTGTTCCGCTACTCGGACCGACTGAACAACAAGAGCCGACTGTTTCCCGGCAAGGTGGATGCAGACATTGCCGAAGAACGCAGTCACGTCCTGCGCGGTCTGGGCGCGCGCAAACGCCGGCTGTATCTGCAGCAGAACATCGGCCGCAGCGAACCGGTGCTGTTCGAACAGCGGAAAAACGGCCTCTGGGACGGATTGACCGACACCTATATCCGGGTTCGGGTCCCCTCGCAGAAAGCGCTTGAAAATACAATGAGACGCGTTAAACTAAAAGCCATCAAAGACAACAGCATTCAGGGAATATTGATTTGAACGTTTATATTGAAACCTACGGCTGTCAGATGAACGAATACGACAGCGAACTGATGATCGCCATTCTGGAATCGCACGGCTATGTCACCGTGCCCGAACCGGAGCACGCGGATATTGTGCTGCTCAACACCTGCTCGGTGCGCGAGAGCGCGGCGCGGCGGATTTACGCGCGCGTCCATGACATCCGCCGCCAGGTGGATCACCCGCTGCAGGTGGGGGTGGTCGGCTGTATGGCCACGGATTACAAGGAACGTCTGATCGCCGAGAAAAAACTGCCCGTGGATTTTATCGCCGGACCCGACAGCTACCGGCGGCTGCCGGAGCTGATCCGCAAACACGCGCAGACCGGCGAGCGGCAGATGGATGTGACACTCTCCAGACAGGAAAATTACGACGGTGTGCTGCCCGTGCGCAGCAGCGGCGTCAACGCCTGGATCGCGGTGATGCGCGGCTGTAACAATTTCTGTTCGTTCTGCGTGGTGCCGTACACGCGCGGACGCGAGCGCAGCCGTCCCGTGGACAGCGTGCTCGCCGAAGTCCGGCAGCTGGTGCAGGACGGATTCAAACAGGTGACGCTGCTGGGACAAAATGTCAATTCCTATCAATACGACGATCATTCATTCGCCGATCTGCTGAACGCCGTCAGCGAGGTGGATGGAATCGAGCGTATTCGCTTCACATCTCCGCACCCCAAGGATTTTCCAGCGGATCTGATTCGAACCGTGGCGGATAATCCCGCGGTGTGCAAACATATCCACCTGCCCCTGCAGGCCGGCAACAGCCGGGTACTGGACTTGATGCGCCGCACCTATACGAAAGAGAGCTATCTGCAGCTGGCGGCGGACATCAAGCGGCATATCCCGGATATCGCCCTGACCACGCGATATCATTGTCGGATTCCCACGGAAACCGATGCCGAGTTTAAAGACACCGTGGACGTAATGCGTCAGGTGCAGTTTGATTCCGCGTTTATTTTCAAATACTCGGAACGTCAGGGTACCCTGGCACAAAAGCACTATGAGGATGATGTGCCGGAAGAAGTAAAAACCGAACGCATCGTCTATCTGAACGAACTGCAGAAAGAAACGTCGCTGAGCAAAAACCAGGCGCACATCGGTCAGACCCTAAATGTGCTGCTGGAACAGGATTCCACGAAAAAATCCAATGAGCACATGCAGGGCCGCAGCGACGGCAACAAACTGGTCATTCTGAAAAAAGGCGATTACCGGGTCGGCGACAGCGTCCGCGTGCACATTGACGACGCCGGTCCGCACGTGCTGCGAGGGCATGTTATAGACTGATATCCCAACCTCGTCGTACAACTTTCAGTTGTGCGACGAGTAAGAGCGGGCACAGAACAGCCGCGAGCACAAAGGCCAGTCAGCGCCCCTTCCATCTGGTTCCGCCAGTCCCCTTGCGGAACTCGGCCAGGACAGTCTCTGTCCGGTTGCAAGGACCACCCTCGTCGTACAACTCTCCGGTTGTGCTGCGAGTGAAAGAAGGAAAGATCAGCCGCACCCATCCGTCCCATTCGGGATTGTGTAAAAGTTCTGGCTCTACAAAACAGTACATTCTGTAGTACGTACTGTCTGAGGTTTCATTAATTATACCTATGATTTTTATTGATTTTATAAATAATTTTAAATAGTTTCTTTTGAATGTTCATCATGAACTGTATACTCAACTATTTAATGCCAATTGAGGGCAGTGCTCATAAAAATAAATCATTGATATACAAGGAGTTGCCAATCAGGCAAAAAAATATCCTGCGGAAGATATTGTTACAGGTACGTTCCTGTTCGAGTCAGGAATACATGGCGTGGGTACCTGGTGTTTTACCAGCTTTGAAAAACGGGATGTAACCGAAATTACAGGCAGCAAAGGCAGGATTACATATTCTACATTTGACAACCGGCCGATCATCCTGGAAACAGGCAAAGGCCGTGTTGAGTTTTCCATCGACAATCCGCCTCATATTCAGCAGCCGCTCATACAGACAGTTGTAGACGCCCTGAATGGTATCGGCAGTTGTCACAGCACAGGCAAAAGTGCCGCCCGAACTTTATGGGTAATGGACCACATGCTGAGCCGTGCGGACTCGTAATACAACTCCAGTTGTGCTTCGAGCAAGAGCGGTACAGACTGCAAACAGCACCGGCGGCCTTGCTGTTTTTGAGTAACTCTTGTCAACCCACATAAATGACGCTGGATACAGACATGCAGACAATAGCGCAACCGGAAAATCCGGAACATACCCCATCGGCTGACTCCCCCGGGACTCTCTTTCAGCAAGAGCACCGGCCGGCGACAACAATTATCGCGATCATGGCGGCCGTGCTGTTCATGGGGATGGGGGCGGCTTTGCAGGGAACGGCTTTGTCGATCCGTGCCAACATTGAGGGTTTTCCCGAACCGATTTTCGGTGTGATTATGTCGATGTTTTATGCGGGACTGGCGGCCGGTATTTATATTGCCGGACCGGTGATACGGACGGTGGGCTATGTGCGCTCGTTTGCCGCCTTTGCCTCGATTGCCTCGGCCACAGCGATCATGCATGTCATTCTTGTCAATCCCTACGCCTGGGTGGTGTTGAGACTGGCGCACGGACTCTGCCTTTCGGTGATGCTGGTGGTGGTGGAGAGCTGGCTGAATGTGTCCGCAACCCTGCAGAATCGCGGCCGCATCCTCAGCTTATATGCGGTGGTCTATCATGCCTCAAGGGGACTGGGGCAGCCGCTGATCGGTGTATTTTCACCGGCGAGTTTCGAGATTTTCGGCGTGACCACAGTCCTGACCTCGCTCTGTCTGGTACCGCTGACGCTGGCCAAGGTGACCGGCCAGCCGCAGGTTCGCAAGAGTCCGCCTATGCTGGTCAAGACGTTTATGCGCTCGCCCCTGGCCGGTTCCGGAATCGTCGTAAACGGCTTGTTATTCGGCGCCAGCTGGAGTCTGATTCCCCGCTACGGCCAGCAGGTGGGAATCGTTGAAGCCCAGATCGGCGTGCTGATGCTCCTGGTGTCGCTGGGGACCCTGGCTTTTCAATGGCCCCTGGGCTGGATATCAGACCGCCATGACCGCCGCAAGGCGATTCTCATGAGCTCAGTGGTGGGATTTGCCGCGGCTTTGTTGATCGCCGTGACCCGGGCCAGCGGCGGAATGCTGTTTCCTCTGGTGCTGGTGTTCGGAGGTTTTTCAATGCCGCTCTATTCCCTCTCGATTGCCATGATGAACGACCAGCTCAACCGGGATGAAATGGTGACTGCCGCCGGCGCGATCATTGTATACTATGGCATCGGCTCGGCAGCCGGACCGTTGATCGGCGGACTGTTCATGTCGCGTTTGGGACCGTCCGGACTGTTCTATGCAATGGCCCTGGCGCTGGCCCTGCATAGTCTGTTTGCCCTGCTGCGCGTGCGAATCACACCCAGGATACAAAAGGTCCGCAAGAGCGGCTATCGCATTTATCCGCGCACCTCGGCGGCAGCGTTCGGCCTGCTGCGTAAAGCAAAGCGGTCCAGGGCGCGGCGGCCGGAACAACAAAAATACGAAAAAGATGAACAACATTGATCCCCTTGGGATGTCATGACTCATCATGAATAAATCACACATGGTTTTTATGACATGACGGTTGAGCCATGAGTGAAAGCGGCACCATACAGCCACGAGCTATTCATGTAGGCCGACGAGTTCGTCGGCCAACGCACCAATAAGCAACGAACCAAACGAACCTTTCCCGGCTGACCATCTTTTATCTGGTTCCGCCAGCCCTCTGGCAGAATCCACGCCCGGATACTCTGTCCAGCGGCAAATGTACGAAAACCAATTTCGTATTAAAACTACACTGTTGTACTATGAATAAAAGCAGCACAGAACAGCAAACCTCATAGTACAACTCCCGGTTGACATGAATGAAAGCGGCACGGCACGCCCACCATCATAGTAAAACGTTTTTCCTGCGAGTGATCATCTCTAAAAGAGTTCCGGGTATATAATCCAAAAGCCCTTGAATGAGTTCATACTTGTAACTTTTTCCCTTGCATCTTTATCTAGTAATGCATAAAATCCAAATACTAATAAATTTGTGCCGGCGGTGATGTATCCGACACAGAGCTTATTGCGGGTGGTTCTTTTCTTTGAAATTGAATTCGGTTTTAGCGGGATTAATATAAAGACGTTTGCTCTGAATTTCATATTTCTGTATAGTATGAAAAAGTTCGTGTTATTGAGAAATTGGTTAATCAGTGGTTATGTTGCTGTCAAAATATTTCAAAATGTATTACGATGATCAAGAAATCTGAAAATATTATTATTAGCATTTTCCAAAAGTCCAGTTCTTTCTATTAATATTTCTCTTGATTAGAGTAATCCAATGGATTATATTAGTGTGTGCTAATTACTATAGTAGAATTACCGGAATACATAAAACGAGCTGGCAAAATTTTATCGAGAGATGAAAGAGATGAATTGCTTTTTTATCTGTCTTCACATCCCAAAGCCGGCGAAGTGATGCAAGGAACGGGTGGTGTAAGAAAATTGGGATGGGCTTCAAAAAATAGAGGTAAAAGTGGTGACTCGAGAATAATTTACTTTTTTTATAATGAAACAATTCCAATATTCTTATTAACTATATTTGGTAAAAATGAAAAAATCAATTTAAGCAAATCAGAGAAAAATGAATTATCGAAACTTTTGAAAGAATTGGTAAAAAATTATCAAAGGAAAGAGAAATGAATAACGCATATAAAAGTATAAGCAAAGGATTAAAAGAAGCAATTGATTATTCCAAAGGGAAGCAAAAAGGTGCGAGAGAATTTCGTCCACAACAAGTAGATGTAAAAAAATTACGAGAACGGACAGGAATGACTCAACCAAAGTTTGCAGCGTCATTTGGGATAAGTCTTGGTACTTTACGTCATTGGGAAAGAGGAGATAGGAATCCACAAGGGCCGGCTCTCGTGCTTTTAAATTTATTATCAAAGGATCCAAATAAAGTATTAGACATTTTACATCAGTAAAAATAAGCGCAACATAACAAAGTTTGTAGTGCAAGGTAGTCGTTCTCAATAAAATCGCAGCAAAAAATGTTCAATAAAAAATATACATTTTTTGCTCGTAATTAATCGTGTTGTCATATTAGAAAACATTGTATCTATGGGCGGCGGGTTATGCGCGGTGCCGTTATACAAATAGATTTGAAGCCATAGAATGACAAAAGTAAAATATAAATAATTGTGTTTAGCCAGCCCAATTGGCAGTATAAACACAATTGGTTTTACACACACGGTTGTGCTTCATACAAGAAAAGTCCTTGCGTTCAAAAAAAGATATTAAAAAGATTAGAATAATTCTTGATTTTATGTAACGAATTCGTTACTTTTGCAAAATGAGAAAAGTTGACATTACAGAAAAATGCTTAAATTTCATCGATGCTCAAGGACAAAGGGTTTCAGATAAATTCTTTCAATTGATTGAGATAATTGGAAAAGTGAAAATTGTTCATACTAATTTCGTAAAGAAACTAAAGAATTCAAGGTTTTATGAACTACGAATTAAAGCAGGCAACGAATATCGAGTATTGATTTTTGCGATTGACCATTTGAATTTTTCTGAATGTACAAAGGCTGTTTGCTTGAATGGATTTATAAAAAAGTCGAACAAAGATTATGTTAAAGCAATCAAGGAAGCAGAGAAAATTTTAGAAGAATATTTAAAAAGTAAGGAATTATGAAGACAATGAAAGCAAAGGACTTATTGGCAGAACGCTACGGTGAAAAAGGTTCGGAAAGCAGAGAGAAATTCCGAGATGAAGCATATTCCTATTATTTCGGTGAGATTATAAGAAATAGACGGAAAGAATTACATATGAGCCAAGAGAAATTGGCTGAAGCTGTAGGAAAGAAACGCCCTTATATTTCTCGGATTGAAAATGGCGAAGATGTAAGGATTTCAAATCTGTTGTTAGTTGCAAATGCTTTAGATTTATCAATTCAATTAACATCCAGATAATAAAGCACGAAAACACAACATCGTGTATAGTGTATTTGGCGGATAGTGCTAAATTCAAGGGTGTTACATCTAATAAACGGTGTAGCGTTTTGACAGGTTCGTGCTTTGAATCGCCAAACGACACCATACACGTAACCGGTTGGGGGTAATGATGAAAAAAGTATGTGATACAATAAATTAAATATTCAAAACTTAAGAAAGAAGCATTATTATGAAAAAAAGTAAGATTAGAAATTTTATAATTTCAAGTGCTATTGTATGGGGTGCTGTATTAATTTATGTAGCGTATATTTTGAAAGGTACTGAATTCAAAAATGAAATAATTGGTGTAATTGCTGGTGGTATTATTTTTCACTTGATATTTATTTGGATACCTCTTGGAAAACAATTAACAATTAACAATTATAAAGCTACATAGATTAGGGAGTCATGGAGAGCAACCTTTGCTTTTTTCATTAGTACACCTAATCTTATGTTAAGGCCACACTATATAGGCATAAATATGAGAAATCCACATAAGGAGAGATTAAAATGCGACCTGATGAAATAAAACAAAAAATTGAAGAATTGAATCTTTCTGAAAAATTATTACTAATTGAAGATGTTTGGGATGCAATTGCTAAGAGCAATCAGGAACTTCCCATGCATGAATGGCAGAAAAGAGAACTCGATAAAAGATATCGGGAATATAAGGCCGGAAAGCAGAATCTTCATGATTGGCAATCAGTTCACGAAGATATCAGGAATCAATATAAATGATGCTCCGCTATACGGATAGATCAAGAGAAGATTTGGAATTGGCCTTTGGCTGGTATGAAAGACAACGGAGGGGCCTTGGTTTCGATTTTCTTGATTGTGTTGAGACAGCTATACAAAAAATTATCACCTATCCAGAAATATACCAGGTTCGATATAGGGATTTTCGCGGCTGCCCTATAAGGAGATTTCCATTCTCTATATTTTACACAATTGAACAGAATGAAATAGTGGTGCATTCAGTATTTGATAATCGACAAGACCCAAAAAGAAGGCCTTAACAATTTTCTGCACCTGACCGGTGAGAAATACGTTACAAGGAAGAAGAAAAAAACAATTTGCATCTCAAGTTTAATGGGCTATATTAAGGTCGATATCGTGATCTTAAAACAGGAAGTAAATATGAAATCAATCAATATTGCAAATGACATAGTGCCTGTCGCTGAATTTAAGGTTCAGGTTTCAAAATATCTCAGAAATATTAAATCAACAGGGCGCCCTATGGTCATCACTCAAAACGGCAAGCCTGCCGGAGTTCTTTTATCACCGGATGATTATGATGAACTCATCTATCAGAAATCGTTGATCGAGTCGATTAATCGGGGGCTTTCTGATGTTAAAAATGGAGATGTCTACACAACAGAAGAATTGAGAAAAGAACTGGAACGTAGAAGAACATAGTTATGCAAATACGATGGACTCGCGAGGCATTAGAAAGGTTAACCGAGATTGAAGATTATATATCAAAAGATAGTGCGGAACGAGCCATTGGTTTTGTGAATTATCTGATCGACCAAACCGAAGCATTAAAAGATCATCCAAGACTTGGAAGAGTGGTGCCGGAAACTGGCAATGAAAATATCCGCGAGCTCATTGCGAGAAAATACCGCATTATTTATCGAGTATCCAAAGATGGGATTGATATACTCACGGTATTTGAAGGCCATCGCCTTTTGCGTCTTGAGGAATTGGGGAACAATTAAAAGAGAAAAGTTGAAAAGTTCAAAATAGATCATATTTGACGTTCTAGAAGGTAATATCAATAAAATATCTCTTACCAAATCAAAAAAGCAATACGTAGTTTAATTTCAATATCCACTAACTTTCATTGCAATAACTTGCCCAGCTTGTTTTGCTGTGCTCGCTGGTAGGTCGTGCCGGGCTTGCAAGGGCCGTTCTGCAATAAAAATACAGGGCATTCTCATGAAAGGAGACAAGAATTTATGACAACGCGAAAATTACATGGAGTGAAAATAGAATGTGTTCAGGGCAATATTGCGCAGCAACCGGACATGGACGCCATTGTCAATGCGGCCAACGCCGAGCTGCAGATCGGCGGTGGGGTCGCAGGAGCTATTCATAGAGCTGCGGGACCGGGTCTAGAAGCGGAGTGCCGTCCGCTTGCCCCCATCCAACCGGGTGAGGCTGTTAAAACCGGCGCACACAATCTGCCAAACCGCTACGTTATCCACTGCCTTGGACCAGTCTACGGCATAGATAAGCCTTCTGATCGATTGTTGGCCTCGTGTTATCGTAATGCACTGCAACTCACCGAGGACAATGGCATCAGGTCCATAGCGTTTCCTGCTATCTCTACAGGCGCTTTTGGCTATCCACTGGAACCAGCTGCGCGGATTGCTCTAAACGCAATATTGGAAACACTGCCTGATCTTGCGATTGTTAATCATATTCGCCTTGTGTTTTTTAGCAACGCTGATAAACATGTATGCGAGCAAGTACTGACCGAATTCACGGAAAGGTGATTGAAGGAATAGACAAAAGCACTCAGTCGCCGCCAACAAGATTGTCAGATGCAGAATTTGACCCATATAAAAATACGCATAACCGCATCAACTCGGGCTGGCAATTCTGCTGCAGGCATTAAACCAAATGATCAACGGGCTCGGACAGGAGCAGACATAAAATGAGTGTTCATATGTTTTGGCCCATGCCGGTCGTCCAATCAAAAAATGCGAGGTCCAAAGCTGTCAATATTTTTTCCCTTGCATCTTTATCTAGTAATGCATAAAATTCAAATACTAATAAATTTGTGCCAGCGGTGATGTATCTGACACAGAGCTGATTGCGGGTTGTTCTTTTCTTTGAAATTGAATTCGGTTTTAGCGGGATTAATATGAAGACGTTTGCTCTGAATTTTATATTTCTGTATAGTATGAAAAAGTTCGTGTTATTGAGAAATTGGTTAATCAGTGGTTGTGCCTATAATGATTACTAATACAATGATAAATACGAACGAATTCTATGCAGGGCTTACACCTCTATATCACTTGATCTATCCGGATTGGGATAAGAGTATAAACCGCCAAGGAGACATGATCGATTCCGTTATTCGTGAAATGTGGGGAGCCATGCATGAGGTTCTTGACGTTTCTTGCGGCATCGGTACGCAAGCACTGGGTCTATCTACCTTCGGGTATGATGTCACTGCATCTGACTTGTCACCTGAGGAGGTCGATCGGGCTAAGCAGGAGGCAAGCAAACGAGGACTTTCAGTTGCTTTTTCGGTTGCGGATATGCGGCGGGCCTTCGACCATCACCAGCGACAGTTCGATGTCGTGATTTCTTGCGACAATTCGGTTCCACACCTTCTTTCGGATGAAGATATACTTGTTGCTATGAAACAGTTCTATAAGTGCACGCGACCCGGTGGTGGCTGCATAATCACTGTTCGTGACTACGAGAAGGAAGACCTGACGAGGCAACAGGTTAAGCCATATGGCATCCGGGAAGACAATGGTATTCGTTGGTTGCTTTGGCAGGTCTGGGACCCACATTCGCCGATGTATGATGTTACAATGTACTTTGTTGAGGATCGTGGTGAACCTATTTGCAAGACCTATGCACTTAGGGCTGCGTATTATGCCATAGGCATCCCTACGATAATGGCACTGATGCAGCAGGCAGGATTCGATGACGTACGTAGACTGGATGATAGATTTTTTCAACCCATGATCATTGGAACAAGGAAAGCACAACAATTTGCTTGAGAGGGACGCGCAAAAAACCGCGCGCCCCTCAGCAATGCGTTAGGTTGACGCCTTCGGCGCAAAGGAGAAAATTTGAATATGCTTTACGATAAAATGAATGTAGGATGTGTTGTCTATAAAAAGGACGTCAATACTGGCAAATTGTTTGCGGATTGGAAATTTGAATACCAAGGTAATTGTGCCACTGGGAGAGGCATAGGTATCGGACCAATTGGTAATGATTACAAAGGTAAATATAGTATTATTTATTATAATGAACAAGGTGAAAGCAATGGAGAATATCTATTAACAATTACAAATGATAATAAAATTTATAAACTTGAATGGTATCAAGATGAAATAATGAAGTGTTATGGGATTGGAATGATGCATGACGATCTTTTAATTGCAGGATGGATTAAAACATCAATAATTTGATAGTCAACTAAAGGAGTTTTAATGAAATTTTGTTGGGCAACAATCAATGTGAAGGAAATGAATGAATCAATATCTTTTTATCAAGATATTCTCGGGCTTAAACTAATAAGACGAGGTCAAGCAACTGAAGATATTGAATTAGCTTTTCTAGGAAGTGGAGAAACTCAAATTGAATTGATTTGTAATAAATCTGAAACTAAAATTGAATTTGGAAATCATATTTTTCTTGGTTTTGAAGTTGATTCATTACAAGAAACAATGAAATTTCTTGTAATGAAGGAAATCAGTATACAATCAGGTCCATTCAGACCAAATAACCTGATAACATTTCTGTATATTTCAGATCCCAATGGACTAAAGATTCAGTTAGTAGAAAATCTCAAAACAGAAACCTAACAACTGCTTCAACCGGATAATTCCTTTTGTCATGAAAATTGCAGTCGTCGCTTCGCTCCTTTGAGCAATTTTCACGCCAATCCCTTCGGGCCGGAATTACCGGTTAAGCAAATGTTATGCCTTGAAATCTTAATGATTATAGGTTTTTAAATGGAACCTGGAATCTATATCTTTGGAATATCTTTAATAAGGATTTTTTTATCATGAACGAACATCAGGTTGTCATCACAGGCTTGGGCGCTGTAACACCGATTGGTATAGGTGTAAAGGATTTTTATGAAGGATTAAAGGCCGGGCGAAACGGAATTGCGAAAGTTACTCGTTTTGATGTGACAGATTATCGTTCCAAGCTCGCGGCTGAGGTAAAAGGTTTTAACGCTGAAGAATGGATTGACAAGAAATCGTCAAAGCGTATGGATCGGTTTACACAGTTTGGCATTGCCGCATCTACAATGGCAATTGAAGATGCAAACTTGTCATCCTTCTCATTTGACAAAAACAGGGCAGGCGTTATCATCGGCTCCGGCATTGGTGGTTCACAGACAATCGAAGATGGGTATTCCCAGCTTCAGGAAAAGGGACCCAAAAGTTTAAATCCGTTTTTTGTGTCCAAGCTGCTCATCAATATGGCAGCGTGTATGGTTTCCATTAAATATGGCTTGAAAGGCCCCCTTTCTGCTCTCTCTGTAGCCTGTTCTACAGGTTCAAACGCCATTGGTGATGCGTTTCGAATTCTTCAGAGAGGAGATGCCGACATTATGCTCGCAGGTAGTTCCGAAGCATGCATAACTCCGCTGCCCTATGGATGTTTTTGCGCAACACGATCCATGACTCCAAATGAATGCGCTGAAAATGCCAGTAGACCCTTTGATAAAAATCGTGATGGTTTTGTGATGGGAGAAGGAGCCGGGATTGTTGTTTTGGAAAATTTGAAACATGCTTTAAAGCGAAACGCAAGAATTTATGCTGAAATCGTCGGATACGGAAATACGGCCGATGCCCATCACTTTACGGCACCAGAGCCCGAGGGCGATGGTATGAGTTCGAGTTATGCAAGCGGCGCTGCAAGATGCTGATGTGGAAGCTGCAAAAATAGGATATATCAACGCGCATGGTACATCCACTGTTTTAAATGACAAATGTGAGAGTGCTGCTATTAAAAAAGTATTTGGTGAACATGCAAAAACCTTAAAGGTCAGCTCGATAAAATCAATGATTGGTCATCTTATGGCAGCCGCAGGTTCTGTGGAGTTCGTGTCGACTGTAATGAGTGTGTTTACTGGCATGATCCCGCCAACCATTAATTATAATGAACCTGATGCTGATTGTCCTCTTGACTATGTTACCAATGGTGTTGAATCGCTTGATTTAAAAATTGCAATGAGTAATTCATTTGGTTTCGGTGGAGGCAACGCTTGCCTCATAATTAAGAAATATGGAGATATAAGTGAAAATTCCTAAACTTCAGATCGGAAGTATATCAGCAAATATACCTATTGTTCAAGGAGGTATGGGCGTCAGGGTTTCTCTTGCTTCGCTGGCTTCAGCAGTAGCAAACCAGGGCGGAATCGGCACAATTTCCTGTGTTGGTTTAGGGGATATCAAAGCTTTGGCAGACGAGTATGAAAGAACATCCAGGGAAGCATTAGTAAATGAGATCCACAAAGCCAGGAGTATGACTGATGGTCACCTTGCAGTAAACATCATGGGTGTACTCAGCAACGCGGATGATCTTATCAAAACTTCTATACAAGAAGGTATTAAAATAATTGTATTCGGCGCCGGATTGCCAACTAAACTTCCGGCTTTAGTCCAGGATCCCAGTGTAAACCTTGTGCCCATCATCAGTTCTGCTAGAGTTGCAGAATTTATCTTGCGATCATGGGATAAACGGTATGAAAGAATCGCCGATGGACTGATCCTGGAAGGGCCACTGGCCGGGGGACATCTCGGTTTTTCAGCAGAACAACTGGAACATCCGGAGGACTACTCCCTTGAAAAAATTTTGCCTAAAGTCCTGGAAGCTATTAAACCCTATGAAGATAAATTCGGAAGGAAAATACCTGTAATCACCGGAGGTGGTATATATAACGGAAAAGATATTGCCCGAATGCTTTCCCTGGGCGCTTCAGGTGTTCAGATGGGAACCCGTTTTGTTTGTACCGAAGAATGCGATGTGTCTCAGCAATTCAAGCAAGCCTATCTGGAGGCAGGAGAAGATGATATTGTTATTATTAAAAGTCCTGTTGGTATGCCTGGACGGGCGATAAATAATCGTTTTTTAAAAGACCTTGAAGTTAAAGGAAAGCAGAAAATAAATTGTCCTTATAGATGTCTTACTGCCTGTAAAGTCAAAACTGCGAAATATTGCATTGCACTGGCTCTGCTGAATTCCTATTTTGGTGATGTGGACCACGGCCTCATTTTCTGCGGGCAGAATGCGCATCGTGTTGATAAGATTATTACTGTTAAAGAACTTATTGAAGAACTTCTCTGCGAACTCGAAGAAGCATAATCGAGTAGGCGGCTCAGGCCATAAGACCGGAGTGCGCCTCTCACACCACCGTGCGTACGGTTCTCGTGCACGGCGGTTCCCGCCAGCAGGCGGGCAAGCTATTAACCATGAGTCAGTTTAAGATAGTACGATAGCATAGAAACATAACCCCTGCGTTCCAATCTGGCATTTGTTATTGTTGTGCTCAGAATTGGACTGCAGGCAACCGCCCAGCGTCCCATTCGATAATCTTGAGCAAAAGTACAATCATATTATATGACTTGATCAACAAGAGAATTCCGGGTATATAATCCAAAAGCCCTTGAATGAGTTCAAACTGATAACTTTTTCCCTTGCATCTTTATCTAGTAATGCATAAAATTCAAATACTAATAAATTTGTGCCAGCGGTGATGTATCTGACACAGAGCTTATTGCGGGTGGTTCTTTTCTTTGAAATTGAATTCGGTTTTAGCGGGATTAATATGAAGACGTTTGCTCTGAATTTCATATTTTGTTTAGTATGAAAAAGTTCGTGTTATTGAGAAATTGGTTAATCAGTGGTTCGGTTTGTTAGAAAATCCCCATAGTTTCAAGACAAATGGCCATAGCTAAATAGCAAAAATTGATAATGAAAAGACCTGACTTTGATTTTGAGAGACTCGACACAGCCGAAAAGCTGAAAGAAGATACGGAAACATGTGAGACTCGAAGAAATTGCGGAAATTATGTGGCAATGGTGTTATCTCAATGCGACCTTGGATAGTGAATCAGCGAAGACTCTACAACTATATTGAATCCGAGTTCCCAATTGAAATGCTTATGGATTTTTGTCCGGGTTCCTCTGATATCAAGTTCATTTTCAGCCCGCCTGATACGTACGATTACGCTGAGGAGCA
The DNA here is from genome assembly GCA_034521575.1 of candidate division KSB1 bacterium. Classification (NCBI taxonomy): domain Bacteria; kingdom Pseudomonadati; species Candidatus Zhuqueibacterota bacterium. The sequence goes on from JAXHMJ010000005.1 coordinate 26,842, forward strand.
TACAGGAAAGGAATTGGCGAAAAAAAACGTTTCAGGCACCAAGAGTGACGTATCTCCTTTATCAAGTATTTTTCAAACTCGGTGCATACGAAACACAACGTGTGGGCAATGTGGAAGAGAGGAATGCTCTCAAGACATTCAAAAATCATGTAAAATGATTGAATAATTCAAGAGCATCCCGTATTCCGATACAGGGCAGGAAGCCGAACCCGGCGCAGTAAATATCCATGACGTCCGAAGAGAGAAAACGAAAAGCCCTGCCCGGAATGAATAAAGCCGATACTTGACCCGGTTTCAAAGAGAGGAAACAATGACCGAACAAGAACTCGAACAAGCGCTGATCGAAAAACTGATCGATCAAAAATACACCCACCGCCCCGACATCCATGACCGCGCCGCCCTCGAAGGCAACTTTCGTGAGCACTTTGAGGCCCTCAACCGCGTCCAGCTCACCGACGGCGAATTCAAGCGCCTCCTCGACGAGATCATCACACCCGACGTCTTCACCGCCGCGACCCTGCTCCGCGAGCGCAATAGCTTCACCCGCGACGACGGTACCCCGCTCAACTATACCCTCGTCAACATCAAGGACTGGTGCAAAAACACCTTCGAGGTCGTCAACCAGCTTCGCATTAACACCGACTATAGCTTTCAACGCTACGACGTGATGCTCCTGATCAACGGCATCCCCGCCGTCCAGATCGAACTCAAGACCCTGGGCATCAGCCCCCGCCGAGCCATGCAGCAGATCGTCGACTATAAAAAAGATCCCGGCAACGGCTATACAAAGACCCTGCTTTGCTTTGTCCAGCTCTTTATCGTCTCCAACCAGACCGAGACCTACTACTTTGCCAACAACAACGACCGCCATTTTGCCTTCGACGCCGATGAAAACTTTTTGCCCATCTATCAGCACGCTGCAGAAGACAACGCCAAGATCACCCACATCGACGACTTTGCCGAGTCCTTCCTGCCCAAGTGTACTCTCGGCACCACCATCAGCCGCTACATGGTCCTCGTCGCCTCTGAGCAGAAAATGCTCATGATGCGCCCCTACCAGATTTACGCCGTCAAGGCCATCGACCAGTGCATCCGCGAAAACCGCGGCAACGGCTACGTCTGGCACACCACCGGCTCGGGCAAGACCCTCACCTCCTTCAAGGCCTCCACGCTGCTCAAACTCAACCCCGACATCCAAAAATGCCTGTTCGTCGTCGACCGCAAAGACCTCGACCGCCAGACCCGTGAAGAATTCAATCGATTCCAGGAGGGCTGCGTCGAAGAGAATACCAACACTGCCGCGCTGGTCCGCCGCCTCGTCTCGGACGACTATGCCGACAAGGTCATCGTCACCACCATCCAGAAGCTCGGCCTCGCCCTCGACGAAACCAGCAAATACAACAAGTTCGACAAGAAAAACGGCAAGGCCACCTTTAAACAGCGTCTCGAACCGCTTAGCGACAAGCGCATGGTCTTTATCTTCGACGAGTGCCACCGCTCCCAGTTCGGCCAGACTCACCAGACCATCAGGAACTTTTTCCCCAAGTCCCAACTCTTCGGCTTTACCGGCACGCCTATTTTTGAAGACAACGCCACGACAAAGAAGATCGATGGCGATATCGCCACGCTCAGAACCACCAAAGACCTCTTCCCCAGCGAACTGCACGCCTACACCATCACCCACGCCATCGAAGATAAAAACGTCCTTCGCTTCCACGTGGATTACTTTAAAGTGGCGGGAGCATCCTGCTCCCGAGCTACGGATGGCCAGGAGCAGGAGGGTCTCACTGCATGGGAATACTTTAATCCATCCACCGAGATCGAAATCCGCACGGGTGGCGATCTCCCTCATTGGGAGCAGGACTCGGTTTGGTATTTCGTCACCTTCCGGCTCGCCGACTCTTTGCCCCAAGCTGTTGTGGTAGAGATCAAGGAACAGCGCGACTGCTGGAAACAAAGCCACGACCTCGCCCACCTCACCCGCGATCAAATCGCCGAGTATCACCGCCTCTTTTCTGACCGCTACGAAAACCTGCTGAATGCAGGCAATGGCTCATGCGTCCTACGCGATCCCGACATTGCCAAGATTGTGGATGACGCCTTTCATCATTTTGAGGGGCAACGGTACGACCTGGACGAATATGTGATCATGCCCAATCACGTTCACGTCCTGGTCAAACCTCTGGCTGAATACCGGCTGGTCGATATTCTTCATTCCTGGAAATCATTCACCGCCAACCAAATCAACCGGCATTTGGGAAAAACAGGGCAGATATGGCAACACGAGTCATACGACCATATCGTTCGGCACGAGCGCGCGATGGAAGCGATCCGTCGCTATATTCGCGAACACCCAGTTGCGGGAGCTTCCAGCTCCCAAATGAAATCCAAGCCCAAGCCCAGGACAAGGAAGCAGGATGCTCCCGCCACTGTAGCCAAACGCGCCGCCATCGACGCCATTCTCGACAAGCACGACGCCGCCACCGGCGAGCGCCGCTTCAACGCGCTCTTTGCCACCGCCTCAATCAACGACGCCATCGAGTACCACGAGCTTTTCAAGCAGGTTCAGGCCGAGCGCCAGGCCGGCGATTCCGGCTTTGTGCCGCTTAAGGTCGCCGCTGTCTTTTCCCCGCCCGCCGAGGGCAACAAGGATGTCCAGCAGCTCCAGGAGGACCTGCCCCAGGAACTCGAAGACAACCAGCAGGAACCGGACAGGAAAAAAGAAGCGCTCAAGGCCATCATCGCCGACTATAACGGCCGCTACGGCACGAATCACTCCATCGGCGAGTTCGACGCCTACTACCAGGACGTCCAGAAACGCATCAAGGACCAGAAATACCCCAACCGTGACCTCCCCCAAAAGGGCAAGGAGAAGATTGACATCGCTATTGTCGTCGACATGCTTTTGACCGGTTTCGACGCCAAATACCTCAACACCCTCTACGTCGATAAGAACCTCAAGCATCACGGCCTCATCCAGGCCTTTTCCCGCACCAACCGGGTGCTCAATGCCGCCAAGCCCTACGGCCACATCCTCGACTTTCGCGGCCAGCAGGAAAAAGTCGATGAAGCCATCACCCTGTTCTCCGGCGCACGAGCCGAACACGCGAAGGATATCTGGCTCGTGGACAAGGCCCCCGTGGTGATCGAACAACTCAAGGCCGCCAGGCAGGAACTGGACGACTTTCTCCAGTCTCAGGGCCTTGAGGCGCGCCCCGAAGCCGTGCCCAACCTCAGGGGCGACGAAGCCCGCGTCGCCTTTGTCAAGCAGTTCAAAGAGGTCCAGCGCTTCACGACCCAGCTCGACCAGTACACCGACCTCACCGACGATCAGCGCCGGGAGATCGAGCAGACGCTCCCCAGGGACGACGCCCGCGCCTTCCGCGGCGTCTACATCGAAACCGCCAAACGCCTCAAAGCCAAACAGGACAAGACCGGCGGCGACATGCCCCGGGGTGACGACCGCGTCCGCGAGCCCTCGGATGAATATGGCAGTGATGCGATTGATCAGCTCGATTTCGAGTTCGTCCTCTTTGCCTCGGCCGATATCGACTATGACTATATCATGAACCTCATCGCCCGCTTTAGCGGGCAGACGCCGGACCAGCAGGAAATGAGCCGCGAGCAGCTCATCCGCCTCATCCGCTCCGACGCCAAGTTCATGGATGAACTCGACGAGATCACCGAATACGTCCGCACGCTGGAAACCGGCCGGCCCCTCACCGAGGAAGAGGTTCGCAACGGCTACCAGCGCTTCAAGGACGAGCGCCATGCCGCCGAACTTGCCGCCATCGCCGACACGCACGGCCTGACGACCGACGCCCTGCAAACCTTTGTGGACGCCATCCTCGAGCGCATGATCTTTGACGGCGAGCAGCTCACCGATCTCATGGAACCCCTCGATCTAAGCTGGCGCGAACGCCGCGAGAAAGAACTGGCGCTAATGGACGACCTGGTGCCGCTGCTGAAGAAACGCGCGGGTGGGCGAATCATCTCCGGACTGAACGCATATGAACAATAAACGATAGAGAGGCGCCTACATGGAAAGCAATCAGATTCAAGCAATGACCCAAACATTCGAGGGCCATGCTCAACAGACGGATAATGGAGTGGAATACTGGCTGGCTCGAGACCTCCAAATCCTGTTGGGTTACACCGAATGGCGCAATTTCCTCAGAATTATTGGAAAAGCGGAGACGGCCTGTGAGGTTTCGGGGAATCCAGCCTCGGATCATTTTGTCGACGTCAACAAAATGATCAAGCTGGGCAAGGGAGGTCAGCGCGAGATTGAAGATGTGATGCTTACCCGCTATGCCTGCTACCTCATCGCCCAGAACGGCGACCCGCGAAAGCCGGAGATTGCCTTTGCTCAAACCTATTTCGCCCTCCAGACCCGCAAGGCTGAACTCATCGAGCAACGGCTGCTGGAAGCCGAGCGTGTTTCCGCCCGCAAGGAACTCACCGATACCGAGAAAGAACTCTCCAAGGTCATCTTTGAGCAAACCGGCGGCAACCAGACCTTCGCCCTTATCCGCAGCAAAGGCGATCATGCCCTTTTTGGCAAGAGCACTCAGACCATGAAAGCCCATTGGCGAGTGCCGAATAATCGGCCGCTGGCGGACTTTGCTCCGACGATTATTCTCAAGGCCAAAGACTTTGCCACCGAGATCACCATCCACAACGCCCGTGAACACAAGATGGCCAGCGAACCGCGGATATCCCGGGAGCACGTCACCAACAATCAGGCCGTCCGGGAAACCTTGCTCAGCCGGGGAATCCGCCCCGAAAGCTTATCCCCCGCCGAGGACGTTAAAAAGGTCGAGCGCCGCCTGACTTTAGAAGAGAAAAAGGCGTTGAAGAATCCAGACAGATTGGAAAACGAATGAAACATAAAAGCACACGCATCTTGACGCCGAAACTGCGGTTTCCGGAGTTTCGGGATGCGGGAAAGTGGAATAAGCAGAAGCTAGGTGACATCGTAGCGCTTGAATACGGCAGTCCACTTCCTGAGAAAGATAGGAAAGGCGGTCGTTTTCCTGTCATAGGTTCAAACGGGATTGTCGGCTACCATGATGAGGCCATAGTCGATGGGCCAGCCATCGTCGTTGGCCGTAAAGGTTCAGCAGGACAAGTCAACTGGATTGAATCCGACTGCTATCCAATCGACACTACGTTTTTCGTCAAAAATTACGATACTGAATCATGTCCGATTGCTTTTCTTTGGCGACTACTTGAACGAAGTAATTTGGAGAGACTTGGTGATGCAGGTGCTGTGCCGGGTCTGAATCGCAACGAAGTCTATTTGCTGAAAACATACATCCCATCCCCAGCCGAGCAACAGAAAATCGCCGAGTGTCTGAGTTCGCTGGACGGGTTGATCGCCACCGAGGGCCGGAAGCTCGAGGCGCTCAATGCCCACAAAAAAGGCCTGATGCAGCAACTCTTTCCCCAACCCGGCGAGACCATGCCCCGGCTGCGGTTTCCGGAGTTTCGGGATAGCGGGGAGTGGGAAAATAAGACACTGGAAGAAGTAGCTGATTATGAAAATGGAAAAGCTCATGAGCAGGATATAGACGAGCATGGAAAGTACATTGTTGTTAACTCAAAATTCATTTCAACAGAAGGCGAAGTAATAAAGTACAGTAATTCTATTAACTTATCTGCAAACAAAGACGATATTTTGATGGTTCTGAGTGATGTACCAAACGGACGGGCGATAGCAAGATGTTTCCTCGTAGATAAAGACGATACGTATACCGTAAATCAGCGTATATGTAAGATTACGGCACAGAGTGTCGTAAGTGTACTGCTTTTTTATATTCTAGATAGAAATACATATTTTCTTGCTTTCGATGATGGCGTTAAACAAACCAATTTAAAAAAAGAAGATGTACTTCAATGCCCAATAATGTTACCCAAGGATGAAGATGAACAACAACGCATCGCCGCCTGCCTCACCGCCCTCGACACCCGGATCAACGCGCAGGCGGAGAAGATCGACACCCTCAAGACCCACAAGCGCGGCCTGATGCAGCAGCTCTTCCCAGCGATGGGGGAGGTTGAGGCATGAGCAACTCTGGGAACGCCGACGTCCCCGTCGGCGCCACACCACCACAGGCCGACGAGAACGTCGGCGCTCTTAGGGATGACACACCCAGGGGGTGGTATTCACGCGGCTATCTCCCCCATTGTGACGCTCCGCGGTTGATCCAATCCATCACCTACCGCCTGGCCGATAGCCTTCCGCAAACAAAATTGGCCGAGTTACAGGAAGAACTTCCGCGTTTTCCTGAAAAGCAGCGGGAGGTTGAGCGTCGCAAACGCATCGAGGAGTGGCTTGATGCCGGATTGGGTTGCTGCGCGCTCGCGCATTCTGAGGTTGCGCAGTATGTCCGGAATTCTTTTCTCCATTTCCATGGCGTGCGCTACCACCTCCATGCCTGGTGTATCATGCCCAATCACGTCCATGTGCTGATCGAGCCTTTGGTGGGTCTCGCCGGCATCGTGCAAGGGTGGAAATCGTATACCGCGCGCTGGGTGTTGAAAAAGAACGAACAACTCGGTCTGAATATCCCCCGGCCCGATCAATTTTGGATGCGGGAGTATTGGGATCGCTACATTCGTGACGCCGGGCATTATCGAAGAGGCTGTCGCATACATTCATCAGAACCCCGTGAAAGCCGGGCTCTGTCAGACCGCCGAAGCATGGCCCTGGTCGAGCGCCTTTCCCGGGAACGCCGACGTCTCCGTCGGCGCTACATCACCACAGGCCGACGAGGACGTCGGCGCTCCCAGGAGTTTTCCATGAACGACCTGATCCTCTACACCAATGAAGACGGCAGAAACCATATCCAGCTGCGTGCGGATCAGAACACGGTCTGGCTGATACAGCGGGAAATGGCAGAGTTGTTCAATGTGAGCGTGGACAATATCGGCCTGCATCTCAAAAACATTTATCAGGACGGAGAGCTGACGCGGGAAACAACTGCCGAGGAATCCTCGGTCGTTCAAACTGAGGGCAGCCGGGAGGTGCGCCGTGCGCTCACGCTCTACAATCTGGACGCCATACTGGCCGTGGGCTACCGGGTGCGCTCGCCCCGGGGGGTGCAGTTCCGGCGCTGGGCTTCGACGGTCCTCAAGGAGTACCTGCTCAAGGGCTTCGCGATGGACGACGAGCGGCTGAAAAACCCGGATGGCCGCCCGGATTACTTTGATGAAATGCTGGAGCGCATCCGCGAGATTCGAGCTTCCGATCTGAAAGCTCTTGAAGCAAAGATCAAGTAACGAAAACAGTGAACAGGGACAGGAAAAAACCATGACTGAAAACAACCAGAAACAACTGGGCAAAATCCTCTGGAACATCGCCGACCACCTGCGCGGGGCGATGAACGCGGACGATTTCCGCGACTATATGCTCGCGTTTCTGTTCCTGCGCTATCTGTCGGACAACTACGAGCAGGCGGCGCGGAAGGAACTGGGGCGGGACTATCCCGACCCGGATGCGGTGGGCAACGGCGGCCGGACGCCGCTGTCGGTGTGGTACGATGACAACCCCGACGACGTGGACGCGTTCGAAAAACAGATGCGCCGCAAGGCCCACTATGTCATCAAGCCAAAGCATCTGTGGGCGAACATCGCCTGCATGGCCCGGACGCAAGACACGGAACTGCTGAACACGCTGCAGGAGGGTTTCAAGTACATCGAGAACGAATCGTTCGAAAGCACCTTCTCCGGGCTGTTCTCGGAGATCAACCTCGGCTCGGAGAAGCTGGGCAAGACCTACCAGACCCGCAACGATAAACTCTGCACGATCATCCAGAAGATCGCCGAGGGGCTGGCTGCGTTCTCGACCGATTCCGACACGCTGGGCGACGCCTACGAATACCTGATCGGCCAGTTCGCCGCCGGGTCGGGCAAGAAGGCGGGGGAGTTCTATACGCCCCAGCGCATCAGCGACATCCTGTCCGCCATCGTCACCCTCGACGGCCAGGACCCCGAGACCGGCCCCCGGAGCAAGCTGGCAAGCGTGCTGGACTTTGCCTGCGGGTCGGGGTCGCTGTTGCTGAACGTCCGCAACCGCGTGGTCAATGCCGGGGGCAGCGTCGGCATGATCTACGGCCAGGAGAAGAACATCACGACCTACAACCTTTGCCGCATGAACATGCTGCTGCACGGGGTGAAGGATTCGGAGTTCGAGATTTACCACGGCGATACGCTGACCAACGACTGGGACATGCTCCGTGAGCAAAACCCGGCGAAGAAGCCGACGTTCGACGCGGTCGTCGCCAATCCGCCGTTCAGCTACCGCTGGGACCCGAACGACGCCCTCGGCGAAGACATGCGGTTCAAGAACCACGGGCTGGCGCCGAAGAGCGCGGCCGACTTCGCCTTTCTGCTGCACGGGTTTCACTACCTCAAGGATGAGGGCGTGATGGCGATCATCCTGCCCCACGGCGTGCTGTTCCGTGGCGGCAAGGAGGCGGCGATCCGCAGGAAGCTGCTCAACGACGGGCACATCGACACGGTGATCGGCCTGCCGGCGAATCTGTTCTACTCGACGGGTATTCCGGTGTGCATTCTCGTGCTCAAGAAGTGCAAGAAGCCCGATGACGTGCTGATCATCAACGCCAGCGCTGAAGGCAACTTCGAGAAAGGCAAGCGGCAGAACTATCTGAACCCCGAGCACATCAAAAAGATCGTCGACACCTACCAGCACCGCAAGGAAGAGGAGCGGTACGCCCGGCGGGTCGAGATGGATGAGATCGAAGAGAACGACTACAACCTGAACATCTCGCGCTATGTCAGCACGGCCAAGCCGGAACCGGAAATCGACCTGAAAGCAACCCACGCCGACCTGGTCGACGCAGAGAAAAAGATCAAGGCGGCCAAGGACAAGCACAACGCGTTTCTCGAAGAACTGGGCCTGCCGCCATTGCCGTAAAGCTCCCGGCCGGCAAATCACAGCATAAAAAGCAATCTTGTTGCTTTTTGGGCCGCCACCTTGTGTGAACTTTTTTGTGCAGAAAGGGACGCTCTTGACACATTCAAAAATCAAGTTAAATTATTGAATAATTTAAGAGCGTCCTGTATTCCCACGTTAAATTGAGAGATTGCGTTGGTTCATTTCTTTGGAGCGTCCCCCGTCCTACGAAAATAAACCAATAAACGGGGAACCGTCTAACAAGATTGTTTCCCGGTGTCGATAACCAATTTATTGTCGGAGGCAAAGTACTGTACTTTGTTCCCCAGGGGTTTTGCTCCTTTGGCGGACCCATAGGAGGTACGGAAATCACCGCGATCGGCTTTTTCTTTGCATATTTTGACCCGTGTTTTCATCTGGATTACTCTATTTTAAAAGTTCAAAAATACCATGACCGCGCAAACAGCTGCAGACGTGGGCAGGTTAAAAAAGCGTGTCGGTTCAGCCGCACTGAGAAACCGTCCGGATAGCGCTGTCATCGCATATAAACACAAAAAGCGATTCTCCGAGCACAAAGCCGGCCGATTGCGCCGCCTGAATTTCCTGCCAGCTCCCCCCTGCTCTACGCGGTAAGACGCTGAAGAATTAACACGCAAAGAGCAGACCTGTTCGGCATGGCCGCCAGGTGCCGGATTAACGAAACGGAACGTAAAATACACCGTTGCCGGAAATCGCCGGCAGCGCCAAATCCATGCACAGGAAGGTCAGGAGCAAAAGAACAAGGAAAAGGCTAAAAAGAAGCAGGATGGCGAGCAGGGGGATTTGTTTTGAAGAGTAAAAAAATGTGTTGAAATGTTCTTTAAAAATTGTAAATTGTCCATCGAGATATGTTGACAACAAAAAAATTCCGGGTATATAATCAAAAAACCCTTGAAATGAGTTCAAACTGATAACTTTTTGCCTTGCATCTTTATCTAGTAATGCATAAAATTCAAATACTAATAAATTTGTGCCAGCGGTGATGTATCTGACACAGAGCTGATTGCGGGTGGTTCTTTTCTTTGAAATTGAATTCGGTTTTAGCGGGATTAATATAAAGACGTTTGCTCTGAATTTTATATTTTGTATAGTATGAAAAAGTTCGTGTTATTGAGAAATTGGTTAATCAGTGGTTATGCACTTTGAATATGGATGAAATATGAGACAGCCAAATGAATGCAAAAATATGGAAGACGTTTGGAACGAAATTGACAATATTGATTTGCAGATTATAAGATTGATTTCCAAAAGGGGTGAGTATGTTCACGCTGCGTCGAAATTTAAAAAGAGTCAAATTGAGGTAAGAGCCGAAAATCGTGTAAAATCAATGCTCAGAAAGAGACGCGATTGGGCTGAAAACGAACATATAGAACCCGATGTTGTTGAAAAGCTATTTTCTTCTTTGGTCGATTATTTTATCGCTAAAGAAATGAACTACTGGAAAGAGGATAACTGAAATGCCCACTATTTCAATGTTTTATGGTATTCTCATTCGGATGTTTTTCAAGGATATCGATAAGCATATTCTCCCGCATATTCATGCGGAATATCAAGGCAAAGTTGCTGTCTACTCTATTCCTGACGGCAACTTGCTCGCAGGCAATATACCTCTGCAAAAAGAGAAATTAGTTGCAGCTTGGATTGAAATTCACAAGGATGACTTGCTGGCAGATTGGGAACTTGCTGTTAATGGTAAAACTCCATTCAAAATCAAAGGATTGGACCAATGAGAATAGACAAAGTTAAAGCAAATCAAGATTATACGCTTACTATTGTTACTGAGGACGGAAGGACGGGACTTTTTGACGTCAGACCATATTTAGAACTGGAAGCCTTTACTGATTTGAAAAAGCAAGGTGCTTTTCACAAAATAGTAAATGGCAGGTATTTTATAGAGTGGGATTGTGGCGCTGATTTGTCAGCTGATACCATTGAAGCTCAATTAAAAAGCGCATAAGCAAATGCAGCCGATTTTAACCGCCGATTCTTTCAGGCACAATCCAGATTAATCTCAAGTTCGGTTCATTTGCGCAAGTTTGTCTGATGCGGTTAAAACGGCTGATTTAAGTGTTGGCAGGAGAGGAAAGCAATATGAGCCAAAACAAGAGACCGGATTGCGAGACGGGACGTCGTCATGGCTCGACACCCGCGAGTGCCGATGTGTGGGAGGCATTGCGTGCCTCGGAAAGCCACTATCGCAGACTCTTCGAGTCTGCCAAGGACGGTATTCTGATCCTCGACGCCGAGACCGGGATGATCACGGATGCCAATCCGTATCTATTGGAATTGCTGGGCTACTCGCGCGAAGATTTGGTCCAGAAGAAAGTCTGGGAGCTCGGTTTCCTCGCGGATGTTGTCGCCAACGAGGCTAACTTTTCCGAGCTACAGCAGAAGGAATTCATCCGGTACGATGATCTGGCGCTGGAGGGCCGCGATGGAAAGCGGCATGAGGTGGAGTTCATCAGCACTACCTATCTGGAACGCGGCCAGAAGGTCATGCAGTGCAACATCCGGGAAATTTCTGAACGAAAAAAGGCAGAAAGAGTGGAGCGGGAATCCGCATTGATGATCCAACGGATTATCAATGCAATACCCGCTCGTGTCTTCTGGAAGGACAAGGATCTTGTCATTTTGGGCTGCAATGCGGCATTCGCCCATGATGCGGGTTTCGCCAAGCCCAAGGATATCATTGGCAAAGACGACTTTCAGATGGGATGGCGCGAGCAAGCGGAAAAGTATCGCGACGATGATAGAGCCGTCATCGAAAGTGGTTGCGCCAAGCTGCTCGTCGAGGAAACCCGGACGACCCCGGCGGGGGACACCATCAAGCTGTTGACAAACAAATTGCCGCTGCTCAATGAGGACGGTGAGATCGTTGGTGTGATCGGAACGTATATGGACATCACTGCCCTCAAGCAGTCCCAGGAATCGCGCGACCTGTTGGCGATTGCGGTGGAGCAGGCGGCGGAGGCGATCATCATCACGGATCAGACGGGCAGCATTCTCTATGTGAATCCGGTTTTCGAGACGATTACCGGCTATACCCGCGAAGATGCCATGGGCCGCAACCCGCGCATTCTCAAGAGCGGCAAGCACGACGAAAAGTTCTACCGCTGGATGTGGGCGGAACTGACTGCCGGGCGCGTGTTTCGATGCCGCATGATCAACAAGCGAAAGGACGGCACCCTCTACAAGGAAGAGTCCACGACCTCGCCCGTGTACGATGCGACGGGCAAGACCACCCATTATGTCGCCGTGAAACGCGATCTCTCGCACGAAACACATCTTGAAGAACAACTCCATCAAGCCCAGAAGATGGAGTCGGTGGGCCGATTGGCGGGGGGCGTGGCGCATGACTTTAACAATTTGCTCATGGGCATCATGGGATACACCGAGATGTGCAAGGAGGAAATTGAGCCGAGCCATGCGATCAGGGGGTGGCTCGACGAAATAACCTTGTGCTCCGAGAGGTCGGCTGAAATCACCCGGCAACTTTTAGCCTTTGCCCGGAAACAGGCTATTGAGCCCAAGATCGTGGACCTCAATGATTCCGTGGAGAGCATGCTCAAGCTGTTGCGGCGGCTCATCGGTGAGGACATCAATTTGGCCTGGCGGCCCGGCAAGAGCACGGGTTCGGTACTGATCGATCCGGCGCAGATTGACCAGATCCTTGCCAACCTGTGCGTCAATGCTCGTGACGCCATTTCCGGCGTCGGTGAGATCGTCATCGAGACCGAAAAGGCTCACATTGATGCAGACTATTGCGCAAGCCATCCGGATGCCATTCCCGGAAAGTATGTCTATCTCTCGGTCAGCGACGATGGCAGCGGAATGAAAGAGGAGGATCTGGCGCAGGTGTTCGAGCCGTTTTTCACGACGAAGGGGGTCGGCAAGGGAACGGGGCTGGGATTGTCCACCGTCTATGGTATCGCCAAGCAGAACTTTGGATCCGTAGACGCATCCAGCGAATTAGGCAAGGGCTCGACATTCAGGGTCTATTTGCAAGAGGTTGAGGCAGAGGTCGTGAAAACAACCGTTACCAGCAAGGCGGAAGCGCCCAGAGGTCGAGGGGAGACCATTCTTTTGGTGGAGGACGAGAAAGCACTGCGCGTAACCTGTGGCCTGTTCCTGGAATCCCTCGGGTATCACGTCGTGGTCGCGGAGACACCGGGCGAAGCCTTGAAACTGACAGCCCAGCATTCGGGGGCCATTCATCTGTTGTTGACCGACGTGGTCATGCCCGGAATGGATGGACGCCAACTGGCGAAAAGAATCACTGTGGCCAAGCCAGGCGTCGAGGTGCTGTTCATGTCCGGTTACACATCTGATGTGATAAGCAGACGCGGTGTAATTGACAAAGGCCTGCATTTCATGTCCAAGCCGTTCACGCGCGATGACCTCGCTCGCAAAGTGCGAGAGTTGCTCGATGCCTCATCCGTACAAACGACATAGCTGCCAGCAATTGAATGACATGCTCAAGGAATAAAAAGCTCAATAGAGTGAACATATAAGGCTAACCGGGTAAGGGCTGGTTTTACTCCGGCCTTCCTCACATCGAGCATGCGGATTCGCACTGGGCGGTTCAATATATCCTGAATAATTCATGAATTTACAAAATCAATAATTTGCTCCAAATTTTTGACGTCAAATTAGCGGTATACTGACAATTTTATAATTTTGGGAAAAATAATGCAAATCACGGGAGCATTTGGACATAGGTATCCCATGCCCCTGAATATTATGTAAACAATGACAAAGAGCGCCGGACAACCCAGGAACTCTACTACGCGAATCCAGTCATCATCTCATAGATTGTCCTGAATTCTCTTTGGTATGGATACGAAGAACATAATTGCACTTTGATCCGGGTCGACAACTCTTTGATCTGTCCGGCAATTTTGATGATTTTGAGTCGAATTGTATTAAAATCAGCTCTGGCAAAACAGGTATTTTTCAAATACTGTTCTCTAAAACGATGCAAAATCATATATGCCAGATTGAAAAAGACGAGCCTGAATTGATTGACCATAAACAAATGACTTGACGTACGATCACTGCCAAGCTGTCTTTTGTGTTCTTTGATATAGAGTTCAGCCTGGCCACGGCCGCAGTAAGCTGTTTCGTAAACAAATTTGCACGAGGCTTCTTTGAAACTTGTGGTGATAAATCTGATGTTGAGTTTGAGCTTCGCGGTGTATTCGATTTTAGCAACAACCCGTTCCTGTTCAGACCAGCTGTCAGCCTGGTACTCAAAGTCCTGGTACATTTTGAACGGTTTGGGATCTGCTGCAAACCGTTTTTCAGCCTCGTTGACAGCAGGTTCAACCATCTTTTTTAGAGTATTGTTTGCCGTTAAACCCAATGTATGCTGAAGGTTAAGCTCTCTGCATATATCGTAAACCGCGGGGCCGCGATAATGTGAATCGCCCCGAATCAGTATCTCAACATTCGGCCAGGTTTTTCTAATGATCCTTACAACACGACGAATCATTTTGGCAATCTCCCGACCGGTGGGGCGTTTGCCGGGGCGCAAAATCGTTGCGATCAATTTGCCGCTGTTGCCTTCATAGATATGCATGGGCTGATAGCATGTACTTCCGTAATACGCATTGAATAAATTGAGCTGTTGTCCACCATAGGTTCGGTCTTCAGTATCGTCAAAATCAAGGATGATACCATCAGGTGGTGAATTGTACAAATCGGTAAAAAATTCCACTTACAGCCGCGATAGAAGAATGAGCGTTCTGGGATCAATCCGATGTTCAAATCGGCACATTGTCGATTGACTTGCCAGCGCATCATCGGTATCCAATGTTTTGTTACAACCGGTTTTAAAGGCCGGATCATTGCGCAAAGAATTGCAATCGTTGCCATCTTCATATCCGGCAATAATTTGTAACACACGTTGGGTTAACAATTCTTTTGTCCTGTGTTGTATATAACCCTGATTTCGATGATCCGGCAACAACCTGACAATTTTATCAACAATATCCTGTTTTTCAATGAACTCTCGTATTAAAAGTATACCGCTATCAGATGACAGTTCGCCGCCAAAGTCAACGTGAACTTTTTTACCAGAAATTTCTTTGAATAAACAGAGTTGATTCGTATTTTTGCCCATAGCTGTTGCCCTCACTTTGTTTATTAATTTTTTTTGTCATCGGCGGGTGGTTATTACTAAGCGTTATACGCGCAATAAAAACAAAGATAAAATATGATTGCCTGAATCATTTTATTATTAGATGCATGAAAGGAATTTTGTTATACTGAATGAAAAAGCGTATATTAAAAAAATAATTGTAATTTTCTTAAAAATATTGTTTCTTGTATAAGCATAGATGATTCATGAAATGAAATATACCCAAAATTAGCAATATAGAATCGGAAAAATTAATTGTTCACAACTCAAATTGCTGATAATTTGTCTAAAAACCATCATCAATATATAAAAGTGACTGGATAAAAACAGGAGAACTAACTCGATGGAAGTTTTAGAGAAAAAATATATTATAGATGAAAATAACAATAAAGTCGCTGTTCAGCTGGATATTAAAACATTTAATAAAATCGAAGAGATCATGGAAAACTATGCTCTTTTCAATTTGATGAGAGAAAATGAAGTGGACGAACTACTAGATCAAGATTCAGCTGAGGAGTATTATTCCAACCTGGATAAAACGAATTGAAAACAGTTTATCGAAAGCGATTTTTAAAAAAGCTATCGAGAGTGCCTAAAAATCCTCGAATACAAATTGAGAATTTTGTTTTTAATGAGGCGAAGATAATAAACTCTATAGCAAAAGTAAAAAAAATAGAAAAAATGACGGGGTATACTGGATACTATAAGATAAGGTTTGGTGATTATAGAGTTGGTTTAAAATATAAAGACAAGATGATAATATTTGAAAGAGTATTACATCGCAAAGATATTTACAAATATTTTCCATAAATATTACTAAAAATATCAGCATTGCTTCAATACCGAGTTTTATCTTGTACCCATTTTGCGGTTTAGCTTTTCAACAAGGCAATTATTTTAATTATCAACAGTACATACTATAGTATGTACTGTTATGCACCTTTATAATTCTATATATAACAATTATTAAGACGCTGCATCAAAAGCTCTGCTTCGCAACTGTTCAGCACAACACTTCCGCAGCCCTTGCTGGATTACTTTTTCTCTATCGGTTCTAATTTCCGTCAGCAGTAAAGCGCCCTCAGCGATCATTCGAACCTATTCGCTTTAATCCTGCGTTCCTGGATTCACGGCATGCTCCCTCTCCCCCTTTGTGTCGTTCGGGGTCAATTTTTTCAAGCCATGCCATCACACCGCTATCTTTTTCACCTGACAGGCATATTTCTGTTGCCTGTGAAAAAATAATTACTAAATTATGAATTAGGTTCACCATCTGTATGATTAAATTATTATCAGGTTCGGATACGAAATCACAGGCGGAACGGTATGAACATCCTGATGCTGGTCAATCCAATAGCGGGGAAAAAACAGGGCATTGCCGTGTCACAGCGGGCGCTGCAGCTCTTTAACAGCCAGAATGTGACTGTTAAAGTCATTTACTCCGAGCGTCCCCGGCACCTGATCGAAATCGCCAAAGACGAGGTCGGCAACGGCTGGGACGGCATCGCGGCCGTAGGCGGAGACGGTACTCTGTTCGAGGTGATCAACGGTATGGCGCAGGGCAATCCGGATCTACCGGCGCCGCTCGGGGTGATTCCGGTGGGCACCGGCAATTCATTTTCCCGCGATCTGAACATCGCATCGCTGGATGATGCGGTCTGCAACATGGTCAGGGGCAACACCCGGCGCGTGGACCTGGGCAAATTCACGGTGGATGAACAGGATTATTATTTTATCAATATCATCGGGTTCGGATTTGTCGCAGATGTTGCAGAACGGGCCAGTCTGTACAAAAAATGGGGCGCCCTGAGTTACATTATCGGCGTGTTCCAGGTGACCCGCAGACTGCAGTCCTATCAGATGACATTCGAGATTGACGGCGTCAAATATGAGCGCGACAATGTATTCGTTGAGATTTGCAATTCCACCAGGACCGGCGGTGATATGATCATGGCGCCGGACGCGAAAATCGATGACGGTCTGCTGGATGTGGTGGTGCTGAACAAATTATCCAGGCGGAAACTGCTGGCAACCTTTCCCAGGATATTCAAGGGGACGCATATTCATATTCCCGAGATCACGACATTCAAAGCCAGGGATATGACCTTTTATTCGGACATTAGCAAGATCCTGACCCCGGACGGTGAGATATTCGGCAACACGCCCCTTTCGGTTTCTGTTGTCCCCGGCAAGATCAGGGTATTCGACGCATGACAGCCGTGTTGCGGAAAATAAAAAAACGCAGCGTTTCCTTTATACTCTGGAGCATCGGACTCGGTCTTTTTATACCCTTTGGATTGTTTATCATTGTTTACAGCCTGTTTTTTGATCCCCGGCGTATTGATCCGTTTCTCAAGGCCGGCTGCCGGTTTATCCTGAACGCCATGTTGATCAGAACAGAGGTCAGTGGATTGCAGCATGTTGATGCGGAAAAAACGGTTGTTTTTATGGCCAATCATGTCAATGTGTTTGACGCGCTGGTGCTTTTCGGATATATCCCCAATTACGCGCGCGGTGTGGAACTGGATAAACACTTCAAGTGGCCCTTGTGGGGACTTTTGTTAAAGAGACTGGGCCAAATCCCGATCAGCCGGGATGGCGGGAAAAAAGCCCTGCAAAGTCTGGAAACAGCCCGGCAGCGCATTGAAAACGGGACATCTATTATCATTCTGCCTGAAGGCACGCGTACCTTGACCGGCGAACCGGGTACCTTTAAAAGAGGTCCATTCATTCTGGTCAAAGCGGCAAAAACGGATATTGTACCGGTTGTCATGATCGATGCGTTTCAAATCAAACACAAGGGCAGCAGTATCATCACACCGGGCACCATAAAAGTAAAATTCGGCAAACCTGTCCGTTATTCGGACATAAAACATCTGCATACCCGGGACATTCTCAAGGTTGTTGAGGGTAAAATAAGGGAATTGTTCGAGTCAGATTATTGATAGTAAAACTATGCTGATCGACAATAAAAAGCGCCAAAATGTCATAAAAACACGAAATGATCCCGAGAACGCCAAGTTTTACGATCGATGGTTCGCCAAGCGGGGCGTGCTCGAGCTGTATGATTGTGAAAAAGATCCCGCCCAGCTACATAATCCGGCAAATCACCCCGATCATAACATCGTAAATCAACTGCGTTCCCGGTTGATTCGGTATTTTGAGACAACCAAAGATCCTGGTTTTACAGATCAAGCCTGTAAGATTCGATGAGTATCGTTACCGAATGGAAATAGTTCCAGAATGAAAACAAGCAAACAATGCGTTATACATAGAGGTGCCAAACCGCGCGTGTGACCGCTGGTTATATTCAAATTTCTGCTTGACATCGAAGCATTCTGCTCTACTCTATTTGGGATGCAATTTCAAGCTAAATGAAGAGCTTTTCATGAATTGTATAAATGCATTGCATTTAAATTCCCGCTGTTTTATATTCCAAAACTGGATTACAATCAGGTTGTAATCAAATGATCAAAAAAGTAGTCAAAATACAAAATTTTCAAGATCATAAAAAAACATCAATGGCAGACGATCTTGAAGAAGGAAAACCGAAACACCCCGGGAACCTGTAGCAACCGTCGAATTTTTAAAAAGGCAATATCATGAAAATACAGCAAGATTTTAAAGAGGCGCAAGTTGTTCCACGAACTCGACGTTAAAAATCGGGTGTTTTTGCTAAAATATCCGCAGAAATCCGCGATTGAAAATTCGCTCTATCAGCGTTATAATGAAAGATTAACGATGAAAGATAAAAAAAGAAGGGGTAAATAAAATATGCAGGAACGTTCATTTGAAAAGATACCCGATGGCTTTATAAAAAAGTGGCAGGAAATAGCCGACTTGATTGCAACTATTGTGAATGTTCCCGCCGCTTTGATTATGAAAACCGAAAACGAGTTTATGGAGGTTTTCACTTCCAGCAAAACCGAAAACAATCTATACAAGGTGGGTGATACGGAACATTGGCACGGATTATACTGCGAAACGGTGATCAAAACGCAAAAGAAACTCCGCATCCCCAATGCTCTGAAAGATAAGAATTGGGACAAAAATCCCGATATAAAACTCGGGATGATAGCCTATCTCGGTTATCCGATAAATTTTCCTGATCAAAAACCTTTTGGAACGTTATGCGTGCTCGACAATAAGGAAAGACAATTCAGCGCTGAGAACGAAAAATTATTACTGCAATTCAAAAAAGTAATTGAACTGGATTTGGCCTTGATTTTTTCGTTGGGATTAACAGAAAAATACAGCCACGCCGATATCATTCAAAAATTATCACAAGACAATAAAGAATACCAGGCAACCAATGAGGAACTTGAACAAACCAATGCGGAATTATTAAAAGCTCAACAAAAAGCTAAAGAAAGTAAAGAAACCTACCGTAATCTTTTTCAGAATGCGCAAGTGGGGCTTTTCCGGACCAGAATCTCCGATGGAAAGATATTGGAAAGCAACAAGCAACTGGCCGTGATGTTTGGCTATGATGATCTGGATAATTTTATAGCTGAGTATAAAACATCCGACAACTATGTTGATAAAGGCGCCCGCGAAAAGATGATTGAAATGATCAAAGAAAACGGATTCATTCAAAACTTTGAAGCGCGTTTTTACCGCAAAGATAAATCGATTTTCTGGGCAAATTATTCAGCCAGGATATTTCCGGATAAAGGGTGGATCGAAGGCGTAGCAGAAGATATTACAGAGAAGAAACTGGCAGAGGAAGCCTTACGAGAAAGCGAAGACAGGCTATCAAAAATAATGATAGCAGCAAACGACGGCATGTGGGATTGGGATTTAAAAACGAATCAGGCTTATTTTGACCCACGCTACTATAAATTGTCAGGATATGATGTTGATGAATTTCCCCACAAGCTGGCAGAATTTCAAAAACGCGTTCACCCCGATGATGTTGATTATGTGATGAACGAAACTGAAAAACATCTGAAAGGAGAGATTGACCGTTTTGAAGTCAAATTCAGGTTCCTGAAAAAGTCGGGTGACTGGCAATGGATACAGGGGAAAGGAATAATTGTTGAGCGGGACGAAAAAGGCATACCGCAGCGCTTTGTAGGAACCCATCGCGATATCAGCGAACTCAAACGGGTAGAAGAAGCGCTGAGATCCAATTATGAGTTGCTGCGAATTGCCGGTGAAACTGCTCGCTTTGGCGGATGGAATGTTGACCTTGAGAAGAACATCTCCAACTGGTCGGATGCTGTGGCAGATATTCATGAGGTTCCACATGGATACTCGACACCTGTGGAGGAAGGCATCAATTTCTATGCACCCGAATGGAGGGACAAAATCACACAGGTTTTTACCGATTGCGCCCAAAAAGGTATTCCATACGATGAAGAGATGGAGATTATTACTTTAAAAGAAAAACGCTTATGGGTAAGAACTATAGGCAGAGCGGTGAAAGATGAAACCGGCAAGATCAGCAAAGTGCAGGGTTCGTTTCAGGATATAACCGCACGAAAACAGGTGGAAGAGGATTTGCGGCAAAGTGAAAAACGCTATCGGCTACTGGCTAAAAATACACTCGATATCATTTGGGTGATGACGATGGATGCGCGCTTTACCTACGTCAATCCGGCCATCCAAACAGTGTTTGGCTTCAGCCCAGACGAATGGATCGGAAGTGGGTTATGGGAGCATTGCGACAAGCATCATTTCGCCAGGATGAAGACTTTGATCGAAAAGGAAGCTGCCAAAGGTCTTGAACACCAAGGGGTAATCTTTGAAGCGCAAATGCTTCGTCGCGATGGCAGCGCCATTGACGTCGAAATTCATGGTCAGGTCATCTTCAACGATCAAAATGAACCTGTTTCATTACAAGGCGTGACCCGTGACATTACCGATCGCAAAAAAGCAGAACAACTGCTCAAAGAGAGTGAAGAGCGCTTTAAAGCCTTGCATAATGCATCTTTTGGCGGTATTGCCATTCACGATAAAGGAATCATTTTAGAATGTAATCAGGGACTTTCGGAAATAACAGGATATTCATTGGACGAACTCATTGGAATGGACGGTTTGTTGCTTATCGCTCCGGAGACAAGAGATTTGGTGATGAATAATATTTTGGCAGGCTACGAAAAACCTTATGAAGCTATTGGTTTACGCAAAAACGGAGAATTATATCCGATAAGGTTGGAAGCAAGAAATATCCCATACAAAGGAAAAACCGTCAGAACAGTCGAATTTAGAGATATAACTGAAACCAGACAGGCCGAAGAAGCACTGCGCCAAAGCGAAGAAATGATGCGCAATTCGCAATCTGTGGCTCATATCTCTGCTTATTCAACAAATCTGAATGTAGCTGAAATACAGAAAAGCCAATGGGTTTGCTCGCCCGAATTTTACAAAATATTCGGGATAGACGAAAGCTATCCGCATACAATAGAAGGTTGGGCGGCTCTTATTCATCCCGATTTTCGCGAAGAAGTGTTTGCCTACCACGAATCTGTTGTAAAGCAAAAGAAATCTTTCACTCGTGAATATAAAATAATCCGTATTAATGATGGAGCAGAGCGCTGGGTTCATGGTACAGGAGAACTTGAATTTGATAAAAAAGGAAAACCCGTCAGAATGCATGGGGCTATTCAGGACATCACCGAACGCAAGCAGGCGGAGGAAGCCCTGAAGCAAAGCGAGGACAGATTCAAAAAGCTATCGAGTTTTACTTTTGAAGGAATCATTATTCACAAAGATGCCATTGCCATTGATGTCAACCAAAGCACAGTAGAGATGCTTGGCTTTGAAAGAGATGAAATAATCGGAATGAATTTATTCAATTTGATTCATCCTGATTATCATGCAATAGCAAAAAATAATATTAAAAAACAAGTAGCAACACCCTACCAATTACTCGTAATACGAAAGAATGGCTCTACCTTTTATGCCGAAATTGAAGCCAGGGATATATCTTATAATGATGAATATTTCAGGGTAGCATGCATAAGAGACATCACCGAACGCAAAAAAGCCGAAGAAGCATTACAGCGCATCGAGTGGATGCTGAGCAAAAAAGCGGCAGCCGTAAAAAATGACCAGGCCCCGCTTTATGGTGATCTTTCGAAGCTAAATACCAGCAGATTGATTCTTGATGCTGTCGGAAAAGATGTGCTGCAAGATATCGCGGACGACTTTTTAAGGTTACTGGAATCCTCATCAGCCATATATGAAAAGAACGGCGATTATGCGCTTGGCATTTTTGCTTCCGGCTGGTGCCGTTTTATGGATCAGGCCTCCCGTGAATTGTGCGGCACCGACGACAATAAAAAGGCGCTGAATAGCGGTAAATGGCTTTGTCACGAATCCTGCTGGAAGGAAGCATCGCTGCCGGCCATGGAATCCGGTAAGCCTGTCGATATCGAATGCCAGGGCGGAATACATCTCTATGCACTGCCGATTATTGCCGGTAATAAAGTAATCGGAGCCATCAACTTTGGCTATGGTGATCCGCCGCAGGACAAAGAAAAATTGAGCGAACTGGCTGAAAAATACAAGGTCTCCCTGGATGATCTGATAAAAAGGGCCAGGGAATACCCGTCCCGTCCGCCTTACATCATTGAAATGGCCAAAGAACGGCTGCAGGCTTCCGCCAATCTAATTGGTGAAATCGCAAGCCGCAAAATTGCAGAGAAGGAGATAATTAAACTAAACGAAGAACTGGAACAAAAGATTGCAGAAAAGACCAGAGAACTGAAAGAACGGGTTTTAGAACTGGAACGCTTCCACGATGCGACCATCGAGCGGGAATTTCGCATCAAGGAACTGCGCGACGAGATCGATAAACTAAAAAAGCAGACAAGATGAGCATTAGCCAGGAAAACAGCGTCACGCAAGCCCGCTGGAACGCACTGTTTTGGGGCAGCCTCACACTCGTTACAGGGTTCGCGCTGTTCGGGTTGCTTGGTTATACACCGGGCTTACGGCGGCTTGCCAGCATCCGCCCGGACTTTATTCCAATGGCGCCGAGCACGGCAGTCAGTTTTCTCATCCTAACCATTTCATGCCTGGCGGGGAGCAGCCGTAAAAAATTATCGGGCATGGCGCCGGTTTACCTCACCCTCACTTTGCTGGTCTCCCTGTTTGGCCTGCTCGACGTGCTGGGCTATTTCTCCGGCACAGAGTTAAACTTTGAAGACACCCTTGTGCCGGAATTCGGCGAGCTGAACGGCGTTCTCGTCGGACGGATGTCACCGGCCACCGGGCTGGCTTTTTTTCTTGCCGGACTGGCTGCGTTTTTTCTGCTCCGCTTACAAAACCGGAATCAACAGAGAAGCGCTGTGGACTATATTACGGGCGCATTAAACCTGAGCGTTTTTGCCTCTGGTTTTGTGTTCAGCCTGGCTTATTTCTATCAAAAGCTTTTGCTTTACGAATTACCGGACACCATCCCCATGGCGCTGACCACGGCGCTGGGATTTCTGCTGCTCTCCGTTGGGCTCATTGCAGCCCGTCCGGCAGGATTTCCACTGCGGCTGCTGACGGAAGATTCCACCCGCAGTTATTTGCTGCGCGCCATTCTGCCTCTAACCCTCTTTTCCGTTTTTCTGGGGCTTGTTGCAAGATTTTTCCCGCTTCAAACACTGAAAGTGAATCCGGCGCTGTTTTCCGCGGCGATCACCATCCTGGTTGTACTGGCAGCGGGATTCGTTACTGCCTGGATATCCCGCAGGGTTGGTAGCCAAATCGACCGACAGAAAGATGATCTTGAAAAGCAAGTAGATAAAAGAACCAGAGAACTTGAGGAAAAGGTTAAGAAACTTGATAGCAGTGAAAAAGCCATGCTTTATATGGTGGAAGATTTGAACCATCTGACAGCCGAACTGAAAGAAGAACAGCGCAAGCTGCTGCTTTCCAATAAAGAGCTGGAAGCCTTTTCCTATTCCGTTTCCCACGATCTGCGGGCGCCCTTGCGCCACATCAATGGCTATATCGATCTGCTGAATGATAAATTCAGCGCCGAACTGCCCGAAAAAGCACAATATTACCTGGCTACCGTGACAGATGCCGCCAACCGAATGGGCACACTGATCGACGAGCTGTTGCAGTTTTCCAGAACGGGACGTCAAAAAGTGCGAAAATCCAAAATAGAAATGAATGCGCTGGTAAGAGAGGCGCTTGAAAGGATAAAACAGGATATCGAAAAAAGAGAAATAAGCTGGAACGTACAGGAATTACCACAGGTGTCCGGCGATGATTCCCTGCTGAAACAGGTTTGGCTTAACCTGCTCGATAACGCCGTTAAATTTACAAAAAACACCCAAAAAGCAGAAATCTCGATTGGCTGTAAAGAGGAAGAGAATAATTTCGTATTTTACGTTCGTGATAACGGCGTGGGTTTCGATATGAAATATGCACATAAACTGTTCGGGGTTTTTGAGAGGCTCCATTCGCAGGCCGAATTTAAAGGCACAGGCATCGGGCTTGCCAATGTGCAGCGCATTATTCATAAACATAGCGGGAAGGTTTGGGCGGAAGCGGAACCCGGTAAAGGAGCAACATTTTATTTCAGTTTATCCAAAAACAAGCAGGAATGATCATGAATGAATTAAAAACAATATTATTGGCCGAGGACAATCCGCAGGATGTGGAATTGACCCTTGAGGCATTGAAGGAACATAAGCTGGCAAACCATGTGGTTGTGGTTAACGACGGCGTGGAAGTGATGGATTACCTGAATTATAAAGGCCGGTTCAAGGAGCGCACAAAGGGTAATCCCATCGTAGTGCTGCTGGATATTAAAATGCCGCGGATGGATGGCATTAAAGTGCTGCAAGCCATCCGACGCAATGAAAAACTAAAAATGCTTCCTGTCGTTATACTCACGGCTTCACGCGAAGAACCCGACCTGAAAAAATGCTATGCCCTGGGCGTAAATGCTTATGTGGTGAAACCGGTGGATTTCAAAGATTTTTTGGAAGCGGTGAAGCATATTGGCGTGTTCTGGGCTATGCTGAACGAAAAACCACCGATGGAATAAACTTATGAAGACAAAAACAGATAACAAAGACACTGAACTGAATGTTCTTGTCCTGGAAGATTCAATCAGGGACCTGGAATTAATGCGCGAACAGCTCTCAACCGCGGGCCATCCGAATGTGACCCATGTTGACAATGAAGCGGATTACACGGCCTCGCTGCGCGAAAACAGTTTCGACCTCATCCTCGCTGATTTTAAGCTGCCGGGGTTTGACGCATTCAGGGCATTGGAAATAAGCCGGGAACTGTGTCCCGAAACCCCGTTTATCTGCGTATCAGGCACTATTGGTGAAGAAACCGCCGTTGAATTATTAAAGCTGGGCGCTGTGGATTATGTGTTGAAAGACAGGCCCGAAAGGCTTCCCATGGCCGTGCAACGGGCACTGGAAGAAGCGGAAATAGAAGCTGAATATCAAAAAGCAGCGGAAGCGCTCCGGGAAAGCGAAGAAAAATTCCGACTATTAGTGGAGAACCAGATGGATCTAATCGTCAAAGTGGACATTGAAGGCCGGTTTCTTTTTGTGAGTCCTTCCTATTGCGAGATGTTAGGTAAAAAGGAAGAAGAGCTTTTAGGCAAAAAGTTTATACCCCTTGTGCACGATGAGGATAAAGAGACGACCGAAGAGGCCATGAAAAATCTGTTTTCGCCGCCACATCATACTTATATTGAACAGCGTGCCATGACAAAAAATGGCTGGCGGTGGCTTGCCTGGGTAGATACGGCTATGCTGGACGGCAAAGGCAACGTGAAAGAGATTATCGGTGTGGGGCGCGACATCACTGAACGCAAACACATTGAAGTTGAGTTGAAAGAAAAAACTTTATTTTTATCAGCGCTCATGGAAACAAGTCCGGTAGGTATTGTTACTGTTGATAAAACCGGGAATATTACGTATGCAAACTACAGAGCCGAACAAATACTTGGACTTGAAAAAGAAGAAATAACATCACGAACCTACGATGCCCCTTTATGGAAAAGTACTGACCTTGACGGATCTTTTTTGCCTGATGAGAAACAACCTTTTAATATCGTAAAGAAATCATTAAAAACAGTTTTAAACATACAACACGGCATAACGTGGTCTGATGGTACTGTTGTTATATTGTCAGTTAACGCTGCCCCGATAAAAGACCATAATGGCGCATTTAATGGTATGATTGCTTCTATCGAGGACATCACCGACCGCAAAAAAGCCGAAGAAGCGCTGCGCGAAAGCGAAAACATCCTTAATATCACAGGACAAATAGCAAAAATTGGCGGCTGGGAATTGTATGTTGAAACAATGGAAGTTACATGGACTGATGAAACATACCGGATACATGAGTTACCAAATAACATCAAACCACCTCTGGAAGACGCCATTAATTTCTGGCATCCTGAGGATCAGCCTATTTTGAGAAAAGCAATACAACAGGCGATTGACAAAAGAATTCCTTATGATCTGGAGTTAAGGTTCATAACCGCAAAAGGCAGAAACCTTTATGCTCGAACAAAATGCATACCGGTTATGCGTAATGGTAAAGTTTTTAAATTGCAGGGATTTTTCCAGGACATCACCGAACGCAAGCAAGCCGAAGAAAAAATGCGCAGCATTTATCGTGTGGCCCCCACCGGAATTGGAGTTGTGGTCAACAGGGTGCTGAAAGAAGTGAATCCCCGTATTTGTGAAATGACCGGATACACACGAGAAGAGCTTGTTGATAAAAATGCACGGATATTGTACCCTTCTCAGGAAGACTATGATTTTGTCGGCAAGGAAAAGTACGACCAGATCAGGGCAAAAGGAACCGGTAAAGTGGAAACGCACTGGCAAAAAAAGGACGGCACAATCATCAATGTACTGCTGGCTTCCACACCCCTCGATCTAAACGATCATTCCAAAGGTGTTACATTTACAGCACTTGACATCACTGAACGCAAGCGGGCAGAGCAAAAAATGATCGAGCAAAAAGAGTTGCTCACGGCCATCTATCGCAACGCACCTTTGGTGATAATGGTGGTCAATGCCGAACGGCGTATTCAAGAGGTCAATGGATTTGGGACACAATTTGCCGGCAAAAATGCAGAAGAGATGCTCGGTTTGCGCGGCGGCGAGGCGCTGCGTTGTATGCACGTGCTGGATGACCCGCAGGGTTGCGGATTCGGTGAATTTTGTCAGCACTGCGTTATCCGTAATAGCGTGCTGGACACACTTGAAACCGGCGAAACGCGCTTGCAGAAGGAAGCCCCCTATTTTTATCAAGAAGATGGTAAGATCAGTGAAATGACCCTCCTGACTTCGACCACGCCCATTATGGTAAAAGGCGAGCGTATGGTTTTGGTAACCTTGCAGGATATCACTGAACGCAAACAGACAGAAGAAGCGCTACGTGAGAGCGAAGAAAAATATCGAACATTGGTCAATAGTACCTTACAGGGTGTGATAATCGCTAAATCAGATCCGGTCAGGCTGGTTTTTGCCAATCCCGCCATGGCTCGGATAAGCGGATATAGCTCTGAAAGACTGCTTAATATGGATACCGATGAATTGACTCAACTCGTTTTTGAAAAAGACCGGCAGCGATTTTTTACCAATTTTCAAAAGCGTTTGAAAGGTGAAAATATTCCGCAAACAAACGAATATCGAATGGAGACTAAAGATGGAACAATAAAATGGGTTGCCCTTTATTCTTCAAGGATTGAATATCAGAATGAACCGGCTACGCTTACAACTTTTATGGACATCACCGATCGAAAAAAAGCCGAGGATGAACTGCGCCAAAGCGAAGAGATGATGCGCAGTTCACAATCCGTGGCACATATCTGTTCTTATTCAACAAATCTGAATGTAAAAGAGATCAAAAAAAGCGCATGGGTATGTTCGCCCGAGTTTTATAAAATATTCGGGATAGACGAAAGCTATCCGCATACTATAGCCGGTTGGGCGGGCCTTATCCATCCTGACTATCGTGATGAAATATTTGCTTACCATGAATCTGTGGTAAAAGAAAAAAAATCTTTCAATCGTGACTATAAAATAATCCGTATTAACGATGGCGCAGAACGCTGGGTTCATGGTACAGGAAAACTTGAATTTGATAAAAAAGGAAACCCCGTCAGAATGCATGGGGCAATACAGGACATCACCGAGCGCAAACAGGCTGCGGCGGAAAAAGAAAAACTCCAGAAACAGTTGACCCAGGCGCAAAAGATGGAATCCGTGGGCCGACTGGCGGGCGGGGTAGCGCACGATTTTAACAATATGCTCAGCGTGATTCTCGGTCATGCGGAGATGGCCCTGGAGCAGATAAACCCCGGACAGCCGCTTTTTGAAGATTTGCAGCAAGTCCGCAAGGCCGCCGAACGATCCGCAGATTTGACCCGACAACTATTGACCTTTGCCCGCAAGCAGACCATTGCGCCCAGGATCATCGATCTGAACGAGACCGTGGAAGGGATGCTCAAAGATGCTGCGCCGGCTCATCGGTGAAGACATCGAGTTGGCCTGGCGGCCCGGCAAGAATCTCGCTTCGATCAAGGTGGACCCCTCCCAGATTGACCAGATTCTCGCCAATCTGTGTGTCAACGCCCGGGATGCCATCGATGACGTGGGCAAAATCACCATCGAGACGGACGTCGTTTCGTTTGACGAGGCCTATTGCGCCGTTCACGCCGAATTTGTGCCCGGCGATTACGTGTTGCTGGCCGTCAGCGACAACGGCTGCGGCATGGACTCGGAGACCGTCAGTCATCTGTTCGAGCCGTTCTTCACCACCAAGGATCAGGGCAAGGGCACCGGCCTGGGTCTGGCCTCGGTGTACGGCGCGGTCAAGCAGAACAACGGCTTTATCAACGTGTACAGTGAGCCGGGCCAGGGGACGACCTTTAAGATCTATCTGCCGCGGCACCGGGCCGGGACGACGGCTTCAGGCTGAAACCGCAACGGCAAAGCCGACGGCAAGCGGAAACGAAACCATCCTGCTGGTGGAGGACGAACCGGCCATCCTGCGCATGGCCACGATGGCGCTCGAAAGACTGGGGTATGTCGTGATTGCGGCCAAAACTCCGGGAGAGGCTATCCGCCTGGCCCATGAACACCGCGCGTGCGAACGCACAGGCAGCGGCCGCATCGACCTGCTTATGACCGATGTGGTTATGCCCGAAATGAACGGCCGCGACCTGGCCAAAAACCTGCTCTCCATCTATCCCGACATCAAACGTCTGTTCATGTCAGGGTATACCGCCAACGTCATTGCCCACCACGGCGTGCTGGACCCAGGCGTGTATTTCATACAGAAACCGTTTTCGTCGAAGGATTTAGGAGCAAAGCTGCGTGAGGTCCTTGAAGACAAGAATACTGATTAAAATAGAGTTTAAACAACCGTTGTGCGCACAAGCAAATATTGAGGACGGTGTAAACGGATGTCCGTGGCACGGTCATCCGTTTCACCGTGCAAGCGGTAAATCTCCGGGGCACAATGCCGACCTTACATCGTACAAAACTGAAATCCGCAATGACGGCATTTATCTAAAAATCGAGCCTCCTGAAATGGCACTTTGCATTTTCTTTAAGATTGCTTCCCATTAAAAGCACATTTGGGCCTCTTGACAATTCCCTTGTGCACGGATCGGGAGCAGAGAGTCAATCAGGACTGCACAAAAGGCATCGTTCTGCCGCGGCGCACGGGCGACGAACGTGTCGTGGTCCGGGGGTGTAATTTGCTCGACGGACACGGACGACGATCTCGTCGTGATCCGTGGTTTTAATCTGCTCGACGGACATGGGCGACGATCTCGTCGTGGTCCGGGGTTTTAATCTGCTCGACGGACACGGGCGACGATCTCGTCGCCCTACATCAGCGGCCTTCCGCCGGTTGCGGCAGTCCCATGACGGCTTTGACCAGCATCTGCATGGCCGGCAGCACGGCAAACTTGACCTGGGCCGCGGATTTTTCCGCGGCTTTGAGCGTATCCTGAATAAACACGCGTTCGGATGTGTCCGGCGCGTGTCCCTCCTTCTGACAGCGCAGCAGAATCTGTCCGGCGCGTCCCAGTTTTGCCAGTCGCACCGACAGCGTCCGAATTTCGCCCAGGATCGGTGACCGGTCGATGACCGTCTGCAGCTGCGGCTGGTGGTCGATCCACTGCTGAAAGACGGCGTTCAGCTGTCGGGCGGCTGACTCGGATTGCTCTTTGTCATACAACAGCGCCCGCACCAGTATTTCAAAACGTCGCGCCTGGGGCGGATCCGGTCGGGCCGCGTCCATGACGCGTGTATAGGAGAATGCTGATAAAAATCGCGTTTGGAACTGCGTGTGTAATTCTGCAAAGGCTGCACCACCTCGACCAGCGTGCGCAGGGCGTCGGTCGGTTGTCCGGCTGTCAGACGCCGCAGCATCATGGGCAGACAGGTTTTGTGGCGCAGTCCCAGTTCCTCCATCTGCACACTGACAATCGCCAGACGCCGGTACATATCCCACGTCGTTTACCTCTGACAACGCCCACAGGCGTTCGGCAATGGCGGCGGTGCGCGGCCAGATCCGCGAATCAATGAGCTCCGGCGTGACAAACTCGCCCCACATGGTGGCCTCGCCTCCGATGATGCGTTCCTGTTCCTCACGAGTCAGACGCATTTCTTTGGTCACCGGATCGTTGAGATAATGGTGTTCGGCTGATTTCATCAAGTCGATGTAATAG
Source organism: candidate division KSB1 bacterium (assembly GCA_034521575.1). Lineage (NCBI taxonomy): Bacteria > Pseudomonadati > Candidatus Zhuqueibacterota bacterium. Next base: position 57,613 of record JAXHMJ010000005.1, read on the forward strand.
CCTTTGGAGAGAATCACCCGGTAGCCGTTCCGGGCCGCATCCATTAGCGTATTTTTGCCGCGCCAGGACTGGATAATGATGTTTTTCGGCGAATCCGGGTGCATGATCTCTTCCCAGCCCACCATGATCTTGCCGTAGTCCTTTAGTATATCGTGCACACGCGAGACAAAATAGTTCTGCAGCTGATGATTGTCCGCAAATCCCTTTTCCTGTTTGAACGCCTGAATCTCTTTATTGGCATCCCAGTGCACGCCGTTGTTTTCATCGCCGCCGATGTGCATAGACTCATCCGGGAACAGGGCGCACATTTCCTGATAGAAAGCGCGCAGAAATTCGAATGTATTATCTTCAGCCGGATTAAACACCGGATCCATAATGCCCCATTCACGCTCGATGCTGTAGGGTCCCGGCGCGCTGGCGTACTCGGGATAGCCGACAAACCAGCTGGTGGCGTGTCCCGGCATATCGAATTCCGGCACCACCCGGATGCCGCGGTCCGCGGCGTAGCGGATGATGTCTTTGATCTGTTCCTGACTGTAATACAGACCGTCCGAGCCCAGCTCGTGCAGTTTGGGAAAGGATTTGCACTCGACGCGGAATCCCTGATCGTCGGTTAAATGCAAGTGCAGCACATTCATCTTGACCGCGGCCATGGCGTCGATATTGCGCTTGAGCACGCCGACCGGCTGAAAGTGGCGCGACACATCGATAAGCAGTCCGCGCCAGGTAAAACGCGGCTGATCCTCAACGACCAGCGCTGAAAAGTAATATCCCTTTTCATCCGCGGACAAGAGCTGTAAAACCGTTTCCAGTCCGCGCATGGCGCCGACATCCGTCGCGGCGTTGAGCTGAATACCGGATGAACGTATCACCAGGCTATAGGATTCGTCCATGTCCGGCCCCAGGTCGGCGCGGCGCTCAACCGTCACCGTCATCTGCGCGCCGGCGGTGTCACCCGCACTCACCACCTGCTGTTCAAAGAACAGTCCGGTGCGGCCGGACAGGCGGTGCAGGGTACGGGTGGCGTAGGCATGCAGACGTCCCTCAGGTACGCCCTGAACGGCGATTTTAAACGTTGTATTTAGTCGGTATTCCCCGATTGAATCTTGATCTGCGCCGGAACCGGCAGAACGTCCGTGCCCCAGACAGCAGCAGTTATGGTTAAAAGCATCGTGATGATCCGTTTCATAGTATAATCCCTCAATTTGAACGACCAAACTGTGTTGGTATTATAAACATTTTGGCGACAAATAAAAAGAAAATCTGTATCGCTACATAAAAAATAATGTTTTCTAACAACTCGAATCAAAAATTGATAAATAGCAAGGGTTGTAAAGATCAATAATAATCAAATATGCTGATTTCCTGGCGTTCCTTTGTATCTCTTCGACTCTTGTGCATCGCTTTAAAAACCAATCCACGCAAAGAATCAGAGGTCGCAAAGAAAAACAAAAGTACATGCAAAGTCGGCAATAGTAATAGTACTAAATTTTACTATTTTATCAGAGTACTCTGTTTTACCCTGGAAACTTTGCTTTCAAGGAGGGACGACGGTCCGCCAGAGACGGACGTAATTCGGCTGCCGGCAAAGCCTGGTGTTGCGGGCAGTAGATACTTGTCGTGAGCACAGCTTTTTTAGATCAGCAACCCCAAGACGCCTCACCGTGAAATATCAATGGATATTTCACTGCAAACTCTCAGACAGGATCAAGTCCGGAGAATCAAACCGTCTATATATTCGAAATGCCGGTCTTTGGAATAAACAGTTAGTCCATGCTGTCGGGCTACTGCAGCGATCCACATATCATTGGTTGGAATGGGTCTGGCTTTTTTACGCAGCTCTGCATAGACATGGGAATAGAACTCGGCTGTTTCAATATCATGAGAGTATACACGAACCCGCGGATTATTGAGAAACTGTTTGAGCTCATGATCATTTTGCTCAAATCGTTGTCCCAAACGAAACCCGCTGTATAGTTCAGCCAGCACGCAAACATCCACGCCAATCAAATCCAGAGAACGAAATGCATTGACAACGGAAGCATCATTGCGCTTAAACCCCACATATATATTCGTATCAATCAATACCCGTCTCATGACCACAATTCCTCATCAATGTGTTCAAACTGACGGGTGTTTCGTTCAAATTCGGTTTCATCCTTTTGCGACCAGCTGCCGGCCAGAGCATCCAGATCATCATACTGCGGGAACAGTTCATGATCCGACAGACCGACGCTTTTGCGCAATAATTTCAGCACCGTCTGGTTCATGCTTTTCTGCTCTTTTTTTGATTCCATTCGAATGGCGGATTCCAGTTTTTCATCGATTCCGCGAATCGTTAAAGTTTTCATACCTACCTCTGTGACATCATTTTATGCATACATTTTGACATCAAAATATGCTATAAACAGCATAAATGCAAGCATAAAATTAAGCGTCAGCGCCATAATCGGAAAAGACGGCTTGCAGCGATTTGCCAGTTGAGAATGAGCTTCTCCCTCCTTTCGAGAAAACAGGATGGATTTCTCAAACTGTTCATCAATAAAGCCTCGAGATGCATTCGCTGCGCTGCCGGAATCGGCGAGCATATTTCGGAGGTGATGACGGTGATTGCCGCAGCGCTGCGCGGTAATCTGATGTTTGATCAGCTGCAGGAGATTGCACCGGCCGACGTTTTCAGAATAGATCTGGCAGGTGCGGGAATCGGATGGTGCATAAAAAAAGCGTGTCATGCCGGCGGGAACGACAGGATCACGCATAATCTCAGCAGGCGAGCAAAAGAACGGTTTGAATTAAACTTGTGCCGCTCTCGATGCGTACAAATTTTGCCGCGCAGCCATCCACGATGCTTGCCGTGCAGAGTATGTTTGGGAATCTCTATTGTCTGTCCGGCACCTATCGCGAGCATTCGTCGCACAACAAAAGCAAGTTGTACGACGAAATTCTGCTGTGGATTCCGAAATCCAGCCGCGAAAACCGGTTGGTGAAAGATCAGAGCTATTTTACTGTCCCTCTCCCGACTTTTGACGTTTTAACACCAGCGCGCCCAAAGGCGGCAGGGTCAGTGACAGCGAGTAATCAAAGCGGTCATAATACGGTATCGGTGCGGCTTCAGCGCCGCCCATATTGCCCCACCCGGCGCCGCCGTACACAGTCGCGTCGCTGTTCAGCACTTCGCGCCAATAGCCTTTTTTCGGAACTCCGATCCGGTAATTTTCCCGCGGCATCGGTGTGAAATTGAAAATCAGCAGCAGGTCATCCTCGTGATTCGGGCTTTTGCGCATAAAACTGATCACACTGCGTTCTGCGTCATGAAAATCGATCCATTCGAATCCCTCCGGGTTGAAATCATTTTCATACAATGCCGGATGTGTGCGGTAAAAATAATTCAGTTCCTTGAGCCAGCGGTTCACGCCCCGATGCAGCGGATCATTCAGCAGGTGCCATTCCAGACTGCTGTCATGGTTCCACTCGCTTTCCTGACCGATATCCGCCCCCATAAACAAGAGTTTCTTGCCGGGGTGTCCATACATAAACGCGTACAACAGACGCAGATTGGCGTTCTTTTGCCAGGGATCGCCCGGCATTTTATTGTACAGCGAACCTTTGCCGTGCACCACCTCATCATGGGAAATCGAAATCATGAAATTCTCGTTAAATGCATACCACAATCCGAATGTCAGCTTATTGTGATGATATTTGCGGTGAATCGGTTCGTGGGTAAAGTAATCCAGCACATCATGCATCCAGCCCATGTTCCATTTCATACCGAACCCGAGTCCGCCCACATAGGTCGGCCGCGACACCATGGGCCAGGCTGTGGATTCCTCGGCGATGGTCTGCACATCCGGATAATTCTGATAAACCGCGGTGTTGAACTGGCGCAGAAATGAAATCGATTCCAGATTTTCCCGACCGCCGTACTTGTTCGGCACCCACTCGCCCTGCTCGCGCGAATAGTCCAGGTACAGCATAGAGGCGACCGCATCCACACGCAGTCCGTCAATATGATAGCGGTCCAGCCAGAACATGGCGCTGCTCATGAGGAAATTGCGCACTTCATTGCGGCCCAGATTAAAGATATAGCTTTTCCAGTCGGGATGATAGCCCTGTCTCGGATCAGCATGTTCATACAGATGTGTGCCGTCAAAATACACCAGACCGTGTTCGTCACCGGGGAAATGCGACGGCACCCAGTCCAGGATCACCCCGATATCATGCTGGTGCAGACGGTCAATCAGTGCCATAAATTCCTGCGGCGAGCCGTAGCGGGCTGTGGGCGCAAAATAGCCAACGCTCTGGTAGCCCCACGAGCCATAAAACGGATGTTCCATGATCGGCAGAAACTCGACATGCGTGAAATTCATAGTATTGAGATAATCCGCCAGCTGATCGGCGAGTTCCAGATAACTCAGCGGACGATTATCCTCTTCGACCACGCGTTTCCAGGAGCCCGGATGCATCTCATAAACGGAAAACGGTTTGTCCAAAGCATTGTGTTCCCCGCGTTTCTGCATCCATTCGCTGTCTTGCCACTCGTAATCCAGTTTGTGCACTATGGAAGCGGTTTGCGGCGGTTCTTCGGAGGCAAACGCATAGGGATCTCCCTTGTCCACTTTGTACTGATGGTGCCGGGATTCGATGTGATATTTATACGTCTCCTCCTCTCCCACGCCGGGGATAAATCCCTCCCAGATCCCGGATTCGTCGTCGCGTGGTTTGAGCGGATGTGAATCGGCCTGCCAGTCATTGAATCCGCCTTTGACACTGACCCGCTCGGCATTGGGCGCCCAGACACAGAAAAATGTACCTTGCTTTCCCTTATGAGATACAGGATGCGCCCCCATTTTTTCGTACAATCTGTAATGATTGCCTTTTTTTATCAAATAGATATCCGATTCTGTCAGCAGACTGATATCGTAATAAACGTTGGTTTGCTTTTTGTGTTTATCGGTTGTCACACTAATCACCTTTCAAAATAGTATTTATTCCTTTTATCGGTATGGACAGCCACTCCGGCCGATTGTTCATTTCGTATCCCAGTTCATAAATAGCTTTTTCCAAAAGCAGGACATGCAGCAGGATCTTAAATTCTTCGGGATCATCAGGAACGAACGCTTTTCCGGCCACCGCTTCGCGATACCCTGTCAGAAATAATCCGCTCATGACGGAAAACCAGACATGCGCCCAGGGTTCCAGTTCATCTGTATCCTCTTGACGTATAAAAGACGGGAGCAGCAGCGGTGTATAGGCGGCGTAATGGAAGGAACGGATCATTCCGGCCGCATCCCGCAGCGCAGAGCGCTTTAATCGGCGTTCGCTTAAAATATGCGCCGGTTCTCCTTCAAAATCAATAATCATAAAATCTTTTCCGGTGTACAAGACCTGCCCCAGATGATAATCACCATGGATACGTATTTTTTGACCTTTAATTTTTTTCCGGGTAATGCGGTTCAGGTGATTCAGCAGATCATTTTCTGACTCGACGATGCCGTTCACCCATTCCTGCGCATCGGCGGGCAGTGATTTGCGGCGTTTATCCGCCTGCTGCAGCGTACGCCGTACCTGATTGCGGATAGCCTGATACAGAGAACGCTGGTAAAGCGTCGAAAATCCTTCCGGCTTGAAATCCGCTTGATCGGACGGCATGGCCAGTGCGTTGTGCAGCTCTCCGGAGCGCCGGCCCAGCAGATGCGCCATTTCCAGAGGCAGCGCTTCGATCAGATCCCACAGCAGCGGTTCCAGAGAATCTTTGTCAATCTGAAGCATGCCGGGGGTTTTTGGTATTTTCTTCAGTTCCGCCCGTCTGGCCAGCACGCGTTCATAGTAACGCGTCACCGCATCCAGCATAAATGACCAGGCATCGCCCTCATTCGGGACAAACTGCTGCAAAAGACCGATCGCCACCCGGCTGTTATTTTTTTGCCATTCCAATGCGCCGGCAAAGGGCGGAACATGTTGAAATGATGTTTTTTCCGTCAAATATTGTTCAATTTCCAGATCCGGATTGATTCCGGACTCGATTTTACGGTACAATTTCAGAAAAAATGTATCCTGGTACAATATCGAAGAATTGCTCTGTTGCGCCTGCAAAACACGTGACGTTTTGTCCGGCATGTCCGTAAACATTGACTTTAACGCACGATTCGGATACGCCACAAGCTGGCCGGTTTCGCCTTTTACTTTTTTACGGCGCTGTACCATGTCGAGCAGATTTTCGCGGAATCCGGGATTGTAAAGCGCATCGTAAAGCACGCCCTGCCCATCAGGTGTCCTTAATTGAGCAATGACCGCCGACGCCTCTTCCTGCCAGATGGATACAGCGGCCTCTGATTTTGCAAATGAAACCGGCAACAGATACGATTCCGACGCACCCTGCTGAAACTGGACATTGATCACATTCAATATTGCGGTCGCCTCTTTCTGGCCGATCCTGAATGAATTGTCAATCGCGTACCCGCTTGATTTTGCGCGCTTTACTGCCGAACCAGCGGCAGGTTTTCAGATAGACAGGCAGTACATCCTTGACAAATTCATGCGTGTTGTCAAATACCGAGGTCCAGCTTTTGCGGATGCTGAGTTCCTCGAGCTCGCCTTCATGTCCGGCCGCTGTATCCGTTTCAATGGGTTCCAGATGCAGCCAATAATATCCATACGGACTCAGTGTCAGGGTATAGGGAGTATCCCCATGGATATCGGGAAATTGATTGCGGCTGAACACCTCAACCGGCCTGAAATCGGAATGATCAATATAGAGTTCAGCAACCTGAGCGTGTTTGGACAGATTGGCGACAATCAGCATTTTTTCATGCTCATATTCACGCAGAAACACAAGAACCTTGGGATTGTCCGAATATAAAAACTTTAATGATCCGCGTCCGAACGCTTTGTACTGTTTGCGCATGTCGATGATATGACACATCCACCACAGCAGCGATGACATGCTCTTTTCATAGTTTTCCACATTCAGGGCTTCGTAATGATATTCCGGATCGATGATCACCGGCAGATACAGTTTTTGCGGATTGGTTTTTGAAAATCCGGCATTGCGATCCGGGCTCCATTGCATGGGCGTGCGCACCCCGTCCCGGTCACCCAGATAATAATTATCTCCCATGCCGATCTCGTCACCGTAATAGATCACCGGAGTTCCGGTGAGTGAGAACAATAGTATATTCATCAATTCGATCTTGCGCCGGTCATTATCCAGCAGCGGCGCCAGTCGGCGTCGAATCCCCAGATTGATTCTGGCGCGGGGGTCCTGTACAAAGACCCGGTACATAAAATCTCGTTCTTCGTCGGTCACCATTTCCAGCGTCAGTTCATCATGGTTGCGCAGAAACATGAACCACTGGCAGGTATCCGGGATATCCGGGGTTTGTTCCAGAATATCCATAATGGGAAACCGGTCTTCCATCTGCAGTCCCATAAACAGCCGCGGCATTACCGGGAAATGGAACGCGGTATGACATTCATCGCCGTCACCGAAATAGGCAGCCGCGTCCTCGGGCCACTGGTTGGCTTCGGCCAGCAGCATACGGTTCTCATATTTTTCATCGACATGCGCGCGCAGCATTTTCAGGAAATCATGCGTTTCCGGCAAATTCTCGCAATTGGTGCCTTGTCGTTCATACAGATACGGCACAGCATCGAGACGCAGGCCGTCTACACCCATATCCAGCCAAAAGTCCAGAGCTTTGACGAGTTCGGTCTGTACTCTCGGATTGTCAAAATTTAAATCCGGTTGGTGCGAATAAAACCGGTGCCAGAAATAGGCATTGGCCACCGGGTCCCAGGTCCAGTTGGAGGCTTCAAAATCCTGAAAAATAATCCTGGTTTCTTCATACATGTGCGGCGTATCGCTCCATACGTAAAAATCGCGCCACACGGTTCCCGGCCGGGACCGGCGCGCCCGCTGAAACCAGGGATGCTGATCGGACGTGTGATTAATGACCAGTTCGGTGATCACGCGCAGATTGCGTTTATGCGCCTCGCGCAATAGTTTGCGAAAATCGCGCAAACTTCCGTAATCCGGATTGATATTATAATAATCGGAGATATCATATCCGTCATCGCGCAGCGGCGACGGATAAAACGGCAGCAGCCAGATTGCGGTTGCACCGAGACGTTCCAGGTAATCGAGTTTCTGCACCAGTCCCTGAAAATCCCCGATGCCGTCGTCATTGCTGTCATAAAATGATTTGATATGCAATTGATAAATGATCGCATCTTTGTACCAAAGCGGATCTGAATCATGATATCCTTTTTCAGTCATAATCTCCTCACATAAAGTAATCAAAATCCTGTTCGCGCCGCATTCTTTTGCGTATGCGCAGGATATGAGCGGGCACCAGTTTGGGATCGAGTTCGATAAAATTCCATTCACCCTGCCAGATGTATTTATCATGGCTGAGCAGCTCATCCGCCAGAAACGGACGATCATGCGCAATATCCAGATTATCGAGCGGCACATGCACAAACCCGGCCTGCGTGTGATAGGGATCCAGATTGACCACCGTGATAATAATATTTTCAAGATCATCGCTGGTCTTGCCGTAGGCCAGCAAATAATCATTGTCCGTTTCGTAAAACTCGATATTGTAAGTGTCCTGAAGCGCCGGATTATCGCGCCGCACCTGGTTGACCTTTGAAATAAAATCAGTGATATTTCCCGGCTGCTCCAGATTCCACTGTTTGATCTCGTATTTTTCAGAATCGAGATATTCTTCACGACCGGGTACAGCATCCGTCACACACAATTCATATGCCGGTCCATAGATGCCGTAATTGGAAGACAGCGTGGCGGCCAGCACCAGACGCGCTATAAACACAGGACGTCCACCGAACTGTAAATGTTCGGGCAGGATATCCGGTGTATTGGGCCAAAAGTTCGGCGGCAGTATTCCCGGATTTCGCCACGCGTCAGTTCGGTCAGGTAATCCATAAACTGCTGTTTGGTATAACGCCAGGTGAAATAGGTATACGATTGGGAAAATCCCATTTTCGCCAGACCGTATTTAACCCGCGGGCGCGTAAACGCCTCGGCCAGAAAAACCGCTTCAGGCTCGACCTTTTTCACCTCTTCAATTACCCATTCCCAGAACGGCAGCGGTTTGGTGTGCGGATTATCAACACGGAAAATCGTGACGCCTTTTTCAATCCAGAACAAAAACACCTCTTTTAATGCGTCCCATAGCTCCCGCCACTGTTCGGTTTCAAAATTCAACGGCAGCACATCCTCGTATTTTTTCGGCGGATTCTCGGCGTGCTGAACCGTACCATCCGGTCGCCAGTGAAACCACTCCGGGTGTTCGTTCACCCAGGGATGATCCGGCGAGCATTGAAAGGCCATATCCAGCGCCACTTTAATATGGCGCTGTTCAGCTGCCTGCACAAAATGCTCAAAGTCCTCAATGCTGCCCAGATCAGGATGAACGGATGTGTGCCCCCCTTCTCTGCAACCTATAGCCCAGGGACTTCCGGGCTCTCCCGGTTCGGAGGTCGGCGAATTGTTACGGCCTTTGCGGTTGGTTTCGCCGATCGGATGAATGGGGGGGAAATAAATCACATCAAATCCCATGTCGGCAATGCGCGGGATCATACGTTCACAAGACCTGAACGTACCAGGCTCACCCGGATTTTCCCCGAAGGATCGCGGAAACAATTCATACCAGGCGCTGAACAGCGCGTGCCGGGGATCAACATCAACCCGCAGTTCACGTTCAAAGGTATACAACAGTTCGGGATCGGGATAGCGAAGCATCAATTCTTCCAGAGGCTCATCCAGCGCCATATTCGCTGCCGTATCCCGGTTTTGATCATGGAGCGCCCGTGCGTATTCTTTTAATTGTTGAGAATCCGCGTCCTGCGCACGCCCGGCGGCCTCCTCCGTGAGCCGGGCGGCGATCATCAATTCAACGGCAACATCCTGACCGACCTCGTATTTTTTCTCAAATCCGCGTTTCCAGGTGGCAAAATGATCAATCCATCCCTGTATGGTATAATAATAGCGGCCAATTCTGTTCAGCGGGAAACTCGCGTGCCAGCGGTCATTGATTTCAGGCTGCATGAGAATTTTCTGCCACTCTTTTTCATCCTGAAATCGGAACAGGAGAGCGGCGCGCGCCACATCGTGCCCGTCCCCGAACACATCCGCCTGAACCGTTATTTCTTCACCGGCCACCCGTTTTGCCGGAAAACGACCGGCATTGATTTCCGGCCTCACATGTTCAATCACAATACGTTTTCTGCCCTTTAATGCCACAGGACCTCCAATCATACTTTAGTTTTTGATTTATGCAGGGATAATCGCAGTCATATGACCAACAAGAAGGTTACACCTGTTTATATAATAGAAAACAATGCGAAAAGTCAATTATTTCAAGTGTATGAAATCAAACCAAACTTGTTCGGATTCAACGAGTTGTTAGACAAATAGCAATAGAGAGACGCATTTTTATCAACTATTTCAGAATTAATAGATAATTCCTTGACTGGATCGATTTTTTAATTATCTTGAAAAAGTGATTTGTTTTTTTTGCATCAATTACTAACCTACGTTAGGAACTTTTGCTGAATTGGAGGCTGTAATCATGTCTCACGTTACTATCGACGCCATTGTAGCCGGGCATATCTGCCTGGACATCATCCCCGCCTTTCCTCCCGGCAAACAACAGCGAATTCAGGACATTTTTATACCGGGCAGGCTGGTTAACGTCGAGGGTGCAGCGGTTTCAACCGGCGGCCAGGTCTCAAATGTTGGTATTGCGCTGCACAAACTTGGCATGCGCACCCAACTGATCGGAAAAATCGGAGATGATTTTTTCGGCAGCGGTATACTTGATCTGTTAAAAAAGATCAATGCCGACGACGGCATGACAGTGGTTGACGGTGAACAAACGTCCTACTCTATTGTTCTGGCCATTCCCGGCATCGACCGCATGTTTTTACACAATCCGGGGGCCAACGATTCGTTCCGGGCTGCTGATATCAATTACGATCTTGTCAAACAGGCCCGTTTGTTTCATTTTGGTTATCCGCCTGTGATGCAGGCTATGCTTCAAAATAACGGTGACGAGTTGGTGAATATGTACAAACGCGTGAAAAAAATGGGGGTCACCACATCCCTGGATATGTGTTTTCCGGATATAAACTCGGAATCCGGGCAAATTGACTGGGATGCATTGCTGCAGCGACTTCTTCCCTATGTCGATATCTTTATTCCCAGCATTGAAGAAACAATTTATATGCTTTATCAAGAACAATACAAAAATCTGAGCCGGGCTGCCGGAAATAAAGATATATTGGATTATCTGGACATTGATATATTCCTTCCGTTTATCGGAGACAAATGTCTGGATTACGGAAGCAAAATAGCAGCGATTAAATGCGGAACCAAAGGCATTTATATCAAAACAAAAGATGCAGCCACCCTTTCCAGCATGGGACACGCCAAACCAGCGGATCCCAGAAATTGGGGAGGCCGGGAACTGCTCAAAGAAAGCTATCATATCGAGAGCATTGCCTCGGCAACAGGGGCCGGAGACAGCAGTGTGGCCGGTTTTATCACAGCTCTGCTGGGAGGAGAATCCATTGAACGGGCGTTGCAAATGGCCTGTGCAGTGGGAGCCATGAATATTCAGGAATTTGATGCTGTCAGCGGAGTTAAATCAATTAATGAGACACGCGAGTTTATCCGAAATACTCGGAACTTTAACAAGCTAAATTTCAAAAATTCGAATTGGCACTATGATGAGAAAGCAACGTTATGGACGCTATGATTAAGCGGGTAACATCTCGGGAGGGAGTCTCATGAAACCAACGATGAAGGACATTGCTGAATCGCTGGGCGTGTCGCGCACCACAGTGTCTCTGGTACTCAAGGGTGATGGTGATAAATACAATATCAGCAAAAACACCCAAAAGATAATTATGCGCAAAGTAAAGGAACTGAATTATCGCCCCAATTATTTTGCAAGCGCTCTAAATCTGAAACGATCCAATATCATTGGTGTGATCCTGCCGAATGTATTTGAAATCTATATGAATGAAATCATTCATGGTATAGAAGACATTTTGTATGAAAACAGTTACAATATGACCCTGTGCACAAGCCGGTTCAGCACTGGGCTTGAAAAGCGCAATATTGATCATTTGAAATCCTTTGTCGACGGTTTTCTCATCGCGTTCAATGCTCCTTTCAGCGATACCGAATATGACTATAGTCACCTGCATGAACTGGTAAAAGAGCAACACCCCGTTGTTTTTATTGACAGGTACCTGCCAGAATTAAACAGTGCTTATGTGGTACAGGATGATTTTTACGGCGCTTATCAGGCAACGCAATGTCTGGTAGAAAAAGGATGCCGCAATATCGGCTATATCAGCTTTGATCTGGCCATTACATCAATTCAGGACAGGTATAGGGGGTATTGTGAGGCACTGAAAGATCAAAAGCTCTCCATCCATCAGGACCACATTATCCTGCTCAAGCAGCAGAATAATCAATCCAATGATCTCAGAGCTGCATTGAAAACATGTCTGGAACGACCGGATAAACCGGACGCATTTTTTGTCACCACAAACGGGATCGCTTTGAAAGCATCCTTTATACTGAAACAACGGGGGCATTCTGTTCCTATGGCGCGCTTCGGCATGGATCCAAATTATTTCACATCAAAAATGATCCTTGTGGAACAGCCGCATATGACTATCGGTAAAAAGGCAGCACAGATGCTTCTCGATCAGATCAGCGGCCAGAGTGGTACAGCAGGAAAAGAAATGCAGCAGCGGATCAAACCCAGAATTATTGATAAAATCACCCATTCATAATTGGAGGCTCAGGATGAGACGCAGCGAGATCAATCATATTATCAGTCAAGCCAAACTTTTTTTCAATTCAAGACAATTCCACCTCCCTCCCTGGGCGTTTTGGTCCCCTCAGGACTGGTATGGTAAAGGTGAGATATGCCGGGAGATCATTGATAATATGCTCGGTTGGGACATTACTGATTTCGGTAAAAATGATTACTATTCCTGTGGTTTGCTGCTCTTTACACTTCGCAATGGAAATTTGATCAGAGATAATAAAGTCTATGGGGAAAAAATCATGATTGCAGAGGAAGGGCAGATAACCCCTATGCATTTTCACTGGTCCAAACTGGAGGATATCATCAACCGCGGAGGAGGCAAACTTGTCATGAAACTGTATTCATCAACAAAGGATGAATCACTTTCTGAAAATCCGCTGCGCGCCAGAGTGGACGGCATTGAGCGGTCTTTTCAGCCGGGCGAAGAGCTTGTCCTGCAGCCCGGTGAAAGCGTTTGTCTGGAACCGGGACTGTATCATGAATTCTGGGCCCAGCCGGGCAGCGGTAAAGTCATGGTCGGTGAAGTCAGCGCTGTCAATGACGACAATACGGACAATCGATTTTATGAAAACGTCGGCCGTTTCCCGGAGATCCAGGAAGATGAACCGCCGCTGCATTTGCTGGTATCGGATTATTTAAACTATATTTAAAAATCTCTAGTTATTCGATAATCGACGTACAGCGCTGGACAGGAGTGTAGCAACCGTCAGATAGAGATACAGTACTATTTCTATTCGTAACACACCCAGTTTAGACGGCACAATTCCCGCAATAGAACCTAAAAAAACAAAAAAACCGACGGCAGAAACAACAATGATCTCTCTGCCCGGCTTTTTCTGTGTCACCGCACACAATACGATCGGCGCCAACATCGACGTGCCTGTAAAACTTCACCCGCGCCAGGAGCGCCAGCTGATCACCCATGATTGCAGAAAAGACCAGCACCAGCATGGCAAACACAAACAAGGCGAGTTTGGTTTGATGCATCACTCTTTTTTCACTTCCGGAAAGCAGAGACCGCAGCTCATTGCCAAGCGCAAATATCTGCGCATTGGTGGTTGACAGACAGGCGGCGAACAATCCCACCACTGCCAGACCGGCTACCGGAGCCAGCTGATCATATAAAAGCGCATTCGCCCAAAATTTCTGAGCAGAGGCGCCTGGATATTGCACCGCACCGTAAAAACCGATGAACACCGTGGCCAGAATAATAACAACGGCGAATAAGCCGACGGCAACGGTCATGGTTTTAAGTGATTTCAGATTGCGCATCACCACAAGCCGGGTAGTCATATGCGGCTGACTGACCGGAATCATAACCACGGCAATCATGCTGGCAATGAGAAACTGAGGTGTAAACAGACCATTGGGTCCCGGAATGGACAATAATTCCGGATTGATATCGCGAACCTGCTGCATCATTTCTCCCAGTCCGCCGAGTTTTACAATACAGGTTACACTGATAAGCCAGAGCACAACCAACAGGATTGTGCCCTGAATTGCATCACTGTATACAATCGCTTTGAATCCGCCGATTTCCGAATAAAGAATCATCAAAATCACCAGAATCAAAGCCCAGCCCCAATAGGGAAGAAAATCAGGGAATGCAGCATCAAAAAACACAGAAATGCCGCGGACTTGTATTGCGGCATAAGGAATCAAAAAGATAAAAGCGCTGGCAAACATAGCATAACCGGCCCACGGTGTGCCGTAAGAATTCGACGTTAATCCGGCAACACCTTTAAACCCGAGTTTTTTGGCTTTTTTGCGGATCATTAAACCAAACCACAGGATAAAAAACACCATCACCCCATCGGAAAACGCCAGAAAAATCCAGGCGCCGATACCATGTTGTCGGAAAAAATCAGGCATCCCCTGGAAGGTAAAGGCGCTGAACAATGCAGCCGAAAATGTCAGAAAGCCCAGAATAATTCCCAAATTTGATCCGGCAAGCATAAATTCCTGGGGATCACGTCCGCGTTTATAGGACTTTAAAGAGGCCAGAACCAGCAGTAGCCATCTGGCGGCGCGAGGATAAAAGAATCACCCAAGCTATCATTATTCATCCTCCTGTTCATAGGGTAAAACTCTGCTGCCCAGGAACGTGAGCCCCACCAATGCCAGAGTCAAAAAAAATGACAACCACAGGCTGTAGGGCATATTCAGGAAAAACGGATCACTCTGGCCGGCCGGAATGACCACCGGCGTAAACGTCAGGACAACAATGACAATAACAGCCGCAACGCACATCATCCAGTATCGTTTGTTTTTCATCGGTCCATCCTTTCAAAATTATAGAATTACAGTCTCTGAATTGTCAGTCCGCCATCTATTTTAAACACCGAACCTGTCGAATAGGGAAAATCACATTTCGCGAGCGACACCACGGCCCGGGCTACATCAACGGGATATCCCCAGCGTTTTTGAACCGTAAGCCCCTCCGACAGCAGTTTATCATATTTTTCAGACACCGCAGCGGTCATATCCGTTTTAATAATTCCCGGCTGTATTTCGTAAACCGGAATATCATAGTCTCCGAGTCGTGCTGCAAAGAGTTTGGTCATCATGGCAAGTCCGGCTTTACTGATACAGTACTCCCCCCTATTAACAGAAGCCACAGACGCAGAGATTGACGTAATGTTAATGATACAGCCGCTAAACTCGCTGTCACGGGTTTTGCAGTCAATCATCTGATTTGCCACGGATTGTGTCAGGAAAAAAGGACCCTGCAGATTGATTTTCAGCAGCCATTCAAAATCTTTTTCATAGACATTCAGAATATCTTTACGGCTGCGGGGCGCAACACCGGCATTATTGACCAACACATGAATCCTGGCGAACTTTTTTACAACAGTCTTTAGCAGTCTTTTTCGGTCAGAGGCGCTGCTGATATCACAGGGGCAGTACAATACCTCGCGGCCGGTTTCCCGTAACTCTTGCAGCATTCCGCTTATCTCGTTTTCCGGCCGACGGCCGCAGAGCGCCAGATTAAAACCAGCTCGCGCCAGTTCCAGGGAAATCCCATAGCCGATTCCTCGGCTGCCGCCGGTCACCAGCGCTATTTTCATTGATGTTTCCTCATTTGCTGATACAAGTTTTTATAGTACAAATTATACATTGCACATCCATCATGATACTGTGCAAGCATCAATTTCGAGCACATGGAACAGGCCGTACACCAATTGATTGCTCTGTTATTGAGCAATTTTTCCGGCAGCAACGGATCAGCAAAGGATTGACGACCCCATCCGATAAAATCAGTATATCCTTTTCTCAACATTTCATCTGCCCGTTCAACTCCCTCGCTCTGCAATACTGAATACGCAGAACCAATAACACGCATTTCGGACTGGATGGAATTTAAAACATCTTTTACTGTTTTGGTATAGCGCAAATGATCAAGAGTCAGATGACGGGAGCCCTTAACGGGACGGGTCAGTTCGGACGTCACACCGGGAATCCCGGCGGACACATTCACAACCTGCATACCCAGTTGATGCAAGAGTCGAATCATGTCCAGCATTTCTGTGAGGTCTTCAACCAGCTCATCCGGGCCTGCAGTACCGCAGCCGCCGCGTATGCCTTCGTACAAAGAAATTCTGGAGCCCAGCACAAAATCATTCGCTGAGCATTCAGACTGGATGGCTTTAACGCATTTCTTCAGGAACCGTGTTCTGTTTGAAAGGTCCACCCCATTTATCATCGCGGGTATTCGCCGGCCGCAGCATTTCGGCCCCGAAATAGCCATGGCACATTTTAAAATCCACACCATCGGCCCCGGCCCGGTGGGCGAGGAGAGCAGCATTTACAAAAAGATCAGCAATGCGCTCGATCTCGTCTGAAGAAAGGTAGCGGGCATCCGCCGGTCCTTGTGGACAAATCCGGACTTTTTCACTGAATCCGGGATTGCTGTTTTGGCCGGCATGCGTAATCTGGAACAGCAACACACAGTCGGGATGGATTGTTTTGACCGCCTGAACCAAACGCTTAAATCCGTCCAGATTTTTTTCATTTATGATCATGCCGTGCCGACGGGCCATGGACTGTTGCGTAACAGACAATGCTTCCACCACAATGATTCCCCAGCCGCCGCTGGCAAGGGTTTTGTAACGCTCTATCGCCCGACTGGACACAGCACCTCCGGAATCGGCATCATTGGCTTCCATGGCCTGAGCAACAAATCGGTTCAATGCTGTTTTTGCGCCTATGCTGCATGAAATAGAGGTAATGGGGTTTACCGGTCAGGTTTCCATATTCAGACAATTAAAAAATGTATAATACGGTTTATTCAGAATTAAATGCTGCGTGTACAAAACGAGTTCGCGCATATGATAGTCCCCCCACATACAGGATTCGCCGTGAGCAACCGTACCTTTTTCAGGCACATAATCCCAGGCATTGGGCTGATGATAGATAGAATGAAGAACAGGCCTAATTTATTACCGCATATACTACGATAGGGTTTATTCGAGCAGGCGATTACAGGAGCGTGAGACCGGCTTGAAAATACCGTTCCCCGGTCTTTGGCTCACCATTTTGTTTGAGGAAATGTCCGAGCCGAAGCAGGCCCTGGGCGGTAATCGCAGCAGCGGAACTGTCCACGGGTTCATATTTGTTAAACGGATCGGCTTTCTGATCGAGATAATCGCCCAATTTATAAAGTTCGGGTGCCCCGGTATCCCAATACGGGATGCCATCTATGGGGTATTTTCGATATAAAAATCACAGGTCGCTTTGGCAGCTTTTAGCAGTATGGAATGGAATCGTTTTTTTGCGTCGGTATCCTGAAATTCGGAAGCATCCAGTGTATGCAGGAATTCGAGTTCTTCAGCGAATCCCAAAACCGCCAGGATAAACCGCGCGTCCAGGTGGTAAATCCGGAATACCCCTGCTGACTATTGGGGCAGCGATAATATCATCATTGATATTAAATATACATTCATGCGCGGTTCTGCCGTACACACTGACCCAGCGATCACGGCCTTGTCCGTAAAACACGCAATACCGTGCTGTTGATTCGAGATGTTGAAGCGCACGATTCAATAGCGATATTTTTTCATCGTGCTCGCCGGGCAAATAGTGTCCCAGCGCATGCCCCAACATCAAAATCCGGCAGGTTCGAACTGTATCCACAAACAATGAATGCGGCCCGTTAAAAGAATACATGAATCCGCCATTCTCAATTTGTGTCCAGCGGCCGGCCTGTACAGCAGCAGAAAGCTTGAGCGCGAGTTCGTAATACCGGCGTTCCCAGGGATTATACTCGATCTGTTCTTCTGCCATCAGTCTGAGCAGATTACCGAATGTGCTGACAGTATTAAGATCCATAGTCATAAACGCATATCAACTCACATGGATCGGCATTTTTTCAATGGTATTGGTTTTACCGATCTCCAAAAAGACTGCATCATCCGGCGTGGTCTGGAGGGCGCTGCCGTATTGAAAGCCCTGGGTCCATTCCGTCCAGCCGCGCGATGTATATTTGCCTTGACGGGTAAAGACCGGAGCTCCCTGCTTTGTATCTAATTCTTGCTCAATCAACAGGATCTTTTGGGCGGATAACGGCCAAAACCTTTGGATTTTTTCTTGTAAACGAGACAAGATCAGATCATAATCGATTTTTAGCATAAACAATGACCTCGGAATGATAAAGGTATGGTCTTTTTTTGCTATACCTGTAAATATAACAATTTTGTAAAAAAGTGCAATCTTAATTATCAAAATGTTAAACACAGCCCGGGTTTAATACGCATTGTCCTACAGATTTGAAAAATGAACTTGAAATTTAGCAAATTCTACCGTATGTTAAAGCAGACTCTACAACAAACAGAGAAAACCGCCCCAAAACAACGGCATTGGCCAGTCATTCCCAGAAACAAAAGCGGGATTTTATGACAGATCATGTAAACAAACGCAAAATGGAACATATCGACATTATCATGAATGACGGAGGAACTGATCGTGACAAAAGATACTGGGACAATATTCAATTGGTGAACCGGGCTCTGCCGCAGCTTGATCTCGACAAAATAGACACCTCTGTTCATTTTTTGAGAAAACGCTGTTCGTTTCCCCTCATTATCTCATCCATGACCGGCGGCGAACATGACCAAATGGAAACCATTAACCGGAATCTTGCCAGAGCTGCAGAGTCGACGAACGTCGCTCTGGCTGTCGGATCGCAGCGTGTAATGTTTACCGCGCCCAACTCGAAAAAAAGTTTTAAATTGCGCAGGAACGCTCCCACCGCGCCGCTCATTGCCAACCTGGGCGGCGTGCAGCTGAATTACGGATTTGATGAGAATCACTGCCGCCAGGCGGTTGATATTTTAAAAGCAGATGCCTTGTATCTGCACCTGAATCCCCTGCAGGAGGCGGTTCAGCCGGAAGGCGATACGAATTTTGCTCATTTAGCGGAAAAAATCAGGGAAATCGGCCGGTCTTTACACGTTCCGGTGATCCTTAAAGAAGTGGGCGCCGGGGTGTCCGCCAAAGATGCACAATTGGCCATAGATGCCGGAATCCGCTATATTGACGTAGCCGGACGCGGCGGCACGTCCTGGAGCCGGATTGAAAATTCGCGTTTTCCCCGTTCCGAACAACTGGGTTTGGTATTTCAGGACTGGGGGCTTCCGACACCCGCAGCGCTCAGGCAGTTGAAACCGATGCGCAATCAGTGTACGTTGATCGCCTCGGGCGGCATACGCACCGGCATTGATATGGCCAAAGCCGTCATTCTGGGCGCCGGCATGCGCGGTATTGCCGGCCCGTTTTTGAAATATGCCGGCGAATCGGCGGAACGCGTCATCCAATATATCAACAAACTGAAAACGGAATTTCAAATTTCCATGTTCCTTCTCGGTCAGGCCTCCGTCTCTGAGTTAAAAGGCAATGAAACCCTGATCGTTTCTGATCCGTTCAAACAATATGACACAAACAAATAAACCGGCCGATCAGCCGCTGCGGGTTTCCGTCATTATTCCCAGCTATAATCGGTCACATCTGACCGTACAGGCTGTATACTGGGTGCTGAATCGAATCCGATCCGGCTGATGAGATCATTGTGGTTGACGATGGTTCCACCGATCATACCGGAGCCGCTCTCTGTAAATTCAGCGATCAAATCCGATATTCCTACCAGGAAAACCGGGGCGTCGCTGCAGCAAGAGCAGTCATGGCATTCAAAAGGCTCGACATCATCGGCTGGCATTTCTGGATTCGGATGATCTATGGAGCGTGGATAAACTGGCGCTACAGCGGCGGGCGCTGCAAAATAATCCCGATTATAAACTATGTTATACCGGCGAACACTGGCTGCGCCACGGAAAGGCGGTCAATCCGCGCAAGCAGCGGCGAAAATATAACGGATGGATTTATCATCAATGCCTGCCGGCCTGTATTGTGGCGGCATCATCTGTACTGATCCATAGACGTGTCTTTGAAACGGTTGGGTTGTTTGATGAAAGCCTGCCCGCATGCGAAGATTACGAATTGTGGCTGCGCATCGCGCTGCACTATCCGTTCCTGTATCTGCCGCATGCCTGCATTCTGAAACAGCTGGGAAGCTGGCCGAGCCTCTCGACGCAATACGGCCTGGACCGCTACCGCATTCAGGCCTTGTCCGGTCTGCTGAGCAACCATTTAACGGACCTTCAGAGCGAAGCAACGCGTGAAACACTTTTGCAAAAATGCCGCATTTATGCTCAGGGATGCTCCAGACATCAAAAGCCCCGGGAAGCGAAATGGGCCATGACCATTGCATGTAAATCAACCAAAACGGCGGGAAATTTCTATCACCCGTTTCCGGAGCCGGAATAGTTCCGCATGTTTTATAATTCAATTCATGTATAACAATTGGAAAGAGAGACCGTGAAATATTTTACATTGACACTTTTTTTACTGGGTACAAGCCTTTCGACAAAAGCAAAGCCTGAAATCCCGCAATATACCTGGGGCGATCTGTCGGCGCAACGTCAATACCCGAAATCCTGCAAACTTTTAGCGGATAACGGGGTGACCTGGTGCCTGTTTGTCTCCAATTATTTAGGATTCTACGAATTTTGGGCTGCAAACTCGACGGACGGCGAGAACTGGAGTCAGGCGCTGTACACCGGCATCCCTCTTCTACCTCGGAAAAATATCTCTGCCCGGGTCACGCTCCCGCATTTCATTGTCCAGTATGACAGCGTCGAAAAGCGTCTTTCCTATCTGGATTATTTGCGAAACGGTTCAAATGCAGATACAAAAATGTTCAGAGTAACCAAATCGGCATTGCTCGGCGATTCGGATTTGGACGGTTGGAGCGATCTGGTTGAGAGCCGCATCTGGACGGACCTGCAAAACGCGGACACGGACGGGGACGGCGTCATTGATCGCTTCGACAGCAATCCTCTGGCGGCCGAACCGGACACCTTGACCCTGGAACAAAGACTGCACAAATATATCATAGAACAGGAACTCGGGTTATACGACACGCATCAGCTGGTCATTGTCGAACAAACCCACGGCAGCATGCAGTACAAACGGCAATCCGGTCTGATTCTCAGTCTGCCGCCGGAAGACTGCGATGAATGGATTCAGCTTTACGGTCCGGGGGTTCCGATTATTACATGCCATGTGGGAAGGCATCAATAAAAAGATGTACAATGTCGAATTTCAATTTTATGTGGATAAAGATGATGCCTGGGGGTATAAAGCCGGTTATCGAAGGATTGAACGCATTGATGAATGGTTCGAGTGGAGGCGTCGTGAATGGTTTGCCGAACCGTAAAATCTGTGCATATTATTAAAAGTTATGTATAGATCGTAATCCCGTTATTCACTTTCATCGTTGGCTTTGGATTCCTCATCCCGCCTGGCGGCTGCCGGCATAGAGTTCGTATTTCAGCAGCCGTGATTCAATATCCCCGTTGAAAAACACGTATTTTCTTTGCGGTTTCAGACCGATCTCGGGCGCCAGTTTTAAATTACCGGTAAACACATAGCCGCTATATCCGGCGCAATTTTGTTTCATAAAATCGCCGATGCGTTTGTACAGGGATTTGAGCTGATTTTGCTGCTGCAAACGCATGCCGTAGCCGGGATTGAAACACGATACATCCTTTACCCGGAGGAATGGGGGTTTCTGCAAAGTCACAAACCTGGAACTGGAGCAAATGATCCACACCTGCGTTCCTGGCATTTTTTTCAGCGGCTTTAACGGCGTGCGCGTCCCGATCGGACACAATAATCTTGTTTGGCAGAGTTTCTTGAATGTCCTGTTTCAGGGAATCGCACAATGCGTTGTAATGATCGCGGGTAAATCCTTTAATATGCTGAAAGCCGAAATTATCACGAGTCAATCCCGGCGCTTTGTTCGCCGCTTTGAGCGCGGCTTTCAATAGCCAGGGTCCCGCTGCCGCACATAGGATTGACGAACGGCTCGTTGATATCCCATCCGGTGGCGGAAACCACTGCAGCGGCCAGAGATTCCTGCATCGGCGCCTTGAGCGGAATTTTTCGGTATCCCCGTTTTGTCAACGGCTCTCCGGACGTGTCCAGGTAAATTGAATATGAATTGTCGTGCCAGTATAAAAAGACAACCGTCCGGTCGCGCGACGGCCCGGAATCCGGACGCCGTCCATAGATCTGTTTCATGCGATCAACGATTGCATCCTTTGCTTTCATATTGGCAAAGCGTGTGTCCCGAATGGACGGATGCATGACTGATGACGTGACACTGATATACCCATCCACATCCAGATAATTCTCCCATTTGACCTGCCTGACCGCCTGATACAGATCATAGGGAGATTGGGCGGTTCCGGACTCTAACTGCAGCAGCACCCGGTAAGCGGTGCGCAGTTTCATATTCAGCAGAATCGCATCTTTGAGCGTGCCGCGGATGAAAACGCCAAGTTTGAGTTCCTCGTCGATGTGGTATCCGAGACCGCGAAGTTCTGCGGCCAGCCAGGGCGTTACAGCTTTGGCGCAGGTAATCAACAGAGGAGCGTTTTTATAATACAAATGATTTTGCATGACATGATTCCATTAACGATTACTGACAATATGCAGCAACAACAAGTACAATAGCCAGATCACAACAAACAACCGCATCCCCAGCCACAGGGTTTTGCCGCTCTCTTTGATCTCTTTTTTAAACGCGCCCTCTTCGAACAGCTTTCCGCGAAGTATCAGAGAAATGAGCCGCGAAGCCATAAAGGCCATTAACAGCAGAATAAGAATCCAGAAAAAATAACGCATAATCAAAAAGTACGATGTTCAATGAGTTTCACCAGATCTTCCAGCGACTGTCTGGCTGAGTTTAACGGAAAATGGTACAGGGCCTGTTTCGCATCCACGAGAGCGGTCTGTATTTCCGACTGGGCGGCTTTGATCGTTCCAATGTCCCTGAGAATATCATAAACTTTACGAATACTGTTCGGATCCGAGTTGAGAGCATCCAGCGCCGGAGTCATTTGCCGGCGCTGTTCGCTGTTCATATTCTCGTTCATGTGCAGTACCAGAAATGTCTTTTTCCCGTTGATCATATCGCTGCCCACATCTTTTCCGAGCACAGACTCTTCAGCAGAGACATCCAAAAGATCATCCTGTATCTGAAACGCCCGACCGATCGCCATACCATACTGGTGCATGGCATTTTTTTGCTCGGATGACGCGCCGGCCAGATAAACACCGCTTTCGCAGGCAAGTGCAAAAAGCCGCGCGGTTTTCTTGTCAATCATATCAAAATATTCCAGCAATGTCACATCATCACGCGTTTCGAATGACATGTCCATCATCTGGCCTTCACAAATCGCGAGAATCGCGCGGGAAAAGTCAAACATCAAGCCAGGCAGGAGTTTAGAAGACACAAAGGAAAGGGCTTCATAGCACTTGACCAGCATCGCATCACCGGCCAGAATCGCCACATTCTCATCCCAGCGTTTATAAACGGTTTCTTTTCCGCGCCGCAGTTCATCCCGGTCCATAATATCATCATGCACCAGTGTAAAATTATGCAAAATTTCCACAGCGGCAGCGGCATCGAGCACGCTCTGATCCGGGTCCGAGAGCAGCTGATATGTCAGATACAGGAGAACCGGACGCAGGCGTTTTCCGCCGGTATCCAAAGCATAATGCACAGGACTGTACAATAAAGTGCCTTGTTCCGACTGCAGACGTTCAAATATTTGCGCTTGTATCGCAGTTTTGATAAATTCTACAGTATCTTTAAAATCTTTCACAAAAGGTCCTTGTTTTTAAGATGTAAAGTTACAATACACAGAGGAGAGAATCAAGCCTTTATTGGAGGGAATTGTAAAGACGGAACGAGAAATAACAGATCATGAGACGGTAAGATGAGAATGGATACGGGTTGATTGAAATATCGAATCAAAAAAGACAGGCTAAAGGCGCTTGCCGGTAAAACCGGCAAGCTGAATATTTTATTCATACCTCAGCGCATGAATGGGTTCCAGTTTCGAAGCCTTGGTAGCGGGATAGACACCAAACACAATCCCGACCACGGAACAGAATAACAGTCCCAAAATCACCGTGCCGGTGGGAATTGCGGCAGGCACCGGAGCGCTCATTTCGACAACTTTTCCGATGAGAATTCCGAGTAAAATGCCGACCACGCCCCCGACCTGGCTCAACACCACAGCTTCCACCATAAACTGCCAGAGAATATCCCGGCGTTTGGCTCCAATGGCTTTTCGAATGCCGATTTCCCGGGTGCGTTCGGTGACCGATACCAGCATGATATTCATAATGCCCACGCCAGCGACAATCAAAGAAATGGATGCAATAGCGATCGCAACAATTCGCACATATTTGGTCATATTGTCGAAAAAATCAATCAGCATATCATTTGTGCGTATTTCAAAATCATTTTCCCGGCCCGGTTCAACTTTACGGGACGCACGTAAAATACCAATCGTTTGATTCATTGCCGTATCGAAAAGCTCCGGACTCTTTGCCTTGACCGTAATATTAATCGAACGCTCTTTGCCGAATATTTTTTCAAACCGGGTAATGGGAATGATGGCCCGGTTGTCACGCGTATTGCCCAGCACATCGCCCATTTCCTCCAACAGGCCGACAACCAAAAAGCGTTCGCCGTGAATTTTAATTTCTTTTCCCATGGGATCGCTGTAGGGAAACAATTCATTCAGCACATCAACACCGATAATGGCCACATTACGGCTGTAATCCACATCCATTTCAGTTAAAAACCGTCCGCGCTGCATCACATAACCATTGTTTTGCAAAAATTCGGGCGTCCCGCCTGCCAGAGTGATCGTAGGCGGAGTTTTTTTATCCGCATGCTGAATTTCCTGCCCAAACTCCCATACCTCGGCGCCCACAGCTTCAACAGCTGTAGCAAACTGACGCACCGCATCGGCGTCTTTGCGCGTCAGATCTTTGCGATTGCGATATTCCCGCCGATCATAGTTGCCAACCGGCGGATACTTTTGTACCTGGAAAACATTTGAGGTTAAAACGCTCAATTCACTGGTAACACTGTTGCGCAGTCCGGTGATCAGGGACTGCATGGCAATAATGGTCATCACACCGATAATAATACCGAGCAGCGTCAATGTGGACCGCATTTTATTCATACGAATGGCGGTTAATGCCATTCCGAAACTTTCCGATAAATTCACAAAACCTCCACCGTTATTCATAACGCAGGGCATCAATGGGATTTAATCGGGCAGCCTTACTCGGCCGGATACAACCCGAAAAAGATACCAATGGTAAAAACAAACACCAATCCAAGGATCATCACCCAGCCGGTTACCTCGGCCGGCAGCGGTGTTGAAGACTCGATCAGCCTGGCAAGGCCAAGCGCCAGCCCAATTCCGATCAGCACCCCGAGCGCGCAGATCATGACAGATTCGATAAGGAACTGCACCATAATATGTGAACGACGTGCGCCGAGCGCTTTACGCACCCCGATTTCCCGTGTGCGTTCGGTGACCGATACCAGCAAGATATTCATAATACCGATCCCCCCCACCAACAACGAAATGGTGCCCACTCCAATTGCAACAGCCCACAAACTCTTTGTGATATTATTATAGGTATCCACCAGAGTGCTCTGCTGATTGATATTAAAATCATTTTTTTCTGACGGCGGCAAACCGCGTATACGCCGCATCAATCCGGTGAGTTCAATTTCCGCATCCTCTATCAGTTCAGGAGAATCTACCTGTACTTCGATAGAAACAGACCGCCAGCGGGCGCCAAATACCGATTGAAACACACCCATGGGAATAATGGCCACCTGATCCTGGCTTTCCCCGAACATTTTACCCTTGCGTTCTGAAACGCCAATCACGGTGAAATTACGTCCCCCAGATTCACCCGTTTGCCGAGGGGGTCGGTATAAGGAAACAGTTCATCCACCACATCCTGACCCAGTACACAGACCGCCCGACGATGATCCACATCAACGGAAGACAAAAAGCGGCCTTTTTCCGGAAACGTATTCGAAGTCAGCAGATAATCCGCGGTGGTGCCGATAATCGAAACATCCTTGATGCTGCGTTCTCTGTATTTGGCATTTCTGCGCGTATCCAGAGTCGGCGCCACAGCAGCGGCATATTGCGACCAATCTTTGATTTTTTCCGCTTCTTGCATGGTGATATTCGGGCGGTTGCGCACCCTGATCCATTCTTCCTGACTCATAATGACCCAGGGATATTTATTGATATAAAGCGTATTGGTTCCAATGGAAGACAATTCGCTTTTAAAGGCAGTGTTCAGTCCCTGCACCAGAGTGACAATCGTAATAACCGTGGTCACACCAATTACCACACCCAGAGTCGTGAGAGTGGAACGCATTTTATAAGACCGCAGGGCTTGGAACGCGATCTTTAGACCTTCACCGACATAGATTAAAAAATTCATAAGACCTCTGAATCACGTTTATCAGGTATTTGCTCCGGCATTCACTTTGCCTTGTTTTTTCTGATTGACACCATCATGATCGATGAATCCGTCTTTGAGACGCAAAACGCGATTGGCGTGCTCGGCCAATTCTTCCTCATGTGTGACCAGTATAATGGTGTTACCGGCTTTGTGCAGATCGGCGAAAATCTCCATAATCTCCTCACCGGTTTTACTGTCCAGGTTTCCTGTGGGCTCATCGGCCAAAATGATCGAAGGGTTATTGACCAGCGCCCGGGCAATGGCAACGCGTTGACGTTGGCCGCCGGACAGTTCATTGGGTTTATGATCCATACGATCCGCCAGACCGACCCGCTGCAGAGCTTGTTTCGCCAGTTCACGGCGTTTGACGGCAGGCGTGCCGTTGTAAATTAAAGGCATCTCTACATTATGCAGGGCATTGGCACGCGGAAGTAAATTAAAGGTTTGAAATACAAATCCAATTTCCCGGTTTCTGATTTCAGCAAGTTCATTATCCGTCATATTGCTCACATTGGAATTGTTCAAATTGTACAGCCCGGACGACGGGGTATCCAGACATCCCACAATATTCATCAACGTCGACTTGCCGGACCCCGAGGGCCCCATGATAGCCACATACTCGTTACGGTTGATATTCAAACTGATTCCCTGGAGAGCCGGAACGGTGACTGTTCCGATTTCGTATATTTTTTTAATATCCTTAAATTCGATCAACATATCAAACCTCACTCTTCTGAATTATCATTTTTTTCAGGGCTTTTTTGGATATTGACGGCATCACCGCCCTTCAGCGTCTGTGAAATCACTTTGTAGCTTCCGGTAACCACCTGATCGCCCTCTTGCAGTCCGGTCAAGACCTCAATGTCTGTTTCGCTGCTGATGCCTGTCGTCACCGGTGTGAGCTGTACTGTATCCGCTTGCACCACAAAGACCACTTTTTGTTTTTCCTCTTTATCCTTTGGGCGGGATGTGGAATCCTGATCAACCTCCCGCATTGTTACACATTGAATGGGCACATACAGCGTCGAATCCCTTGTTTCCGTTT
The DNA here is from genome assembly GCA_034521575.1 of candidate division KSB1 bacterium. NCBI lineage: Bacteria > Pseudomonadati > Candidatus Zhuqueibacterota bacterium. The sequence goes on from JAXHMJ010000005.1 coordinate 85,444, forward strand.
CAATGTCTACTGTGGATGACATTCCGGGTCTGAGCGCTTTGAACGGGGTGGTAATGGCGATTTTTACTTCAAAATTGGTCACCTGTTCCTGGGTTCCGCGTCCGAGTGTTGTAGCCGTATGGGCAATTTCCGAGACTGTGCCTTCCAGCGCCGTATCGGGAATCGCATCCACTTCGATTTTAGCAATATCATCCAATTCCACGAGCACAACATCATTTTCATCAATTTCAGCCAAAACCTCCATTTGACTCAAGTCAGAGACAGTCATAATAGGATCGGCCTGAAATTCAGACCCCACCGCAATTTCGCCTTCTTCCTTGTTGAGTTTGGTCACAACACCGTTGATCGGAGCAACAAGCCGGGTTTTGGCCAGGTTGTCCCCGGCTTCACGCAGAGAGGCGCGCGTCTGCTGCAGCTGACTCTTTGCCAGCATCATATCAGCTTCCGCGGCATCCAGTTCAGCCTGAGATTTTAAATCCTGATCATATAACTGTTTAATGCGGTTATAATCAGCCATTGCTTTTTTCAATGTTGCTTCGGCAGAAAGCACTCCCGACTCGGCGCGTTCCAGGAGAGCTTCATAACGCTGCCGGTCCAGATCAACCAAAAGCTCACCTTTCTTAACGGTATCCCCTTCTTTGATATGAATTTCTATAATCTCTGCGGAAATTCTTGCGGAAATTTCCACGTCCAATTCCGGCTGTATATATCCGGAACCGGAGACGGATTCAGTGATTGAGCCTTTTTTGACTTTGGTAACGGTGACTTTGGTAACATCACCGTGGCGTTTTCTCAGGTTCACAAACACCATCGCACCAATAACCAGTAAAAGTACAACTCCTATGATGATTTTCTTTTTTGACATTTGCAATCTCCTGTTATACGTTGGCATTTAGGCATCCAGCCAGAATGTATAGCTTCGGATCAAATAACCATTTAGGTAAATCTCAGCCAGCCATTGTCCCACAGGCGCTGATGAGGACGTATCGATCCAGAAATAGATGGTATAAAATCCGCTTTCGGATGTAAACGTTTGTGTCTTTTCTATGATATCATTATCAGGATCAACCCACAAGACGCGCATGGAATGATCACCCTGTACATTTTCCCAGTGCATCCACAGATAGATGGTTTCATCGACAAAAAACTGATTATCGATACCCAGAGGCAGATTATCCTGCACGTCCGCGCATGTAAATGCCTCCAGAATTCTGGGTTCACTGCTGCTGGGAGAGACGCCGCCGCTTCCTTCGCCTTCTGTTTTCTCGCATGCGATGACCGTGATTAAAAGCAGACCAATGAAAATGAGTGATATGGGAGTTCGATACTCGTGCATGGATTTTTTCCTCATGATTATTGCTCAATAGTTCCAAGAGCGGCCTGGAGATGCGCTTCGGCAATTTTTGTATTATAGCGGGCGCGCACCAGCGTTTCTTTAGCGTTCACCAATTCAACCTGCGCCTGCGTCACTTCAAGTTCTGTTCCGGAACCGACACGGCGTTTTTCTCTCTGCAGTTTCAAGTTTTCCTCATAGGCTTCAATATTCATTTGATTGAGTTCAATAATATCTTTGAACGCTTTGAGCTGCAGAAAGTACTGTTTCACATCCGTCAAAAGCAGACGTTTCTCCTCGCGCAGGCGCTCCAGCGCATTTTCTTTGTTCAGAATTTGACGCTGGATCGCGGTTTTATCAGCCAGTCCATTGAAAATATTAAAATTAAAGTTTGCACCGATGCTTATTGCATAGTCTTCATCCAGATTTTTCGTGTACACACGCCCGGCATCAGTATTCATCCGGTTGTAGGAAGCGCCACCGCTGATCACGGGGTAATAACGCGCTTTGGCCTGACGGATTGCAAATTCCTCGGCTTTGACCTGTAAATTTAGGGCCTTTAAATATTCATTATTTTCCAGTGCAATCTCGACGGCATTTTCAAAATCATAGTCAGGAAAGACCGGCGCGACATCTCTTTGAGGAATTTCAAATGGTGTTGAAGGATTACGCCCCATTGAATTATTCAGGGCGGCTTTGGCAAATTGAATTTCATTCTGCGCATTGATCAGGTTTGCACGCTGATTGCTGATATTTACTTTGGCCTGATAGATTTCCGCCTTGGACATTAATCCGATATCCATCATGGATTCATGATAGTCCATATTTTCTTTGGCAGCCTTGACAGCCTCTACATACACATCCTTTACCTCACGCGCCTTTAAGAGGTCAAAATACGCTTTTTTCACGTTAGCGATAACCTGATGCCGCTGACTGATCAGTCGGTGCTGATCTGCTTTCTGAATGGCTTTTGCCGTGCGGATCGAATTTGTCGTACGGCCGAAATCATACAGAGTCTGATCCAGAGACACTCCAAAAGAGTATTGATTCCACTCTGTTTTGCTCTGGTTGATCTGTCGTTGTTCATAAATAACCCTGCCCGTTTCCGGATCGGTTGCCACCGGTACATTCTCTTTCAGGGAGCGCGGTCCCTGAATGGTTTTTCCGGCCCCGAGCTGAGTCCGACAGTCGGCAGCCAATTTGAGCGCGCGCTGACAACCTGAGTGCCGGAAATGTCCACCTGGGTCTCGGCTATTCGAAGCTGAGAATTATTTTGCAGGGCGATATTAATACATTGATCAAGGTCAAGAGTTTCCTGTGCAGACAGAACAGAGCAGCACAGGACGATCATCAATAGAATTCGTTTCTTCATGATAGGGTCTCCATATTTACGTTTTCGCTTATTGACCAAATGCGGTTCCCAGGCCGGCTGCAGCCAGATAATAAATCAGAAAAAGCGCTGCCACCCAGGGCCAAACCTTTTTAACATCTGCCCGGGTAATCACCGCAAGTCCGATGCACAATACAGCGATCGACCAGATGTTAAAGACTTCAATATTTGCCAGAAATTTGTATAAAAATCCAGAGCTGGCGTCAGACGGCATAAACGTAGCCAGACTGAAATGCACGTCCATACTGTTCTTTGACAGCATAATCGGCAGTTTTATCAGACCTCCCAGGGAAATAATCAGGTACCGGTAGACATTTAATCCCATGGCCTGATGAAAGGTCATACTGCTGGCCAAAACGGTATTACCGACAAACAACCAGACCAGGCCTCCTGCAGCCAGCATCATAGCCACACCGATCAAAGCAGACGGATAGACGAAAAGTCCGGACCATTGCCGGGCCTTTTCCAGGGCTTGATCCATTTCCTGCTGACTCATTCCCATTTTTTCATATTGCTTGATCATGGCTTCTTTCTGCATGTCTGCAATGACCGGCTGCAGCATAAAAGTTGTAAACAAGCCGATTAAGAGAATAAGAATGAATGGAATGATCCATTTTGGTTTCTCGCGGACTGCAGTAAAGGTGGCTGTCGGCGCCAGAAAAACATTAATAATTCTCTGAAAAACATTCATATCCTTTTCCTGTGATTGTACATTACTCATTGTTCCCTCTTTCCATTTTGTTCTGGTTTACGTGAATTCATTTTGAATGTTTCGTTAATTCCAATAAATCGATGAAACCGAAATACGGAGAACCCCTACCGATGATGCATTCTACGATGGATGGTCTGTGGAATAGACCAATATACATATATTGATACACACAAGACAAGGAAATATTTGCATCAATTTCAATTTCATTTTGTTTTTTCACCATTTGTTTCCTATATTTGAACATTATTCAGAATATTTAGTAAATGGAGGAAGCGAGTATATGAATGAGTCCAAACGCACTCGTTTGTTAAAGGCTGCCATCAAGGTCTTTGCGCGCCATGGTTTTTTTAAATCCAAAGTCGAGGATATCGCCAAAGAAGCAGGTGTTGCCACCGGCACGACTTATTTATATTTTGAAAACAAGGACGATCTGCTGATATCGATTTTTGAAGAAGAGATGGCCCCTATTATTGAACGAATCAGAACTCTGATGCAGGAAAAAAGCACAGCAACGGAAAAAATCATTACATTCATTGAACAGCACTTTGAAATCGTCAAAAACAATCCCGACCTGGCGGTGCTCTTTGAAGTCGAGCTGAGACAGAGCAACAAATTTTTGCATAATTATCACGGAACACGTTTCAAGGAATATCTGGATATCATCGGCACTGCCTTTTCACAGGGTCAGGAAAAGGGAGAATTTCGCACGGATATCCATCCCAGCATTTTCAAACAAATCGTATTTGGTGCGGTCGATCATATATCCTCCAATTACGCGCTTTCAGCGAGTAAAAATCTGGATCTCAATATTGCGGCCCAAATGATCAGCGATACGGTACTGAATGGTGTGGTCGTTAAATAAAAAAGGGTGATGAAATCATCCCGCATTGAAAATTTTGCAATCAATAACTTTGCTATTGTTTAAATAACAATCCGGCCTGAAAAACGCCGGATTTTTCATATCAGGAAAAGAATAATGTCGGAACACGCAACCCCCTGTATCATCATTCATCACAGTGAAATCAGCCTGAAAAAGGGAAACCGCGGCTTTTTCGAAGCCCGTTTGCGCGACAACATCAATCATGCTTTAAACGGTTTGCCCGGTTGCCATGTCAAAATGGATTACGGACGTTTTTTGCTGTTTTTCAATCACATGGATCAGACGCAGGAAATACTCGACCGCCTGCAACACGTGGTCGGTATTGCCTATCTGCGGCCGGCCTATCCCGGATCGCGCGATCCTGACACATTAAAAGACCAGGTTTTCGACATCGTAAAGTCCATGTCTTTTAACACATTCCGCGTTGACACGAGGCGCGCTGACAAACAGTTTCCCCATACATCGGTCGAAATCAACCGGATCGTGGGTTCGAGAATTCACATGCAACTCGGCAAACCCGTAGATTTGAGCGATCAGGCGGATTTGACCATTTCCATTGAAATTTTCAATAAAAAAGTATTTTTTTCCGTGAACAGCATCCGCGGCATCCGCGGACTGCCGGTCGGCAGTACAGGCAAAGTCGTCAGTATGCTTTCTTCCGGTATCGACTCACCGGTTTCCTCGTTCATGATGATGACACGGGGATGTCAGAATATTTTCGTCCATTTTCACAGTTATCCCTATACGGAAAAATCCTCTATCTACAACGCGCAAGCTTTGGTACGCCATTTGACCCGCTATCAATATCGTTCAAAACTGTACCTCGTTCCACTGGCCTCTATTCAGCGAGCTATTATTTCAGGCGCACCGGAAAAGTTCAGGGTTATTTTATACCGGCGCATGATGTACAGGCTGGCACAAAAAGTGGCTGAAAAGGAAGGCGCGCGGGCCCTGGTTACGGGGGACAGTCTGGGACAGGTGGCTTCACAGACATTGGAAAACATCGCCGCGATTGACGACGCCATCACCATGCCGGTATTGCGTCCGTTATCCGGGCTGGACAAGGACAGCATTATTAAAAAAGCACGCGACCTGGGCACCTTTACGACGTCCATTGAGCCGCATGATGACTGCTGCAGTTATCTGGTACCGCAACGTCCGGAAACCAAGGCAAAAATGGACCAGGTTCACAAAGCCGAATCGGGAGTCCCGGACTGGCAGGCCCAAATCAAAGACGCGCTAAAGAAAACAGAACTCGAAAAATATACCTGGTCAGTATGATACAGAAAAAACTCACAGATCTTTTAAAAACAGCCCCGGAAATACAGATCGCGGATCAGGATAAAATTTTATTCCTGAGTGACCTGCACATGGGCAATAACAAACGGCGCGATGATTTTAAAAGAAACTCAAAACTGTTTACCACGGTTCTGCGCGATTATTATTTGAAACAGGATTATCGACTTGTGCTGAATGGTGATGTGGAGGAACTGCATAAATTCCGCCTGGGGAAAATCATGGAGACCTGGTCAGATGTTTTTGATCTGTTTGACCAGTTCAAGGCAAGGGGGCGTTTGCATAAAATGATCGGCAACCACGATTATCTTTTGTCGTACCGGCAAGATTATCGTTACTCTGAGAATCTGCACCATGCTATCAAGTTCATCTATCATTCTGATGTGTTTCTTGTTTTTCATGGCCACCAGGGGACTACAAGATTCGACAAATACAATACGCTGTTTGGATTTTTGCTGCGGCACATTGTAAAACCGCTGGGCTTGAAAAATTTATCCAAAGCTTTGGACAATGAAAAAAAGTACAGCATTGAAAAAAACATATACGAATTTTCCAGCAAGCAGCACATTGTCTCCATCATCGGGCACACCCATCGACCCCTGTTCGAATCTATGAGCAAGGAAGATACCTTAAAATTCAAGATTGAAAACCTGGTGCGTCTGTATCCTCAGGCATCTGAGCAAGAGAGACAGGAGATTATCATAGATATTGAAGCTTATAAAAAAGAGCTACACCGGGTTACAGAGAGCGAACCGACCATGGGCAGTCATTTGTATAACAGTACCTTGCTGATTCCCTGTATTTTCAATTCCGGCTGTGTGACCGGAAAACGCGGTATCACAGCCCTGGAAATTCATGACGGTAACATTTACCTGATTTATTGGTATGATGATCGCCGTAAGCAGAAAAAAGTCCGGATATATGACTCGGGTCCCGAGCGGCTTGGCAACTCTCATTACAAACGGATTGTATTAAAACACGACCAGCTGGAGTACGTATTTACACGCATTAAACTTTTAACACAATGATTGAAATCGGCTCTAAATAATGCCGTGGCCGGAAAAAACCTTGACTATCACTGTTAAAACATTTATATTCGCCCGCCTTGAATATTTGTGGTATAGACATAAAAAACCCAACTGCACTGGCTCCACTGGCCGGTTGGTCTGACCCTCCGTTTCGCAGATTGTGCCGAACATTTGGTGCGGGACTCCTTTGCACTGAAATGATCAGCGCAGATGGTACGATCAGACATCAGGCCAAAACACTGGCTCTTGCCGAATTTTTCCAATCAGAAGGTCCGGTTTCTGTTCAGCTATTCGGAGCCGAACCAGATATTATAGCTGATGCGGTTCAAATTATTGCGGAAAAACAACCTGATTTTATCGATTTGAATTTTGGCTGTCCGGCCAAAAAAATCATAAAACGCGGAGCCGGTTCCGCTCTGTTACGGGATCTGCCGCGTCTCACGGCAATAGCACGCGCTGCGGTTAGCGCCACATCTATTCCGGTGACGGCAAAAATCCGCAGCGGCTGGGATCATCAGTCCATTATCGCAGTTGAAGCCGCGCGGCGCCTGCAGGATACCGGCATTGCTGCAATCGCACTGCATCCCAGAACCCAGACCATGGGGTTCACGGGACACTCGGACTGGAATTTAATTGCCAAAGTCAAACAGGCTGTGCAGATCCCGGTCTTTGGTAACGGAGATATCCACACCGGTCAGGACGCCCGTGATATGTTTGATCAGACCGGCTGCGATATGGTTATGATCGGACGCGCCGCCATGGGCAATCCCTGGATTTTCCCGCAAATTCATACAGCGCTCAACGCTCATACAATTCCGGAGCATCCCTCCTTCGCTGAACGTCTTGACATCTGTCTGCAGCACCTTGATTATGCAGTGGACTGGTACGGTGCTGACCGTGCCATACTGAAAATGCGCAAACAGCTGTCTCAGTATCTGAAAGGCTTGCCGGATAGTTCGAAAACAAGACGACAACTTTTTAACACAACGGAACTTGATGATGTAAAACGCATCTTGATCGAAATGAAAAAGCAACTGCAGCAAGATACAGAAATTAAATATGTCAATAAAAACAGCTTGAATGAGCCAGATGACACAAATCCGACAAAATGGAGGAGCTATGAAACCCAAGCACGTTGTCATTATGGGAGCAGCAGGACGTGATTTTCACAATTTCAACACATTTTTCAGAGGCAATGATGAGTATAATGTCGTCGCCTTTACAGCGACACAAATCCCCAACATCGAAGGCCGGCGATATCCGGCGGAATTGGCTGGCGGCTTGTATCCTGAGGGCATCCCTATTGTTCCCGAAGACGAACTGGGTAATCTGATCACATCCCAGCAGGTGGATGAGGTATTTTTTTCTTATAGTGACGTGCCGCACGAATATGTTATGCACAAGGCCTCGGAGGTGAATGCACTGGGGGCCACGTTTTCTCTTCTGGGCCCGCGTCACAGCATGTTGAAATCCAAGGTTCCGGTGGTGGCTGTGTGCGCTGTCCGAACCGGCTGCGGAAAAAGCCAGACCACACGCCGGGTGGCTGAAATTCTTAAACAAAGAGGCAAAAAAATTGTCGCCATTCGTCATCCCATGCCGTATGGAGACTTGACCGCCCAAAAAGCACAGCGGTTTGAAACGCTGGATGATTTGGTCGCTCATAACTGCACCATTGAAGAAATGGAAGAATATGAACCGCATATCGATCGCGGATCCATTGTCTACGCAGGGGTGGATTATGAAGCGATTCTGCGCCAGGCGGAACAGGAAGCGGATGTCATTCTCTGGGACGGCGGCAATAACGACACCTCTTTTTACAAACCGGATGTGTTGATCACCGTCGTGGATCCTCTGCGTCCGGGACATGAAACCAGCTACTATCCCGGTGAAACCAATCTGAGAACCGCTGATATTATCGTCATCAACAAAGAAGAAACCGCGCAAATCGAAGACATTGAAAGTGTACGCAGAAATATTGAACGATTGAATCCCGGCGCTGTGGTGGTCGATGCAGCCTCGCCGATATCCGTTGATTCTCCTGAATGGGTCAAAGGCAAACGGGTCCTGGTGGTTGAAGATGGTCCGACTTTGACGCATGGCGAAATGAAATTCGGAGCCGGTATCATGGCAGCGCGGAAACTGGGGGCGGCGGAAATTGTGGATCCGCGGCCATTTCTGCGCGGGACCTTGACGGAAACATTTCAAAAATATCCGAAAATCGGCACACTTTTACCTGCGATGGGATACGGCAAAAAGCAGATGAAAGATCTGGAAGCCACGATCAATCACACCGATTGCGATGCTGTGATTATAGGAACGCCAATCGATTTGAGACGTATCATCAATATTAAAAAGAAAAGTGTGCGGGTTACCTATGATCTGCAGGAAATCGGAAAACCCGATTTGACTGAACTCTTGCAGTCGATCTAATCCCGTATGCTGTCTTTCAGACCCGAGGATGCTTATGAAAAAAGTAAAGCGCATAGAAATCAAGGAATCATGGTGCAAAGGCTGTGAAATTTGTGTGGCATTCTGCCCCACAAATGTTCTGGCTATGGAAAACGGCAAAGCCGTTGTTAAAGACCTGGACAAATGCACGGCCTGTATGATGTGCGAACTGCGATGCCCGGATTTTGCGATCAGCGTTATAACAGAGGCAGAAAAAACAGCGGTGAATTCCTGATATGAATACAAACACGCGAGTGCTCACAGGTAACGAAGCCTGTGCCGAAGGCGCCATGGCGGCGGGCATGCGGTTTTATGCCGGCTACCCCATTACCCCGTCTTCGGAGATTGCCGAAGTTTTGTCCGGCTTGCTGCCCAAGGCAGGCGGGGTCTTTATCCAGATGGAGGACGAAATTTCATCCATGGCCGCCATTATCGGCGCCTCCTTGACCGGCACGAAATCCATGACAGCCACATCCGGTCCGGGGTTCTCGCTGATGCAGGAGAACATTGGATATGCGGTTATGGCCGAAGTTCCGTGTGTGATTGTGGATGTGATGCGCGGCGGACCCAGCACGGGATTGCCCACCAATTCATCCCAGGGCGATATCATGCAGGCCGCCTGGGGTACGCACGGCGATCATCCCATTATTGCATTAGCCCCCTCCAGTGTACGTGAAGCATTTGATCAGACCATAGAAGCATTTAATCTGTCCGAGCGTTACCGGACCCCCGTCATCCTGCTGATGGATGAAATTATTGCCCATCTGAATGAAAAAGTGCGGATGCCGGCGCCGGATGATTATGCTGTGATCAACCGGGTCAAACCCAACGGCCCGGGGGAGGATTATCTGCCCTACGCATTCACGGATACGGATGTGCCGCCTATGGCTGACTTTGGCTCCGGTTACCGTTTTCATGTCACCGGCCTGACACACGATCCGACCGGTTTTCCGTCCACCAGCCATGACAATGTACAGGCTTTGTATGAACGGTTTGACCGAAAAATCAACGGACGCCGGGATGAAATTGTCTCTGCGGAATACTTTTACATGCAGGACGCGGAAGTGGTTGTCATTGCCTACGGATCCGTGGCCCGTTCGGTCCGACATGTGGTGAAAACCGGCCGCGTTCAAGGAAAGAAAATCGGGATGCTGCGATTAAAAAGCATTTGGCCGTTTGCCGACAAGCTTGTCAGCGACGCCACCTGCAACGCGCGCGCCGTTCTGGTTCCGGAAATGAATATGGGACAGATTGTCCGTCAAGTGCGGGCTGTGGTACACGGCGTGCCTGTATTTGCTTTTAACAAAATAAACGGTGCGCCCATTACTCCGCAGGACCTTGAGAAAGAGATCGGAGAAATCTATGATCAATTATGAACAATATCTGCGCACTGAAAAGCTGCCGCTTATCTGGTGTCCGGGATGCGGACACGGGATCGTCATGAAAGCGCTGCTGCGCGCCGTGCATGAAGCTCAGCTGGACAAGGACAAAGTATGCATGGTATCCGGCATCGGATGTTCCAGCCGGCTGACCGGTTACGTGGACTTTAACACACTGCATACGACGCATGGACGAGCCATTGCGTTTGCAACCGGGATCAAAATGGCAAGGCCGGAGATGCACGTGATTGTCATAACCGGTGACGGCGACGCCAGCTCTATCGGCGGCAATCATCTGATTCATGCCGCCCGACGCAATATTGACCTGACCGTCGTTTTATTCAACAACCAGATCTACGGCATGACCGGCGGACAGGTCTCTCCGACAACGCCGTATAACGCGTACGCCAGCACGGCTCCGTACGGCAGTTTCGAAAACAATTTTGATATTCCTCAACTGGTTGAGGCGGCCGGCGCCTCATTTGTGGCGCGCGGTACCGCCTATCATGCGATGCCGCTTACAAACTATATTGTAAAGGCCATAGACCGCAAAGGTTTTTCACTGGTTGAAGCCCTGTCCCCCTGCCCGACGACATTCGGACGCCGGAACAAACAGGGAGACGGTGTAAAGATGCTGCAGCGGCAAAAAGATCACACTATTTCTCAACGTAAAGCTGAATCCATGCCGGATTCAGAGCTGAATGATAAAATAATCACCGGAATCTTTGTAGATATTCAAAAACCTGAATGCCGGGAAGAATATCAAAAACTTATCGACCACAAAAAAGGGAAAGGAGCTTAATTGTGAGCTTTAGATACGAAGTCCGCCTGAGCGGAGAAGGTGGGCAGGGATTAATGCTGGCGGGCAAGATTCTCGCAGAAGCAGCTGCAATCTATGACGATCTGAACGCCACGCAAAGTCAGTCTTATGGACCGGAAGCACGCGGCGGCGCCAGCCGTTCTGAAGTCATTATTTCCGACAAAGATATAGATTACCCCAAAGCCGTTGAAATCGATCTGTTTCTCGCGTTAACCCAGGAATCTGTTGACCGTTATATTGATGACCTTAAAGCTGACGGGATTCTGGTCGTGGATCAGGATACGGTGAAAAATATTCCCAAAGGCTCGTTCAAACTCATCAAAGCTCCCATCATTGAAACGGCACGAAAAGAACTCGGGCGCAGTATTGTGGCCAACATCGTCGCTCTGGGAATTATTGCAGGTATCATCGATGTTGTCTCGGTTGAGGCACTCGGCAACGCAATCCGGGCGCGGGTACCCAAAGGAACAGAGGAAATGAATTTAAAGGCTTTTCATTTAGGCCTGGAACACGCAAAGAACCTGTGAGTTAAAAACGTGCAATATACACGTCTGACTTGAATCGATAAGCAACACAGAACTTGCGCTCTTTAGCCAAAGAGTTCTGATGTGCTATGAACAAGATTCATAAATTCGGCATTTTTATCTTGACTATTAGTACTTTAATTGCTAACTTTTAATTTGGCCTTTGGAGAAAATGAATTATGCTCAATTTTGATATTTCTAATCTCAATGAAGGTCTGTCTGTAAGAAATGTAGACATTTTACCCAGGACTGTTGATCTTGGCGATACTTTTGAATTTCAGGACGAAATTCAACTGCATTACAGAGATCAACAAAGTTGGGCATGAGATTTTTGTAAAAGCAACATTTAAAACCCGGTGTACTCTGGAATGTGACAGATGCCTGACGCACTTTAGCTTTGACATTGAACAAACCATTGATTTGGTGCTGACCAGCGATGAACACATACTGGATAAAGAGGAAGAAGATATATACATGATTACAGAGAGCAAGACAACAGTAGATATTACAGAATCCATCAGACAAAATCTATTATTGTCACTGCCGGTCAAGCAGGTATGTTCTTCGAATTGTAAGGGGCTTTGCCCCCAATGTGGTCAAAACCTCAATGTAAACACATGCAATTGCACACATGAGACCATAGACCCTCGCTGGGAAGTTTTGAAACAAGTAAAATTTAAATAGATAAACAGAGGATAAAAATGGCACTACCCAAACGAAGACAATCAAGATCAAGACAAGGAAATCGACGTTCCCAATGGAAAGGAAAAACACCAACGGTTGTTGAATGCCAAAACTGCCATCAGCCGACACTGCCGCATCGGGCCTGTCCGAACTGCGGTTATTACAAAGGCAGATCTGTATTTCTTCCGAGAGAATCTTAATCCCTCCAAAAAGAATTGATATTACAAGCATTCATATATTTATACCGGAGTAAACGTTGATTAAAATTGCCTTAGATGCGATGGGAGGAGATAACGCGCCGCATGATGTGGTGCATGGCGGAATTGAAGCCGCCCGTTCTTCAAAGGATCAGTTTAAAGTGGTTTTTGTCGGCGACGTCGATAGAATAAAAGAAGAAGTGGGTCGGCATTTTCATACCCAGAATCTTCCCATTTCGTTTCAGGCTGCATCTCAAGTGGTATCGATGCATGAACAGCCGTCTACTGCTCTGAAACAGAAACCCGATTCTTCTATAGCAGTCGGCATTCAACTGCACGCGGACGATCAGGTACAGGGATTTGTCAGTGCCGGGAATACCGGAGCTGTCATGGCCAAGGCGCTGTTTGGTCTAAAACGTCTTCAGGGAATCCGGAGACCGGCCATCGGCTCCATGCTGCCGACAGAAAATGGAACGTCCACTCTGTTAATCGATGCCGGCGCCAATCTCGACAGCCGGCCCGAGGATCTGTTTCAATCAGCCATTATGGGAAGCATTTACTATAGCCGTCTGTACGATATCGAATCACCGTCCGTCGGTCTGTTGAGTGTCGGACGTGAGGCGTCCAAAGGCAAAAAACTGGTATTGCGAGCGCATGCTTTGCTCAAAAACAGCCACCTGAATTTTATCGGCAATATCGAAGGCAATGATATTCTGCATGGTGTATGTCAGGTGACGGTATGCGATGGATTTACCGGCAATATCGTACTTAAAACGGCCGAAAGCCTGCACCCCCTGCTCAAAGTCAGCATCAAGCGCCTGATCCATCGGCAAATTTTTTCGCAAATCGGAGCCGCTCTCATGAAACCGACATTCGACGGTATGCGAAAACTGTTTGATTATCAGGAATACGGCGGCGCTCCTTTGCTCGGTGTAAATGGATCCTGCATCATTGCACACGGGAAATCCACACCGAGAGCGATACGCAACGCTATTCTGGCGGGTTACAAGATGATTAAAGAAAATGTCAATGAGCATATTCGCAGAGAGATATCAGCGAACGAAAAGAGTCAATAAAACGAGAGCACCGAAGCGAAAGGAAACTCTGTGACACAACCTATCCATTCCATGATAGCCGGAGCAGGAGTCGGAATTCCCAAAAACAGATTAACCAATCATGACCTTGAAAAAATGGTGGATACCAGTGATGAATGGATCCGCACCAGAACCGGGATCGAAAACCGGTTCATTGCTGATAAAAATCAAACCACCTCAGATTTGGCAACACAGGCAGCCCAAGAAGCCATAAAAGCAGCCGGCGTAACCGCAAAAGATATAGACACAATAATTATCGCTACGGTTACAGGTGATATCGGATTCCCTTCCACAGCGGTTCTGACTCAGAAAAATCTCGGCGCTGTAAATGCAGCGGCTTTTGATATAGCAGCGACGTGTTCCGGTTTCTTATATGGTCTGGAACTCGGCGATTCACTGATTGGTATCGGAAGAGCCGAAACCGTACTGGTTATCGGCGCCGAAACGTTATCAAAGATTACAGACTATACAGACCGCAACACCTGTGTTCTGTTCGGAGATGGTGCCGGTGCAGTGATACTGCGTCCATCCGACGGTAAACGCGGTATTTTGGGCACATTCACAAAAAGTGACGGCCGACTGAATAAACTTTTGATTATGGAAGGGCTGGGCACCAAATATCCGCCGACCCATGAAAACGTAGATAAAAAACTTCATTACATCACCATGCAGGGACGCGAGGTGTTTAAACATGCCGTGACCTGTATGGGCGATGCCGCTGAATACATTCTCGAAAAATCAGGATTGACCAGTGATCAAGTCGATTTGCTGATCTCACATCAGGCAAACAAGCGCATCATCGATGCGACCGCCAAACGGATCAATCTGCCTCCGGAGCGTGTCTTCGTCAATGTTCATAAATACGGGAATACGTCCGCCGCATCAATCCCCATTTCAATATACGAGGCCTTGCAGGAAGGACGACTCAAAGAGGGCAGTCTGGCTGTACTCGCTGCATTTGGCGGCGGTTTCACCTGGGCCAGCTGTGCCATCCGGATATAGAGGATAATTTATGACTTTAGCTGAAAATAATTATTTTTTATTTCCAGGTCAGGGCTCTCAATTTGCCGGGATGGGCAAGGATCTTTATGATTTCTTTGATGTGGCCCGCAGTATGTATGAACAAGCGAATCATATTCTCGGCTTTAAATTGACTGAACTGTGTTTTAACGGCTCGGATGAAGATTTAAAGAGTACGGATATCACACAGCCGGCTATTTTCACTCACAGCCTGATCGTGTTCACTTTGCTCAAACAGCACGGCATCTCTCCCACGGCGGTGGCCGGCCACAGTCTGGGCGAATATTCCGCCTGTGCTGCTGCCGGTGTATTTGATTTTCAAACCGGATTGGGCCTGGTTCGTGAGCGCAGCCTGCTGATGAAAAACAGTAACACGGAAACCGGTTCTATGGCCGCTATCATTGGACTGCCGATTGGTACCGTTGAATCCATCTGCAAACAGGTTTCAGGCGACGGATATGCCGGAGTCGCTAATTACAATTCACCCGAGCAGGTAGTCATCACAGGCAACGCCGGGAACATTGAACAGGCTTGCGAACAAGCTCTGGCGCTGGACGCAAAACGCGTCATTCCGCTGCAGGTCAGCGGCGCCTTTCACTCCCCGTTAATGCAGCCGGCTGCTGAAAAGTTTATCCACATCCTGAAAAACACATCCTTTCAGGATGCGCAACTACCGGTCTACAGCAATGTTACCGCGGATGCTTCTACTGACAAGGACGAAATGAAGAACCGATTGCAGCATCAACTGACTCACCCGGTTTTGTGGACGCAAACCATAGAAAATATGATAGCAAACGGAGCGGATGCGTTTTATGAAATCGGCCCTGGCAAAGTGCTCAGCGGACTTTTACGCCGGATTAATAGAAAATACAAGGCCGTACCAATAGGAACAGCTGAACACGTATCAAAACACGCGGGAGATTCAAATTGATTCAATTACAGGATAAAATTGCGCTTGTTACAGGTTCAGCCCGGGGCATTGGAGCCGAAATTGCCCGGAGTCTGGCTGATGCCGGATGCCATGTTGTGGTATCTGACATTGATGAAAGCGGCGCCAACCAAACGGCTGAACAGGTTAAAGCCAAGGGCCGTAGAGCTCTGGTCGTTAAAGCCGATGTATCCGAGATGGATCAGGCGATGCATCTGATTGAAGCGACCGTCAAAGAATTTGGACGGTTGGATATTCTGGTTAATAATGCCGGAATCACACGCGACAATCTGCTGATTCGAATGAAAGAGGCTGAATGGGATGCCGTGATCAAGGTGAATCTCAAAGGCACATTTAACTGCATCAAGGCCTCAACCAAAACGTTCATGAAACAGCGGACCGGTAAAATCATTAATTTGGCCTCGGTGGTCGGAGTTATGGGAAATGTCAGCCAGGCCAATTACTCTGCCTCCAAGGCGGGAGTGATCGGGTTGACCAAAAGTGTCGCAAAAGAACTGGGCGCCCGGAACATAAAAGTCAATGCTCTGGCGCCGGGGTATATCGAAACAGAAATGACAAAATCATTATCAGATACCGCCAAAGACGCATTCATGACAGCAATCCCGCTCAAGCGGGCCGGTATACCCAAAGATGTAGCCAATGCTGTTCTGTTCCTGTCCAGTGATCTTTCTGATTATATCACAGGACAAGTGCTGAATATCGATGGCGGCATGGTTATGTAAAATCAAACACATAAATAATTAATTTTCAGGAGGATAACAAATATGTCTACGCAAGATCGTGTCAAAGAGATTATTGTAGAGCAATTGGGCGTTGATGCAAATGAAGTAACTCCGGAAGCATCATTTATTGATGATTTGGGAGCTGATTCATTGGACACAGTCGAACTGGTTATGGCATTTGAAGAAGAATTCGGTCTTGAAATTCCGGACGAAGAGGCCGAAAAGCTTCAGACTGTTGGTGACGCGCTGAATTACCTCAACAAACAAAAGGGTTAATTCCTGATTTGTAACAGGGCGGCCTATGCTGCCCTTTTTCAAAAATCCAGCGCTTCAGGATCAGTATTATTAATAAAGGTGTTAAAGAGGAAATAATGACGGAAAAACGAGTGGTTGTTACAGGAATGGGACTAGTCACCCTCTGGGTGAAAATCTGGATACATCTGGGAAAATATTGTTAATGGTAAAAGCGGTATCGGTCCTTTTACTTTGATTGACCCTGAACCGCATGCCACAAAAATTGCGGGCGAGATCAAAGACTTTGATCCGACAAAATACATCGAGCGCAAAGAAGTGCGGCGTACCGACCGTTTTACCCAGTTTGCTATGGCAGCTGCTGATCTTGCGGTCAGTCATTCCGGTATCGATTTCTCCAAAACAGACCGCGAACGCATCGGTGTCATTGTCTCTTCCGGCATTGGCGGCATGACCACGTTTGAAAACCAGTTTGAAAATTTTCTCAAATCAGGTCCCCGCCGGGTCTCACCTTTTTTCATCCCGATGCTGATTCCGGACATATCAGCAGGTCGTATTTCAATACGACACGACTTGAAAGGAATCAACCACTGTACGGTCACTGCCTGTGCATCGGCTTCACATGCGATAGGTGAATCGTTCAATGCGATTCGCGAAAACAGAGCGGTTGCCATGCTTACCGGCGGCAGTGAAGCGCCGATCACCCGCATGGGAGTTGCCGGCTTTAACGCTGCAAAAGCAATATCCACCCGCAATGATGAACCGGAAAAAGCCAGCCGGCCGTTTGATGCAAATCGTGACGGTTTTGTAATGAGCGAAGGCGGGGCCGTATTGCTGCTTGAAGAGCTGGAACACGCCAAGGCACGCAATGCACAGATTTATGCTGAAATTTGCGGTGCAGGATTTACCGGTGATGCCTATCACATCACAGCACCCTCGGAAGATGGCAACGGTGCGGCCCGTGCCATGAAGATCGCAATCCAACAAGCCGGTCTCACGGTTGAGGATATTGATTATGTCAATGCGCATGGAACATCAACACCGCCAAATGACAGAATAGAAACCCTGGCTATAAAAACAGTGTTCGGCGAACATGCTTACAATCTGCACGTCAGTTCGACAAAGTCGATGATCGGACACATGCTGGGTGCTTCCGGTGCGGCTGAAGCCATTGCGACCGTGCTCTGTATCAAAAACCACATGATCCATCCGACTATTAATTACGAGACGCCGGACCCGGATTGTGATCTCAATTATGTTCCCAATAAAGCTATAGAAAAAACAGTTCGTGCAGCAATCTCCAACTCTTTCGGGTTTGGCGGACACAATGCATCGCTTGTTTTTAAATCATTTACGGAATAGCTGCCGTGAAACTCAATCCGTTCAAACGTTTATTTAATAAAAATGAATGCTCCGGGTTTGAAAAATCGGATTACTCGATGACCTTTGCAATCGTTTGGACTATAAATTCGAAAACAAGAAATTACTCTACCAGGCTTTAAAGCACCGTTCATATCTCGCCTACTCCGGTGAATGCAGAACAGCGTCCAACGAACGACTGGAACTATTGGGGGATTCGGTTTTAGGGCTTGTGGTGACTGAATTTTTATTCGATAAATTCCCCAAAGAAACCGAAGGTATTCTGACCAACTATAAATCTCTACTGGTCAGCGGCCGATTACTGGCCGAGATTGCCAAAGACTTTGACCTGGGTGGATTTCTATTGCTGAACGATTCAGAAGAGCGGACAGGCGGAAGAAAACGGCGTTCTCTGCTGGCTGATGCGGTAGAGGCCATCATTGGAGCTATCTATCTGGACGGCGGCCTCCCCCCTGCAAAAGAATTTATTCACCACAATATCACCTGGCGGCTGGATTCTCTATTAAAAAACGGCCAGTTGCGCAACAACAAAAGTCTGCTGCAGGAGCATTGCCAAAGTCTTGGTTTATGCGGACCGTTTTACAAAATCGAACATGAAGAGGGGCCGGATCATAAAAAGCATTTTACCGTTTCAGTCACGGTTGACAAAAAAAAGCTGGGGTATGGCGAAGGCACTTCCAAAAAACGCGCCGAGCAGAAAGCGGCCAGTGAAGCTCTTCAGCGCTTAGATCTGATCTGATTGTCTACTGAATATCTATTATGATGTTGCAGCACTGGTTGCTGCGATCGTACCGGCTGCAGCGGCACCTGTGATAAGTGCTGCCTGGATGGCTTTAATTGATTTAATCGTCTCGCCCAGCAATTCCCCCTCTGTTATCCGTTCGATGCGGTCTTTGCGCTTTTTGAGTTCCTTGCGGTCAAAATGATAATGCAAAAGGTTTGTCACATCAGCCAGAGAAATTAACAGCGCTGTTCCTTTTTCATCCCGTAAAATTAAAAGCAATAATTGTTGGTGCAAATATAATTGTTCCTTCATACCAGAATCTCCGATTAAAAATCAGATTAACTGTAAATATCCCAAAACTGTAATTCCCAGAAATATAGTCACCATGGCCCCCAGAGTCGTCACGAGGATGATATTACCGGCCAGACGGCCGTTCGCACCCAAAGCCTCCGCCATCGGGTAACTGGCGATGGCCGTTGGAGATGCGGACAACAAATAAATAACACCCAGATCAATTCCGCGAAATCCAAGCAGGAATGCAACAACAGTATAAGCGAACGGCATCAGCAGCAGTTTATTCACCGCGGTTAAACCGGCCAGTTTGGCGTCCACTTTAAAACTGCGGCAGGTCAACTGACCACCTATGGCAATCAATGCCAGCGGCAGAGTCAGATTTGATAAATAGCCCAGTGTTTTGGCTAACAGCATCGGCACCGGAATATGCCATACGGAAAAGGGCAGCGCCACAGCCGCTCCGAGGACCAATGGATTGCTGAGAATATCCTTCATTGTCTGAAACGGATGGATACTTTTTCCTTATGCTGCGGCAAGGTGAGCGCCAGAATAGCAAGAATATTAAAGACCGGCATCAATACCGCCAGGATAATGGCCGCCTTGCTCAAGGCTGTATCTCCCAGTACATTATATATCAGGGCCATGCCGATAATGGCAAAATTACTGCGATAGCTTCCCTGAATAAAAACGCCGGTGTCCCGGCCATCGCACTGGAGCAGGATCGCATACACCGTCATCAGGAGGGTCCAGAGCAATGTGGCGGCCAGCACAAAGCCGATCAGTTTGCCGTTAAATACCTCGGAGAACTCTGTAAAAGCGATTCGCTCGAATACGAGGGCGGGCAAGGCCACACGAAAAACGACGAGCGAGCCGGTGCGGTTAAAGGTGTCATTGGTGACATTCCATTTTTTAAGGGCAATCCCCATAAACACCAGAAAGAAAACCGGCGCCACAGCATTGACCGTAAATCCGAATTGCTGTATCAAATTCATATTATGTATTCGACCGCATTCTCTGCCGCCTTGCTTCAAACATGCAAAGTGCGGCAGCTACAGAAACATTTAACGAATTAATGTGACCATGCATGGAAATGGAAGCGATAAAATCACAGGAATCCCGGACCAGCCGGCGTATTCCCCGCCCCTCACTTCCCATTATCAGCGCGGACGGTCCGCACCAATCTATATATTCAAAGGTCTGCTCTGCATCCTGATCCAGACCGGTAATCCAGAGCCGGCGCTGCTTGAGCTCTTTGATCGTGCGCACAATATTAGTGACCTGCACAACCGGGCAGTAAGCCGCAGCGCCTGCGGACGCTTTTACAGCCGATGCCGTGAGACCTGCAGCCTTGTCTTTGGGAATAATGACACCGTGCACACCGGCGGCGTCTGCGGTTCTGAGAATCGCACCTAAATTATGGGGGTCCGTAATGCCGTCCAGTATCACAATCAGCGGCGCCTCATCGCGCTTTTCCGCTTGCCTAAAAAGCTCATCCAGTTCAACATATCCGGGCAGCTCCACGCGGGCTGCCACATTCTGATGTTTATGAGTACCGGTAATCCTGGAAATATCGTGCGGGGAAACGCGCTGTAGCGGCACAGATTTTTGATCACAATAGCGTAAAATATCGCGGACAGGTTTTTGTCCGGCATCGCGTGATATATAAACAACTTTGATCCCCAACCCGCTGTCAATCCATTCCAGTATCGGATTGCGTCCGTAAATGAGACCTGTGTGCTTTTCTTTTGTCATATTATTATTCTTTAAACCAATCTGTTTTCGGTGTATAATTTACCTGCAAGTCACGCCGGGTACGATGGCGTTCGACAGCAAGATCAATCAAATGATCCAGCAGTGTCTGATAAGGTATGCCCGAGGCATCCCACAGTTTGGCATACATGCTGATCTCGGTGAACCCCGGTATCGTGTTCAGTTCATTGAGATAATAAGCGCCGGTTTTCGCATTCAGCAGAAAATCCACCCGGGCCATCCCCCGGGTATCCGCAGCCAGAAAGCTTTTTACAGCGGTTTGCTGTATCTGTGTTTGCAGATTTTGATCAAGCGGCGCGGGGATATTCAGAACGGATGCATTATCCACGTATTTGGCATTATAGTCATAAAACTCATTGGACGGCACCACTTCACCGGGCACACTGGCTCGGGGACGCAGATTGCCGAGCACGGCGACTTCAATTTCCCGGACATTGGGCACTGCCGCCTCGATGAGTATTTTTTCATCAAACCGGATGGCTGTATCCACAGCGGTGAGCAATGTATTCCGATCATGAGCCCTGGAAATGCCCACACTGGAGCCCAAACCCGCCGGTTTGACAAAAACGGGATATCCCAGATGTTCTTCCACGGCGCGGCAATAGTCGGCATGCGACGGACAGACCACCTGGCCTTGAAGAAGCTGATCGCTGTTCGCAGATTTCTCCTGCCAATCCTGTTTGTAAAACCAGAGATAATCCGGTACCGGCAAGCCGGATTGCCGGCAGATCTGTTTTTGCCAGATTTTATCCATGCACAAGGAAGATCCGAGTACTCCGGCCCCGACATAGGGCACATTCATGCATTCGAGCAATCCCTGCACGGTGCCGTCCTCACCGTACGTTCCGTGCAGCGCCGGAAATACCACATCAATGGGTAGAGATACAGACTGATCGTCTGTAAAAATGCGCGGGTGCTCCGGATCAATCGCCGGATACACCTGGGCCGGCGGCTCGCCCTTGCCCGATTTCATGTACTCTATCACCCGGTCACCATAGAGCCATTGACCGGATTTTGAGATACCGACGGGAATCACATTATATTTCTCTTTATTCAATGCAGAGATCACAGACTGTCCCGAGACCAGCGACACCTGATGTTCAGTGGAACGCCCACCTACGAGCACGGCAATATTGAGTAAAGACACAAAACTCTCCGTTTTTTGAATATTAAAATAATAAACTTTTGGCTAACAATCAAAGGGAATGTACGATCAGGGTTTGAGGTTTGTGTATGCCTGCACATATTCGGGTATTTGAACGTCAAAAGCAGACACGGCCATAGCTCCCGGATTGCCCCGACGGGCAAATTCAAATCCGCCCTGGATGGGCAATCGGCCCGCGGCAAGAACATGAGAAGCAATCCAGGGTTGCTCCAGTGTCCGCATATAGCGCAGCGTCTCCTCGGGATCCGGACACCAGACCGGATTATCACGTGTAAGCTCGGCGTTGCCGGTATTGCAGGTTTTCAGCCAGAAATCGGGTTGAATACGATGATTCAGGCACCATTTGACCGCCTGTGTTGAATGGGCGGCGATCCCTGCCGGAACACCGTATTGTTTCACCTGATCGACAAAGGCACGAATCAATTGATAGCGTCCGTGCGCCAGCAGATAATCGGCCGGCATTACACAGGCCGCGGCGCCCTGTCCGATAAGCTGCTCGGCACGTGCCAGCGCCTCATCCCAGGGACAAAGCGCAATATACTGCAGTGTTCTGCCTTCAGTTCGCCGGAATTGCTGCAGCGGACCGAGTGTAGACGGGAAGCCGATGATCGTACGCATGCCGGTGAGTTGCGCCAGCTTTAGGGTGGCAAATATGCGATCCGAATCGTAGCTGCTCCTGATAAGCGGATTCAGGTGTTCTGTGGCACGATCATTTGCCTCGCCGAGGAACAAATCTGTTAACAAACAGAGAGAACTGATTTTTAAAGAACCAAGGGATGCCGGTTGTATCTTTTTTTGCAGATATGCTGCGGTGACAATCAGTGAACCCGGTTCGTTTTTTTTCTGTTTTTCCGGGAAAAGATTCAAGCGGCTGAGCAAAAATCCGCCAATTCCCCAGAACGGAATAATCATAGCATGTTTCAGGATCTGACGTCTTGTCGCTTTGTCTTCGGCAGTTGGACGGCTGCTGCGTTTCTTGCCGGTTTTGCGGGCACCGGAACGCTGCAACGCGTCGAGAAGCGCATCCACGCCCCAGTACGCTCCAGTGGGAAACAGAATTATGGTGAACAAAAAGAGCAACTGTAACAAATCAATGCTGAACAACTGTATTGCATACTCTGGGGACAGCAATGAAAAATACGGGTTTTCCAATAAATAAAACAGCAGAGAAAACAAAAGAGCTGTTAATGCCGCAATTCGAGAGAACAGTCCCAGCATCAGCAGCAGTCCGGCAAATAAAAAGCCCCAACTGAAAAACACAGTTAGCAAGGCGCACAACCACGGCCAGGCGGCAGCCGTCCGCAGGAACGACATTATTTCCATATCCAGCAGCATGGCCTGAATATCCTGACCGCCGCCGGTTAAATGACTCAATCCGAGCAGGAACAGCCAGAGCCCGATCGTCATACGAATCAGAGTTAATCCGATTTTATGAACCCGGGTCAGGCTCTCACCAGATAGAGTTGTCTTTTTCTTTCTATGCATATAATGCCTGCCATATTTTTTATTACGCCTGATCAATTACCGCTTTTTAAACACTTTTTTAGTATGATTAGAATGACATACCAAACCACACATCAAAGGATTCGTTTTGTACAGAATATTGTAAAAGGTTAATACCAGAATCTGTAAAATCCTGGTTGTACCTGAATTCTATGCTTATCTTTTTACGTTGAGAAAAAGGAAACTGGATCCCGGCGGCGACACTTCCGCCCCAGGTCGTCGATTTCAAATGTTCAGCAAATTGATCCGTTACCAGTTACAGAAGAAAACAGCCATTTCCCTCTTCTGTATTCTGTCAAATAATCAATACGCGGCCCGGCCTGAATGAAAGGTGTGATGGATTTAGCAGGTACTTTTAGTTGCAGAAAGACAGGCAGTGATACATAATCCAGTCGGGTGTTTGCCCGAACTGTATTGATTCTTTTTCCGGTTTCACTGGTTTCAACTTGATCGTGAATAAACCCTCTTTGAGCGTATTCCAACTGTAAAGCGAGTGAGATATGATCAAAAATTTCTTTTTCCGCATACACGGCAACATTTAATCCGGAACGCCAATCTCTGGAATCAAAAAATCCGTCAATATCAAGCCTGGAACGAGTAAACGCCATCTTTGCACCATAATCAAATCCGGTTTTCGCCTGTATAACGACAGGAAAGGCGCAAGCTATAACAAAAATGGCAATTATTTTTAGTCTCATAACTCGTCTCCTATAACATAAAAATGCAAAAGATTCATTTTATACCCTGGAAGAATGCAGGTTTAAATTAAATGAATTAATCTATAAATGCAATCAAAATTGAGATGAATCAAGCAGGGTTTCCTGATTTTTATAGAGCTCATCCACAAAAATCAACCAGCGTCTCACACCCCGACTCACGGCATTTGAAGAACTCGTTGCTCCGGAGATTGCGTCAATCTTCCGGTCCAGAGATTGCTCCGAATCTATGGATACCCCGTAAAATTGCTCAAACCAGCGGCGGTCTATTATTTGCCTGCCGTAATGACCATGATAGTTCAATATGTCCATATACACCACAGTGCAGCTTGAATCGATAACAATCAGAGTCGAAATCAAGGCGGATCGTGCGCGAACGGCATCTGCTATGGCAAATGCAGAAAACCCTTGTTTTTCCAACGTCCAGAGATAGACAAAATCTTGTAAAAATTTCTGACTACTTTTTTTCTCAATATCAGATTCAAGTGCTTGCGGCAGAGTGTATCTTTTAAATAAAACGTCAAGATCCGAGTCCCAAGTCATGAGTTTTTGTTCTGCTTTTTCTTGCAAACCGGCAAAAACAGAATGAGTTATCAGTAAGAACACAAAAACAAGTATCGCTTTCATGATTGATCTCCAAAATCAGGGGATGGCTCCGGCGGAACCATCCCCTTTGAACTAAAACATGTATCCAACGCCCAAATTCAGCAGTTTCGTATCTGTTTCCTCCAGTTGATCGGTTTTGACAGCAAAATCCAATTTGAATACAACCGAGTCAATGGGTTTCACAGAAATGCCCATGAGCCATTTTTGATAGTGATATTGGCTTTCAAGTTCAGTAGGGTTTAGAGCTGAATGAACTGTATTATAATCCGTCCATCGAACCCAGGGTATAATTTCAGTATTCAAATTCCAAAACCGGCCAATATTATAACCAAGATCGATATAATAACCGACTGATGATTCGATTTCGGCTTCTGGTAAAGTATATTGATCGTAAAGAATGGTTCCATACTCTGCGGTCGCATAAATTCCATGGCGCTGATAGCGTCCGTGAAGTTCATACAACTGAAAGCCTACAGGATCTGCATCATTACGATAGGCATCATTGATCGACCAGGAAAATCCCACCCGGGCTCCGGCGATACCAGTATAATCCAGCCTGATGCTTTTCAGGAGATCATCGGCGTTGGCCTTGTACCCCTTTTGTCGGCCGCCTCTCAGCCCCGATTCAGGAGAAAATCCATCTGCATCGAGTCCTTCCATCAATGTCATATTGTATTCCAGGTCCCGAAACACTCCGTAAAAAGACATACCATTTCCAAACCAGGTTGTAGGGATGATTACTTTGGCGTAATCAGGCCGTTCCACACTTAAAAAAGTGGGGGGCTCATGTACCAGATTGAATATTCCGACAGGAGCTAAAACCACTCCCGCCCGAAATCCAAAACGCGGATCCGGATGAAAATCAACATAGGCCTGTTCAAGCTCAAGTTCTCCCTGTCCGCTTTTCACTAAATTGTGTTCAAGTTCCACCTCGGAATTGAAAGACCAAATGGGTGTCCATTCATGCCGGTAAAAAAGAATAAACCTGTGAAAGTCCAAAGTCCGGGTTTCCTGTGTGCGGTCCATATTATAATGCAACTCACCATATCCTCCAATGGAGGAAGTGGGTGAAAAAAATTCGTTTTGCCCCCGTACAACAACGGAGAGCAAAAGTATGACCAAAACAGTAAAAAACTTCATATTAAAACTCCTTTTTGTTTAAGATTAAAATTCATGGAAAATAACCGCAAAACATTGTTTTCCATCCAGATCATTGCGCAGCTGTCAAAGAATTGGTACTGCACATATGAACGGAATAATATACACGTATTTTCATACGCAATCAATCGCATGAAACAGTGATTTTTAATCGGATTTTATCCCTGTAAATGGGGATTAATCAAAGTATTATTGAACATCAAGATAATCATCAACATCAATAATATTGTTAATCACTTCCATAATAGCCAGACCGGCAATGGATTTGATGCCCAATTTTGCGGAAATATTCTTTCGGTGGGATACAACGGTGTGAACGCTAATGTGAAGCGCTGCGGCAATTTGTTTGTTGGGATACCCTTTAACCAATAGTTTCAGCACATCCAGTTCGCGATTGGACAAGGATTCATTTCGATTTGCTGTTTCCGAGTATGTAAATTTGCTTTTTACAATCTTTTCAATAAGCGCACTGCTATCCGACAAATAAATCAAATCATCAAAAATATTTTCCTGCTCACGGTTGAAAAAATGAGTTATCAAACCAACCTTTTTTACAGACGTCTGGTTTTTAAAAACATTAAGAAATCCTTGTTTTAGCAATTCGGTATTTACAATGATCAATTTGGGCATACCAGTTGCAATACGAGATTCAAATTCCTTAAATGAAGCAAGACAAACAATCTGGAATTCAGGCAGGGCCCGTCTCACTATTCGGATCAATCCCTCCTGAATAATTTCCGAGGATTCGATGATAACAATTTCAGATTCGGCATTCATTTATTCAGTTTCCATATGTTCTACAATGGGAATCAGTATGTGATTCTCGATAAAATCATGAATATTAATATCCTGTTCAAGATCAAACAAATCAAACGACATTTTCTTCTCACTACCGAATCATAATCTGGTGGTATATGTTTAAACAGGAGGTTTTTACGGGATTATCGATTTATCTTCAATATCTGGTATGATGTTTTTTAAAACTATGCAATACTGTATTCATATTTTTCAGAATGTCCATTCAAAAGCGCTTTTATATACGGAAAAACAATATCATTTTCATAGTTGATATGATCATACACTTCACTTGAATAATCCTGTAAAAATTTACTGATCAGCACAGAATATTTGTCAGACGCATCTTTTAGTTTTCGATTTAGCAAATTTTGCAGTCCTGGAATTTTCTCATACAAGAAATAACTGTGAGAATTTTCAAGAAATACCAGAATCTGCCCAGCGTCCGTATGGTCAAACTGTTCTGTCTTTATCGAGGTATTTTCAGGACAGCAGTAAAGCCGGGCAATAAACAGGAAAAGTGGTTCGTTCAGACCGTTGGCCAGACACAAGCCATGCACCGTCTGGTTTCCAAAACCAAACGGAACACCGAAATGCTCGAGCACCAAAAGCATGCGCGGATTAACAGATACAATATCAAACATTTTTGATTTAGCATTTAGCATGGATTATTCTCCAAGGAAATATCCTGAAAGCCATTATTTAACATTCAATCCATTACACGTTTGCAGAACTAGTCAACAGGACTCTATGGGTTCAACACAGCTCACCCGGAATTGTTCATTTTATTACTTTTTTTTTACTCCAATGTTTCAAGCAAATTCCGAATTTGAGTATCTGCATCCTTTATTATCGGGTCTCCATGTCCGCAATAAAGAATATCAATCGGTCATTCTGTCCAGACCGGTTATCCACAAGAGTTAATTCATTATTCGAGACCAGTAAATAAACATTGCAGCCGTGCACACCGTCTATTCTGTAAATACTCGGCAAAATTTCCATAGTCTGTTCCTGCCATTTTAAAGAGACCCCATTCGAGGATCGTAACTCGCTTTGCCATATTTCATTCCCTTGTCAACAGCTATGTAACTTTGACCGACGAGTTTATTGGTTGATCCAGTGCATACCGTTTCCAAAATTCAGAGATTATTTCATTCACAGATTTATACATAACAACCGTCCCCCTTTTTTCGTTCATATTTGCTTTTACACACTCAATAATTAAAGATTTTTTGCTGCAAATCCAAGAGAAAAAGAGACAATGAGGCTTGTTGAATAGCGTTTTTTTAATAAAAACAAAATCAGACCGGTTTCCACTTTTATTTTTCACGAAAAACCTTATATTTTAAAGAACACATTTAAATGGATGTGCATTTTACTAAAACACAAAAAGTACAAAATCAAGGAGATCCCTATGTCCAGATTTAGCACTTTCCTGTTCATCTACATATTAATCAGTGTGTTAACGGCACAATCTTCAGAGTATCCATTTCAAAACCCTGAACTCCCGACAGCTGATCGCATTGATGATCTGGTTTCGCGTCTGACCCTGGAGGAAAAAGTCAATCAGCTGCTTTACAATGCGCCTGCCATACCGCATCTGGACATTCCCGCTTATAACTGGTGGAGCGAATGCCTGCACGGTGTGGCGCGTAACGGCCGCGCCACGGTTTTTCCCCAGGCTATTGGTCTGGCGGCAACGTTCGATACGGACCTGATGTACCGTATCGGAGCTGTGATCGCCACGGAAGGGCGGGCCAAGTACAACGCCTGTTCGGCGCAGGGATACCGCGGTCAGTATCAGGGGCTGACCTTCTGGTCGCCGAATGTGAATATTTTCCGCGATCCGCGCTGGGGCCGCGGCCAGGAAACCTATGGAGAAGACCCATATCTGAGCAGCCGAATCGGTGTAGCGTTTGTAAGGGGATTGCAGGGCGATCACCCGAAATACATCAAAGCCGCGGGCTGCGCCAAGCATTATGTGGTGCACAGCGGTCCGGAGGGATTGCGGCACGAATTTGACGCCAAAGTATCCCGGAAGGACCTGTGGGAAACCTATATGCCGGCATTTGAAGCTCTGGTCACCGAAGCCAAAGTGGAAGGTGTGATGGGCGCCTACAACCGCACCAACGGAGAGCCCTGCTGCGCGCATCCGTATTTAATGCAGGACGTTCTGCGCGGTCAGTGGAATTTTGACGGTTATTTTACCTCGGATTGTTGGGCCATACATGATTTTTATGAAGGACATAATGTGGTGGAAACGCCGGCTCAGGCCGCCGCTCTCGCACTCAACACCGGCTGCAATTTAAACTGCGGAAATACCTATCCGGAAATACTCAATGCCGTTGATCAGGGTCTGGTCACAGAAAAAACAGTGGATCGGAATCTCAAGGAACTGCTGGGAACCCGGTTCCGCCTTGGTTTATTCGATCCGCCGGGCACCGTACCGTTTGACTCGATTTCCACTGACGTCATCAACTGCCCTGAACATCAGGCATTGGCCCTGGAAGCTGCGCAAAAATCCATTGTACTGCTCAAAAACAGCGACAACCTGCTGCCGCTGGACAAGAATTTGCGCAAAGTCTACATCACCGGGCCGCTGGCAACGGATTTGCAGTGTCTGCTGGGCAATTATTACGGACTCTCGGACAATATGATCACCATGATGGAAGGGATTACGCACTCTTTATCGGATCATACTGCGATTCAGTATCGCCAGGGCGCTTTGTTGAACCGCCCGAATGCCAATCCCATCGACTGGTTCAGCGGCGTGGCTGCAGCATCGAATGTAACCATCGCCTGCGTGGGAATCAACGGACTGCTGGAAGGTGAAGAGGGAGAATCCATTGCCTCGCCGAGCAAGGGAGACCGGTTTGATATTTCCCTGCCCCGGAGTCAGATGAACCTGCTGCAAAGCCTTCGCCAAAGCACGGATTCGCTGGTGGTCGTGCTGACCGGCGGCAGCCCATTCACCTGTTCCGAGGTGTATGAACTGGCGGATGCTTTGGTCTTTCACTGGTATTCGGGTGAACGCGGCGGACAAGCGGTGGCCGACATTCTGTTCGGGGATGCCGTACCCTCCGGACGCCTGCCGATCACGTTTCCGAAATCCCTGGACGATCTTCCGCCTTATGATGATTACAGTATGCCGGGACGCACTTATCGATACATGGAAAAAGACGCGTTGTTTCCGTTCGGATTCGGATTGAGCTATACGACGTTTGAATATCAAAATATAACCACCGCACAAGCAGCCATTCAGCCGGGAGAATCCACAACGGTTAGCGTGATGGTGACCAATACCGGGAGCATTGCAGCGGACGAGGTGGTGCAATTGTATATCCGGGATGACAAGGCATCTGTGCGCGTGCCGTACATTTCACTCAAAGACATGAAGCGAATTACTCTGAATCCCGGCGAACAGCGTAGCGTCTCCTTTGCCATTACCCCGGACCTGCTCAAGCTGGTTAACGAAACGGGCGAACGGGTACTGGAATCCGGCGACTTTACGCTTTTTATCGGCGGCGCCCCTCCCCTTTCCCGCAGTCTGGAGCCTGGGAGCAGCGCAATGGCAGGAAACTCTAATAACGGTTCAATAAAAAATATTCTTATACAAAACCGAAAACTCTGCTTGGAACGGCGCCCGATTGTCTACGGCTTTTGACAATCGGGCGGCGGTTCACCTGAATCCGCAAAGATCACGGAACCGGAATATCATGCAAAATATGTCACCGGGAGATTCAGAAACTAAATTATCAGTTTGAGACCATCCAATAAAAAGGGATTAACATGTTTCTCATTGCAGGGCACCCTCGCAGCGGCACGCACTTTACCAAGGAATTGTTGTCGAAATTCGGTCTGGACATCCGGGGAGAGAAATATGGCAGAAAGCAGAGTTTGCAAGAAGAAGATAATGTCGACGGTATTGTATCCTGGATGCATGTCTACTTGTTCCCGGAGGAATTTCCGGTGGTTCTTCATCAAATCCGGCACCCGCTTCAGGTCATTGCATCCTCACAAACATTGTATAACAATGCCTTTAGACGCATGTTTCGTCAAATCGATGCGCCCAAACGGTGGCTGTTATTCACGCACTTGCGCAGAAAAATCCCTTTTCCGCAGGAAACCGTGACCCGCTGGGCCATGTACACCTGGTTATACTGGAATGAATGGATCGAAACCGATTCGCGGGTCAAACATCAATATCGGGTGGAAAACATCGAAAACGAATGGTACAGTATTCTGGATATACTGGATATTCCGCCTTTGCCGATGCCGGAGTTGAACACGACTGTCAATACGCGCAAGGGACGGTTTCAATCCTTAACCTGGGAGCAGTTGTACGGGATCGATCCTGAATTGACCGACCGTATCCGGGAAAAAGCAATTGACTATGGATATACTCTAGAATAATCCATAAAAAATCGGACATACCTTTGCAGCATGATCATTTTCTATACATTCAGGATTGGTTATCGTTCGTCAAGTAACATGCAATGTGCATGCCAGGTAGCAAGCTTTTTTTATGTTATTGATATTTATTTACTTGCAAAAAATGGGGCGAACCGTTATAATCAGCCGGGACCGAATATTTTTCATCCTCACGAGAATTTTGCGCATTATTTTTTCGGCTGCCTGCAGTATCATACCAGGAGATATTTGAAATATATATTGTATTCTGTTTGTTATGATTATTCTTCAAATCGTTATTTTCGAGTTGGACACCAAAGACCTTACGGTTGCAATGTTGCTCACCCTTAATCGTTTTCAAAAGGACACATGGACAATAAACTTGAAAATCTTCAACAGGAGATAGATACACAGCGCACTATTTTGAACAATCTTACGGAGGGTATCATCGTTGCTGACACAGACGGACAATTTATTTATTTCAATCCTGTTGCGGAAAAAATTCTGGGGATTGGTGCGCAAAACATCAAACCTTCTGAATGGACGCCTGTTTATGGTTGTTACTATCAAGACACAACGACCCCCTATCCCTCTGAACAGTTACCTCTGGCCAGGGCATTGCGCGGTGAAACCGCCCATGACCAGCTTTATATTCACAACACAGCGCGGACAGACGGGGCACATATTGATATTACAGCATCTCCCCTGCGCAACCCAGCCGGCGAGATCACCGGTGGCATGGTCATATTTCGTGAAATTACACATGATGTTCATTCCCAAAAGCTGATTCGTGAAAGCCGCGAACGCCTTCAGGCCCAATTCAAGGGAGTGCCGATTCCAACATTTGTATGGAAATATACAAATAATGATTTCACACTCCTGGATTGCAACAAGGCCGCCGAATCTTTTCTGACTGACCATATAGAAAATTATTTAGGGGCGAAATTGAGTGAAATGTATGCAAATTACCCGGAGGTACAAGATGACTTTGCGCGCTGCTACCTTGAAAAAGCTACATTCAAACGCAAAGTCAGGCATTATTTTAAGGGAATCGGAGAAACCCGGGACCTGTGGGTTACCTATGTTCATGCTGCAGCTGATATTGTCATGGTTCATACTGAAGATGTGACTGAACAATTAAAAGCACAACATGAACTGGAAAAATATTTCAATGCCGTCAAACAAACCGCCGACTCTGTGATGATTACCAATCTCCGGGGAGTGATTGAATATGTGAATCCGGCGTTTGAAGAAACAACCGGATACAGCAGTGAGGAAGCTGTTGGAAACACACCCGCCATGCTGCGTTCCGGGCTGCATGACAATGAATTTTACCAGAATTTATGGGATACCATAACAAACGGTCAACCTTTTCGCGCTACGATTATCAACAAGAAAAAGAACGGTGAACTGTTCTGGTGTCAGCAGACCATTTCCTGCATGAAAGACAATGACGGGAATATCAGCCATTTTGTCTCAGTGACCAAAGACATTACCCATTTAAAAGAAAAGCAGGAAATGGAATTCCGCCTGCGGGTGGCGCACGAACTGCAGCAGCGTATGGCCAAAAGCGTCAGACCGGTCAAAGGTTATGACATTGCCGGGCGAACCTTTTCAGCGGTTGAGACATCCGGCGACTTTTTTGATATTATCGACATGCCCGATGGTCAGACAGGGATTGTCATCGCCGATGTGTGCGGACACGGAATCGGCGCCGCCATGATCATGGCGGAGACCCGTGCGTTTCTGCGTGCCTTTGCCCATAGTGAAACCGACCCGGCCACGATACTCGAACGTCTGAATCGTGAGTTGGTGATTGATCTGAACGCAGAGCATTTTGTCACACTGGTTCTGGCGCGTATTGATCCGGATAAACAAACTCTGGTTTATGCCAGCGCCGGTCACGGCAAGGCATATCTGTTAAATCGAAACGGATCCGTGCTTGCCGAACTGGCAAGCACCGGCATCCCGCTCGGGTTTATGCAGGACGTGGACTATACCAACAGTGTAACATACAATCTGTCTGCGCAGGATATGCTTGTTCTGTTGACCGATGGGGTGTCTGAAGCACACAACAGCAAAGAGATACAGTTTGGGGATAAAAGAGCGCTCGAGGTTATAAAAAAACACAGAAACGAATCCTCCGCATCAATCATTGAAACACTTTATACCCAAGTAGGCACATTCACAGGCAGACAGGCGCCGGAAGATGATATGACAGCCGTGATCTGCAAAGTGAATCCGCAGACAGCCTGACGGTAAACTCGGCATGATTATAAAAGTCGCACCTCGCCATCCAACACAAATAGTTTCATGATACCGAAAAATTGGTTACAAATTTTTGAACATTAACCTGCGATCCAGCAGAACGCGACGCTCTCGACCATTTTGTCATTGTGGGCGGCGGACCTACGGGGGTGGAACCGGCGGAATTCAAGCGCTATATCCTGGCAAAAGATTGCCACGAGACTCAATCCGACAGGATGATAATTTATTGAATTGAAACGCTACCAAATCCATTGCCGCAATGGTCAGCGACAGCCGAAACAGCCATCCCATGCTCGCCGCTGTTGCCATACAGCAGGGAGTAACTTGGCAAACAATTGATGCGATTGACTTCCAACCCGGAGCAATGTGAACCGTTCCGATATAAAAACAAAGGCATGCTCCCAACTATCGGCAAGACCAGATCTGTGGCAGACATCAAACGACTGAAACCAAGCGGTCTGCCTGCCTGGATGATCTGGGCAAGCGTACATTTTTACTTTATGGGGGGATTAATAATAAACGTTTGGCACGATTGAGCTGGTTTTATCATTACCTCACAGATGATAAAGCCAATCGGCACATTTTGAGAGGAATTAAAGCCGAGCCGCAAAAGGAACCCTGAACAGAAAATGAGTCCAACCCCGTACACAGAATTCTTCCCGGACAGAAATCCGGGAAGGATATCACAGTTTTCGCCTGGTTATTTTACTTTGCTGATTTTCTTGACGCATGCATAGCCACCCGCCGTGACCAATCGCACCAGATAAATACCACTGGATACCTGGAACCCCATCGCATCCGTTCCATCCCAGAGCAACAGATGCGCCCCTCTATCCTGAACACCGCGAAACAGCGTTGTTACTCGTTGACCCTGCTGATTGTAAATATGTAGTTCAATTTCCTGCGTTTTCTGTAATTGATATGAAACTCGGGTTAAAGGATTGAACGGATTGGGGTAAACCGATAAAACCGCAACAGATTCCGGCTGCAAATTTGCAGTTACCCGTGTTCCGACAGTGTAATTTACCGGCCCGTAAAACACAGATTCACCGGTGATATATATTTCCTCAAGTTTATACCAGTATACAATTTCCGGGACAGCAGGTATATCAGCAAATTCATACAAGCGTCCACAATCGCATCCTGTATTTGCTGCAATGATGTTTTCAGTAAGAGAAACATAGCCTGAATACTGCTGTGCACTGCGCCATATCCGGAATCCGGCAACATTGAGACTGGATTCGAGCTGCCATTGAACCACAGGAAACGCGTGGTCGTTAGTGCTGACAGACAATGACTGCAAAACAACAGCGATGGGCTCAGAGGTGGATGCGCCTTCGGTCACTTCCATGCAGGCGCTGGTTTCCAAAGCATCGTTGCCATCTCCGTCATCGCGATGACGAATTTCTATCACATAGGTTTTGCCGCCCGTCAGGGATACCGTGCCGGTCAAACTGCCGCTGCCGTTATCATCATTTGAATAATACCTCAATAAATCCGTACCGTCATATACAATATTTGATTCATTTCCATGCTCATAAACGTAGATATCATAGGCTGCGTCATTGGTCTCCTGATTGGCATGAGAGGTAAATTGTGATTGTACAAAATAGTCGGTATTGCTGGACGGGCTCACAGTTGTACTGATAACCGGTTCAAGCGTAGCTCCACTACTAGTCCCCACATACCCGTCACTGCATTGGGAATCGATATTAAAAAACTGACATCTGAAAAGACAGATGCGGAAAAAAACATCAAAATAAAAACAGTTATCAAGCTTTTCATACCTGTCCCCTTTTTAAACGTCCGACTGAAGCAGAGATAATTTTCAGCAACACATTTTTTTCTCCTAGTGGGTCGGAGAAATCAAATTGTTTACCTCGAGACCTTTAGATATGTAACATCTTTACAATATCGTAAATTCCGAGGTATCCGTCAAATATTCCGCCTTGAATCCGATATCTCTCAAATAGTGTGGAAATGATTTGGCCCCGTGTGTCGTGAACACATGCTGAGGATCAACCTGGCGGACGAAATCAAGCAATTCCTGAAAATCTGCATGATCACTGAGGGGAATGGCGTGGTCGCAGCGGAAATGCGGTCCGCCGTCACGGCCGGCCCAACCGGAAAGCAGGACCTTGCGGTTGCGCGGCGGCAAATTTTGCACTTTTCTGAATCGCAGCAGATGCGGCGGGATTAAAAGCACTTCGTTCGGTTCCACCGGTTCATCTTTCCAGGGCGTGCAGCGCTCAAAGGTGACGCCGTATCTGCGGTAAATTTTGGCGATTTCCCACGCCGCACGATGAACCCGGATGCGGTATCCGCCGTTTTCCAGGATTTTCATGGCTTCCTGGGCTTTTCCCAGACTGTACCCCATAACGATCGGCGTGACACCGATTTTAAAACAATCCTCGATGAACCCGTACAGCTCCTGTTCCAGATGCCCTTGCGGATGATCATAGACATATTCAGGGCTGCCGAATGTGGATTCCATAATCAAAAGATCAGCCTTTGGAATTTCGATCTGTCTCGCGGTAAGGCTGGGTTTCACTTTAAAATCTCCGGTATACAGCAACGACACTCCTTGTACCTCAATCCGGATCATCGCTGAACCCAGTACATGTCCGGCGGGATAAAGCTCGATACAAATATCGCCCAAGTCGTATTTCTCACCAAACTCCAGTTCAATAACCTGTTTTTGCCGGGCACGCAACGCGTGGAACGCAGCGGTGACCGGAGTGGCCAGAATTTTATCATGATTTTTCAGGTGATCGGCGTGTCCGTGAGACACAAAAGAGTAGGTGGTTTTTCGGTGGGCGTCCAGCCATAGCTCATGGCGATGGAGTTTGATGCCCTTTGGGTCATAAAAAAACATCAGGGTCTGTCCAGTTTATTGATGAAATATTCGTGTACTCTGAGATCAAGAGTTAATTCCGGATGAAACGTTGCAGCCATAAGATGTCCTTGTTCCACCCAAACAACATGTTCGCCAAGCCGCGCCAGGACCCTGACCGTACCGGTGATTTTTTCGATTTTGGGAGCACGGATAAAAACACCTTCAAACGGCTCGGTATCCTGTTCCAATTGGATATCATCAATAAAAGAATCGACCTGACGTCCATAGGCATTGCGCCGGACCGAGATATCCATTACCTTCAGGCTGTCACGGTCATCATTACAAATTTCTTGGGCCATGAGTATACATCCCGCACACGTCCCGAAAACAGGATGGGTCTCGGCGAACACTTTTACAGCATCCCAGAGATCATGTTTTTTCATCATATACCGGAGGGTGGTGGATTCTCCGCCCGGAATGATCAGGCCGGAGCATTCCCGCAGCTGCTGCGGATTGCGCACCAAAACAGCTGCAGCTCCCAGGCGTTCCAGCATGCGCTGATGTTTTTCAAAATCTCCCTGAACAGCCAGTATGCCGGGATTCTTTGAATTTACCATCCGCGATTGGCCATCCGCTCTTCTTCGGGCAGTGTGTCAATATTTATCCCAACCATAGCCTCACCCAATCCTTCGGAGACACGGGCGATCAGATCAAAATCCATATAATGCGTGGTTGCGGAGACAATGGCTTCTGCGCGTTTTTGCGGATTTCCGGATTTGAAAATACCGCTGCCCACAAACACGGTTTCCGCGCCCAGCTGCATCATTAGAGAAGCATCCGCCGGTGTGGCAATACCGCCGGCAGAGAAATTGGGGACCGGTAATTTTCCGGATTTCTTGACCTCCCGGATCAGGTCGACCGGGGCGCCCAGATTTTTGCCTTCATCAACCAGTTCCTGGTCAGTGAGCTGTGTGATACGGCGTAGGCCGCTCTGCACAGCACGCATATGCTTGACCGCTTCGACAACATTACCGGAGCCGGCTTCACCTTTGGTGCGGATCATCGCAGCGCCTTCAGCGATACGGCGCAGGGCTTCTCCCAAATCACGGCAACCGCAGACAAACGGCACTTTAAACTCCCATTTGTTCACATGGAACGACTCATCCGCCGGTGTCAGCACTTCACTTTCATCAATAAAATCAATACCCATCGCCTGCAGTAACTGAGCCTCTGCAAAATGTCCGATTCTGCATTTTGCCATAACCGGAATCGACACAGCTTCTTTTATGGCATTGATGACCTGAGGGTCCGACATGCGCGCAATACCGCCATGCGCGCGAATGTCAGCCGGGATACGTTCCAGAGCCATGACAGCGACAGCGCCGGCATCCTGCGCAATTTTTGCCTGCTCAGAGGTGGTGACATCCATGATCACGCCCCCTTTGAGCATTTCAGCCAGCCCGACTTTTAACTTTAGATCTTTTGCATCTTTCATAATAAACTCCATCAATTAAGCTCCCAAGAAGCATTCAATGTAAAGAAAATCAAAACAAATATCAATACATTTTTCAGCAAATAGTGCCGGCATATAGCGTGAGTCTATAACCCGTCAGTAGCTGGATTCGTTCCCCGGTTTTTAAGACTCGGAATATATTCTAATCAATATATTCAATAGCCCGGTCGGATGTGATTCTGAAATTATCTGTTTTTAGGGAAAAGGTTTTATCTCCCAGTCCCAGCAAATTCAAAGCAGTTTGCCAGATAGAACCGGAATGGCCTGCCCCCCGGCGCTGGGACTCGTTCGATTCCGGCAACACCCCTCGTATTGCATCATACGTATCCACGGACAGAGGCGCAAATTTTACACGGATGGTGATACAGTACTGAGCATCCGGTTCCAGGTCATTAACAGGAATCAGTTCAATCTCCTGCATTTGTGTGCATTTCTTTCGAATGGTTTCTAAATTAGAAGTGAGTCGGTCTTCCCCCGGCATCTGAATTCTGAACTTGTGTTCCCAGTTGTCATAGGACAATTGAACGGGATATTCATATTCGCGTACAATATTATTGATCAGCGGCCGGTCTCTCCATACCTGAATTTGATGCGACAAGCGGGTAATCGCACCGCGTTTCAAACTATTGACGGTGTTATCATCCAGTACAGGTTTCAGATGATAGGACATGACCAGCATTCCGTCGCGTACGACCAGCGTATCCACCACAGGATCAGCCGGGAATCCCCTGCGAGGCAGGACCAGCATCAACCCGGTCAGGATAGCAAACAATAAAAGATTTTTAGCATCCGGTTTATACATGCTCCACTTTCTCAAGACCAGTCTCAATGTACTAAAGAATGAAAAAAATCACAAGTTTTGTTTAAACGGATACAAGATCAGTTCTTGACGGTTTCGAACATCAGCCACTCATCGCGCTGACGGACCTGTCTCACCTGCAATCCGGCTTGATGACAGGCTTGGGTAAAGAGACTGCGCTCTGTATCCAGAATACCGGACAGTAAACACATTCCGCCGGGATTTAAATAGTCTGAAAAACGCGCCAACAAAGGTAAAAGCTGGGTACGGTTCACATTTGCCAGGATCATATCAAATCCGGATTTCCGCACCGTATCCATCGTTCCGGTAACCACCTGAATGCGGACCCCTTGCCCGTTTTTATCCGCATTGCGCCGGGTGGTTTGAGCGGCAACCGGATCCATATCAAACGCAAAGACAGACGCGGCGCCGAATTTCAGCGCTGCAATCGAAAGAATCCCGGTTCCGCACCCCACATCCAGAACCCGGCAGCCGGGATGAATCAAATGTTCCAGCGCTTTTAAAATGAGAAACGTTGTTGCGTGAGTGCCTGAACCAAAAGCCATTTCCGGGTCTATTTCTATCACATGTTCGGGGACCGTTTGAGGCAGATCACACCAGCTTGGTTTGATCAGCAGCGATTGTCCCACAGGAATCGGCTTTAAATCTTTTTTCCACTCTGATCTCCAGTCTTTAACCGGACATTCGATGATCTCAACATCAATATCGACCGGCATATTTATACGCGTGCGCAAAGCATGCAGGGATTCCGATATCTGTTGCGCCAAAGATTCTACATTGTCGTCATGTTGAAAAAAAGCCAGCAAATGCGTATCCATATCCTGGATACCGGATGCGCCCAGTTCGAATAATTCATTGCTGATCCATTCGCTGTTTTCGGGAGTAACCGCTGCATTAACCTGAATATAAAATTCCTGGTTTTGGCCCACTTCAGTACTCCTCATAAAGAATAGCGGTCACAACCTTTCCCACCTGTTCCAGACTGTACGGACTGCAGTATTCAGGAGTGTCATTGACCGTGTGCCATTGCGGATAATAAAAATCAATGATATCCACACAGGGTATGCCGGCCTGCAGCAAGGGAATGTGATCATCATAAACCGCATATTCGGGCTGCGGTATAAATGCGGACATGCCCAGCTCTGCTGCTTTATTCCAGATCCGATCCACCAGGAATCCGGCGTACTTTACAGAGTACTGTTCCTGATAGACCGTCAAATCCGCATCGCCGATCATATCCAAAAGAATACCATATCGGGGCGCAAACCGGTTGGCGTATGTTTTTGCAAACGCAGCGGAGCCTCTCGCCCAACTCTCTGTGTCCTCATGCTGCCCCGCGTCTTCAGCATCAAAAAATACAATATCAACCCCTATAGCTACGGGAAAATCCGATAATAGTTCCGCCAGGTGCATTAAAACGGCGACACCCGAGGCGCCGTCATTGGCGCCCAGCACCGGTTTGTCGTGATTGGACGGATCCGGATCGCTGTCCGCCCAGGGCCGGGTGTCCCAATGTGCGCAAAGCAACACGCGGTCACTCGTTTGCGGCTGAAATCTGGAGATCACATTAACCGCCCGGACCGTGCGCTGTGGTTTGCCGAATGAGAACATAAAATCCTGGGTAAAAACCGTATCCGCGCGCTGTTTCATGAATTCAAGAAAATAGTTCAGACATTCGGCATGTCCTTTTGAACCCGGCACGCGCGGACCAAACTCGCATTGTTTCTCAAGATATTCAAACGCTTGTGTTCCGCTGAAATCCGGGGGGGTGGAGAACACCGGAACAGCGAATAACAGCCAGGCGCTGCACATGATCCTGATAACCATTATATTTCTCCAGAGATACGCAATTAATTGCCGCGAATCGCGATGCTCACATTGATACCCAATTCTTTATAGGATGTATCACCGATTTGCTTGTTATGATTTTTTCCCATTTCGAAATACAAACCGCCGTTGACACGCGAACTAAAACTATAGTTGACCTGAGGTCGCAGCAGCCATTTCCCGGTCTCTGAGGTGACTTCATAGCCCTGCCCTCTGTTCTGCATTGTGGCCGTGTTCCCAAAAGTAAACCGCAGCGAAATATCAACAGCGTTTTTCAATCGGCGCTTTCCAAACAGCGTAAACGGCAGCTTGAAATTCCCGCGTTTGGAATAATCCGCGGTGATCGATAGATCTTCGCTCTCCGTCAGAGTACCGGAACTGCCGGAAACCATAGAGATTTGTTGCTTGGTGGATTTGTTGTAACTGATATTCACGGATATACCGTTTTTCATAGTCAGATTCACACCGACAAACGGACGGAACTGGGTATCCTTGGTCTCCTGAGTGACTTTTTCCACGCCTTCCTCCAATGTAAAGGTTTCGCTGGCGCGCCCGGAACGGGAATGGTCGATGGAAAACCGGGTGACATAATCCTTGATAAACGGCAATTTTTCCAGACCGCCCACCTTGATGCTCCATGTGGGAAACGGTTCGCTAAAATCATCCTGCCAGACCAGCCAGCTTTTGGAGCGTTGACCGGTGGTCTGGGTGCTTTTGTTGAAATTATAATTGGTATCATATCCAAAATTCATCCGGATATTGCGAGTGAATCGGAGGCCGGATTTCAATCCAAAGGATTCGCGCTCACTCTCTGAACCACTGCTGCTGGTGGTTCCCACGGAATTCTCATCGATTTCGCGTTCAACACCGATGTCTCGCGTCAACCCAAATTGAAACGGTATGGTGGGAATGCCGGCCAGTCCGTAAATGGAAACGTTCTGATCCCGATTGTAATTGTAACTGATCGGATCGAAAATATTAAAAACCTTGGTTAATGAACCCAGGATGGAAAAGCTGCTTCCGCTTCCGGCTTTTTCATCCCCCCCTCGGCCGCTACGTCCCCGGTTCTGCGGCTTCGGCCGACCGACACTTTTGAACAGCGTGGAAAAATCCAGAGAGCCGTTGCCTTTAAATGAGCGGTTCTGTGTGGTATTGCGCGCCGACGTCTTTTGCTGCCGGTTATAGGCGTACTGGAAACTGACGGAATAACTGATATTCGTATTGAACCAGGAGAACAATTTGGGTTTGAAACTGATAGACGAGTTTTGATTGACGTTGCTCAAGACACCCAGCTGCAAGGTTTGTATTTCATCCCACAGAGAATCACCGGGAACATCCCGCAGGTCATTGACATAGTTGCGGCTGTAATTCACAGACAGCGCATCGATCACCTTTAAATTGGTGGAAAAATCACGCCGGATGGTGAACGAGCTGTTGGACGATTGCAGTCCAGAGCGCTTTAAGGATTCGTTAAAGTTACGGTTGCCCGACACTTTGGTGCTGATGCTCTGCGGTGTATAGTACAGTTTCATATCACTGAGTTTAACCAGCAGGGGAATATTTTCCAGAAATTTGAGCGGAAAAACATAGTTATCCGGACCAAAATTCAACCTCCAGCTTATATTTCCCTGTTCACTCTTTTTCCGGTTGTATTTTATGGTTGAACTGCTGCTCTCGCCCTCATTCCGGCTGTAGCTGATATTGAACGGAGAAATAATGTTTTTGACAAAGAAATTCTGCGAGCGGGAATCTATTCCGAAACTCACACTTAGACCTTTACTCTCGCTGAGATTGCGGATAGCCTCCAGAGTAGAATCCGGCAAGCTGTCCGTTACTTCAATGTCTTCATTGGGGAGATACTTGGGCGTCGATTCCGAGCGCGAATACGTGACCGTAACCGGCATTTTGACTCCCAGTTTGGCAGGTAAAAATTTTCCGGTTTGTATAGTGGAACTAAAATTACCGCTAAACTCGTTATTACCGTTTCCGAACCGCTGTCCGACATTGTGGAATTCGGCGTCCTGCTTGTTCATTTGCCCGTTAAAGGTCAACAAATCCGCCCAGGAAAAGTTGACGCTGGCGCGCATAGCCACGCCTTTTTCCTTTTTCACATTCGAAAGCCGCAGTTCATTCAGATATATTTTCCCGGAGAACGGCAGATATTCATGGTTGTTGATCACACCGGCTTCCAGCATTTGAATATTGCGAAGGGCGGGCTCGCCATAAACAATCCATTGTTCACCGCCCCGTTCTTTGACAAACACATTGACGCCGCCCGTTGTATCCACAATGGTTCCGGTCACTTTGATCTGCGACAATTCGATCAGATCCACTTCAATATCATTCTTGTTCCATCCCTGATAGACCGGTCTGCGCACTTCATAATAATTCTCTTCATCATATCCGAATCTGAAAAAGAATTCCACTTGACTGGAATCTTTTGTAATATGACGCGCTGTGGTATCTTCGCCATACACAAACATCTTTAAAGTGCTGTAATTAATATAATCCTGTCCCGATGGAAATATTTTTTGAATTTTGCCGTTGTATCCCGGCTGCAGGCCGTTCACATTCAACACAAGCGCCTGTTCTTTAGCGCGCGCTTTGGTGATCCGGTCCACTTCACCCTCCACTCCTGCCGGCGGCTGATATTCCGGATTATCTTCTGTATTGATGACCGATACGGTCACAATAGAATCGGCTTCCACATCATAGTTTAGAGGATCCATAGGCTGTGCCACACCCTGTTCTTTCCAGCGGCTGCCCACCAGGTTCATCTCTGCAATCCAGATCTGCTGCGGGTCCGTAGAGTTGAATCCATCCACCCAAATACGGATGTATTCAATCAGGGAAATATCCGGTGAGCCGACTTTTGTGCGTCTGGGGGCTGCGACATCGATCGGAATCCGATACAGACGCCAGCCAAAATCTTCATTTGTTTCTTTGTCGATACTGGCACCGGACACGAAATCCCGGTAATCCTGGCTGTTATGATTCAGATTGATTTTGTAGGAAAAATAATCATTTCGAAGATCCAGATCACCGTTGGCGTTCATATCCTCGGTATCGGGATACCGGCCCTTGGCGTCGTTCTGATTGTTTTCCGTGCCGTTGGCTTGTTTCGGCGTCTTGCCCAAATCTCTGCCCTGAGGCTCGTAACTCCAATTGTCATAACTATACGGCTCCCCGGGATCCTTGACACCGTTCTGATTCAAATCCCAGAAATCGCCGCCGGC
Source organism: candidate division KSB1 bacterium (assembly GCA_034521575.1). NCBI lineage: Bacteria > Pseudomonadati > Candidatus Zhuqueibacterota bacterium. The sequence continues at coordinate 129,193 of JAXHMJ010000005.1, forward strand.
CTGCTGGGCAATGGGACTATCATCACTCATCCCGTCCAGACCGATATCCTCGCCGTCATCCAGCAGTCCGTTTCGGATCCCGTTCACCAGCTGGTCTTCGGTGTCAAACTCGCGGTTGGGAATAATATCCTCGGATATCTGCCCCATTTCAATATGCAGGTTCGCAGTCGTACTCGGCATATTTTTTATCCAGACTTCAATAAACTTGGTTTCCGTCTGGTTGGCCATACCCGAAGACAATGCTTTCTGAATACCGTTCCAGGACGAATCCGGAGCCTCGGCGGTTTCGCTGGGATGGAATTCCATTTTCAAAATATTGGTACGCTGGGCCACATTGGCATTCAAATCCTTGTTGGGCTTGATATACTGTATGGGATACTGTTCATACGGATTCCAATAATAAAGCCGACCGCGGTTGCTCAAATCGCGTTCTTCGTAATCATATTTGCCTTTCGGCGGCGATGCATAACTCCAGCCGCTTCGAATGATCTGCAGCGGGGTTTCGCGTTTCGACGCTTCAAAATCATCAATATAGGCGACACCATCGTGATCGCCGGTCTGATCATTGTTACGGGTATTCGGATTCGGGATAATCTGGGCGATTTCACCCTCGAATGTCAAAGTCGACGGTGCGCGCGTGTTTACAAACGGGATAAAATTCGCCATCTTTGTCAAAAAGAACGGCTCCAGCTGCAGCATGGTATTCAAATCCCAGATAAAATTACGCATGGGGCCCTTGCCCACCCGGATTTTTTGATCCATGGTGGATTCGTTCAGATACATTATCGTGGCGCCGATAAAAGAATCATCCCACAGGCCGTACTCCGCTCTGGCCCCAATATGGTGGTCTTGTCCACCTGAAACATTTTATTGCTTTCATAAGTGATTTCCAGATTGGCGTTCGCTGCTGTGGCCTGTTCATTCAGAATGCGCAGGGTACCGGTAAAATAGTCAATGGTATAATCGACATTGCGGGTGAGAGGCCGGCCGTTCAGCGTCACTTCCTCTGATTCTTCAATCACGTTCATCCCCAGATTGTATTCCGAGCTCTTGGTTTCCGACTTTATTTCAATGTAAAAGTCAGTCTGCTCATTGATCACATCCTGAACCGTGGTGTCATAGATAGCAGGAGCCAGTTTACCCTCAAGCATTTCGCGCAATTCAGGATCACCCGGATCAAACGGCCGCAAATGCGGGAACATGACCTCGCCGCGGGCATAGTTGATAATATTGGGATTGTTGTCGACAATATCATCAGGCTGATCCTCACCGCTCAAATTGGACTTGTCCAGGCCAAACGCGGTAAGCCAGGATATTTTTTTGCCTTTATACGTGACGGTTTCCTGAGGATCGCCGGCGGACGGTTTGTAATAGATATGTATTTCAAACCCGTCCTGGGGTATATTGCGTCCGCCCAGACTGTAAACGTTTTTCCATTCCAGCGGCCAGGTGGTATCACTGGGACGCGGATTTTTGGTCCGCAGCAGCCGCAGCTGAATCACCCGATCGATCTCTGAATTAAAATTAATATTTCCGCGTATTCGTCCGGAGCTGTCTTTATAGGCAACCGCCAATACCTGGCCTTCACGCAGTGACTGGTTCATGCGGATATAACCCAGCTGATCCTGGATATAGTACTCGTCCTTTTCCAGGCGACGAAAATAACCGCGGTAATGTTCTTCATCAACGATGGACGTGTCGCCTTCAATGATCACCATCTGATCCTGCTTGTCTTCAGGCGGCACCCAGGCCCAGCCGCGCCGGGAATCCGGGTATTTTTGCTGATAATTGGGTTCTGACAGATAAACCTCGATACGCGCGACACCGCGATCCGGATCTACAATAAAAGCGCCGTCTTCATTTCGATTCAAATATTGTTCTCGATAATAATCACTGAGAAAAAAATAGGTTCCGGTTTTATACCGGGAAATATCAATCTGTTTGGTTTCATCCGATGAACCGCCACTGATGGATAATTTTTTCTTTTCGCCTTTTTCCTGACTGATCACGGTGGTCAGACTCAACGGTCCAATTTTGGCGTCGGTTTTGATCCCAAACAAGCCGCTGCTCTTCATACTGGCGCGTACAAACCGGGTCCCGGGCAGGCTGATCGAGATATTACCGGCTTCGATCGATTTGATAATCTCGTCTTCATAGCCTTCATAATGCAGACCGATGCGGTTTTCAAAGTCAAAGGCACGCTCCGAATCCTGATCGATATCAATTGTCACTTTGTCCCCGACATGCCCGGACACATTGAATCTCTGAGTCTGCTCCATCTTGAACGAATTGTTAGAGCCGCGGTTCATGGCTGTCCGCACCTGGCTGCGGCTCTCATTTCGAAATCCGCCGTTGATATCAATATTTCCGGTCACATCCAGACCAACATTGCCGCCGCCGAAAATGCGCTGAAACGTCTTGCTCTTAATTTCCACCGGGATATCAATGCGAATGGCGCCGCCGCTTCCGTCCCGGCGTTCGTCTGTAAGACGACTGAGGGTGGTCTGCACCAGTTGCTCATGGAAATATCGCTCCCGGCGCTCCCGGACATACTGCTCCAACGTCATATAACGTGGAATGCGCACCGGAACCTCACCCAGCGTTTCCTGAAAATTGATATTTTCACCCGTCGAATCAATCTCCACCGTCCGCTTTAAACTACTGAGGTTGTTACTCAGATACGGTGATCGCAAACCATCCTTATGCAGCCCCGTAAATGAGTGACGGGATTCCAGAGTGACGCGCGGATCGGACGCTCTGCTGCGTACCCGCAGACCGATATAATCCTTTGCTTTTGCGCTAGAATCATCAGCAGTGTCCGCAAACAGCATTCCTGATGATGCAAACATACCCATGAATGCAAGAAAATAAAGGGAAACGCGTTGATTGATAAATGTTTGAATTAGAGCCATAAAGACTTTGAATCTCTTTCAAATGGACTGTTAATTATGTTCTCAAAAGTCTCTATAAGCTCCTCCATGGCTTGATCTGATTTGCAAATCATTAATTTAGAAAATTTTGCAAGAAATTCAACAGAAATAAAAAACGTTGATTGTCATTTTGTTAAATATTATATTTTTGTTAAAGTTCCTGTTTTATTAAAATTTCTGGTATAATTATTCATGTATATAATTTGGCGTTACATCATTAAGGAACACAAGAGTCCGTTCTTCTTCGGACTCGGAACCCTGACTCTTGTTTTTTTGTTAAACCTTGTTTTTCGTGAACTGGGTCGCATTTTGAGTCGAGGCCTGGGATTTACGGTCATTGCCGAGTTTTTCATACTCAATTTGGCCTGGATTATAGCTCTGGCTATTCCCATGGCTGTGCTGGTTGCAACATTGATGGCATTCGGCCGTCTGTCCGGAGACGGTGAAATAACGGCTATGAAATCGAGCGGTGTCAGTATTTTGTTTATGATCTTTCCTGTTTTCATCATGTCTATTTTAATGACTCTGTTCCTGATCTGGTTCAACAATTCTGTACTGCCTGACGCCAATTATCAAACCAAATTGTTATGGAGTGACATTGCCAGAAAACGTCCGACTTTGCAGCTGGAGGCCGGTGTGGTATACAAGGACCTGGACAAATATTCTATTCTCGTTGAAGAAATCGAAAGAGACACCGGACACCGCCTATGTCAAAAACATTTCCATTGAAGACAACAGCGATCCCAAATCCAGTAGCTACATTTTTGCCGAGCGGGGGAAAATCTTTCTCAACCGCCGCACCGGCATGCTGCACCTTCTGCTTTTCGACGGCGAAATGCATGAACTCGACATTAGTAACATGGAGGAATACAGAACCGTCCAGTTTCCAAAACAGCTGCAGACCATTGCTGTGCCCGAAATGATCCTGAGACGCAGCGACAAAGGAAGCCGCGGCGACCGTGAAAAGAGCGCCCAAATGATGCAGGCGGAAATCAAAGAATATCGGGCGCGTATACAGGATCACGAGAACAAGCAGACCCGGTTGATACAGAATTATTTTCAAACTATGCTGCCTCAGACCTCAAACCCATCATCAGAGGATGACAGCGCTATCTTTACGCGGGAAAAAATATTTCAAACCCATCAGCAATTGCTCCACCAGCTGCAATCCATGCAAAACACCCGAAACATCGGACATATGAGAAAAGAAATATCCAAACTGTCGGTTGAAGTGCAGAAAAAATATTCGATCCCCGTCGCCTGTATTGTGTTCATACTGGTGGGAGCCCCGCTGGGGATCATGGCCCGGCGCGGCAATATGGCAGTCGCCGGAGGTATCGCATTTGCCTTTTTCCTGCTGTACTGGTCCACACTCATCGGCGGCGAAGAACTGGCGGATCACCAGTACATTACCCCGTTTATGGCCATGTGGTCTGCCAATATCATCTGCGGGATCGGCGGATTTTACCTGATATTTCACTCGATTCACGAAATCACGTTTTTTAACTGGAGCAAATTCTCGGATTTTTTCAAAAACCTCAATTTTTTCAGTCGCACCGGGGCGTAATCATTTCTGATACAGCCTGCAAACAGACTGACCGCGCCTTTTCTACTCTTTGCTTTCCAGTGTTTTTTTTACGCTTTTGACCAGCTCTTCCGGCAAAAACGGTTTGGGAAGCAGCGTGTCCTGGAACTTCCGGATCCAGGTTCTCAGAAATCCGGTCATCCAGATAACCGGATGTGAATAAAATCTTTATAGACTTGTCCTGACTGCGCACCTTTTTCACCAGCTCGCCGCCGCCCATTTTGGGCATTACCACATCGACAACCAGCATATCCACGCTTTCGCCGGAATTTTCCAGAAAATCAAGCGCCTCTTCTCCGTTTCCAGCTGTGAACACGGAATAACCATAATTTTCAAGCACCATTTCCGCAAGATTGCGGATTTCCTCTTCATCATCCACCACCAGTACCCGGCCGGCGCCCTGAAAATCATCCAGCTTTTCACTGGCTTGAGCCGCCTGTTCTTTTTTGGCAGCCTGCCGGGAAGAGAATGGTAAAAACGGTTCCCTTGCCCGGATCACTCTTGACGGCAATATCACCTTTGCTCTGCATGATTGTTCCGTAAACGGTGGAAAGCCCCAAACCGGTGCCTTGCTTTTTGGTGGTGTAAAACGGTTCAAAAATTTTGCGCCTGGTTTCGTCATCCATGCCGGGTCCGGTATCGGCAATGGTAATCTTTACAAACTCTCCGTCTTTATCTTCAAAAGGCTCCAGGGGATGGTCTTTGCTGATGTTGATATTTTCAGTCTGCAGCGCTACCTTGCCGCCTTCGGGCATGGCATCCCGGGCGTTCAGGATCATATTCATGACAGCCTGTTCAAACTGACTGGGATCAATATTGGCGAGATCCAAATCCTTGTCCAGGTCAAGTTCCACATCAATATTTTCACCGACACTGCGTTCAATGACCGTAGAGATATTTTGAAGCAGAGCCGAAACATCGGTCAGTTCATTCTGCAGCATCTGGCGGCGTCCAAACGCCAGCAGCTGGGCGGTCAGGGAAGCTGCGCGCTTGCCGGCATTGAGCACCACATTCAGATTTTTTTCCAGTTTTTCGTTGCCCTGGTTGCGCAGCAGAGCCATCTCGGTATTACCGTTGATCACAGTTAACAGATTATTGAAATCATGCGCAATACCTCCGGCCAACTCCCCAATGGCTTCCATCTTTTGTGAATCCGCGAGCTGCATCTGCAGTTTTCTGCGTTCCGAAATATCCCGGGCAATGGCCTGATACCCCATTATTTTATCATTCTCATAGATCGGCGCGGCATTAAATTCCAAAAACGCTTTGGAATCATCATCAATCGGCCATTCCAGCTCATGATGTTTGACCACCTCACCGGCCCCCAAGCTGATCAAATATTTTTTGCAGTCCGGTATGATCGAAATCTTTGACCAAATTCTTGCCGAGCACATCGTCCGGTTGTTTTTTCAAAATCCGCTGTATAGAAGGTGAAACATATTGAATTATGGCATCCAAATCACAAAAAATGATCAAATCGAATATATTTTCCGTAATGCGCTTGAATTTTTCTTCACTCTGACGCAACTCTTCGGTACGTTCTTCAACCAGTTCCTCAAGGCGTTCACGGTACTGTTCGAGCTCCTGGTCATTTCTGTTTTTTTCCAGCGCTTTTTCGATGGTCACGCTCAGGGTTTTGAGATGCAGGCCCTTGCCCTCATTATCCTTGATCAGATAATCCGAAGCGCCGGCTTTCATCGCCTCGACAGCTATCTCTTCATTGCCGCTTCCGGTCACCACAATATACGGCGTATCCTTGACCAGGGGATAGAGCTCAGAGCAATTTCCGTCCCCCAGATCCCAGTCCATGATGACAGCGTTATATTGTTTTTCGTCCAGACACTTGATAGCCTCCTGAACCGAGCCGGCCAGTTCAAAAGAAAATGGAAAATCCTTTTGCTCGGCGTGACGCTTGAACGCCATTTGATCTACAACATCATCTTCAACAAATAATATATGCGCCTTTTTCGACATGCGTCAATCCTCCTGAGGAAATTCACTTAATCGCCAATATTTGATGATCACCTGAATCATTTCAACAAATTTATCATAATCGACAGGTTTGACCATATAACCGGAAATCCCGAGTTCAAAACTCTCGATTTTATCCTGCTCTTCGGTAGATGTGGTCAGAATCACAACCGGAAGTTTTCTAAAATCAGGATCATTCCGGATAAAGCGTAAAAACTCGATGCCGTTCATCCGCGGCATATTGATATCCAAAAGAACAATGGCCGGGAGTGTGCCGCGGTTTTCATTCAAATATTCAACACCTTCCACACCATCGGTGCAAAAGACAACGCAGTTGGGGATGCCGAGCTGCTTGAACACGCGTTCGATGGTCATGGCATCCACACGGTCATCTTCCAACAGCAATACGTCTCTGTTATTTCGCATGGTCATACTCGAGTTTGGATTCATCCAGAAAAGAAAGCGGAAACTGAATAATAAAATCCGCACCCTGTCCCGCTTCTGATTTGATCCGAATCTGACCATTGTAATTCTCGACTATCTTTTTCACCAAAGTCAAACCCACACCTGTGCTCTCAACAACGTCCCGCGGCGTTAGAGTCTGGAAAATCTGAAAAATTTGTTCATGATACTTTTCTTCTATTCCCGGACCGTTATCAATAATATGAAACTCCAGATGTTCCTGCTTTTTTACATATTTAACATTGATCTTGCCCTGGGTCTTGTCCATATATTTGACGGCATTGCCGATGAGATTCATAAAAACCTGTTCCATACGGGTGGGATCGGCATAGACCACCGGCATATCATCAGTATGAAACTGAATCGAATCCGGCGCATTGATATCCTGCCAGACATCGGAAACAACCTGGTTCAAGTCAACCTTGCGCTTGTGTTCTTTAACGCGGCCGATACGTGAGTATTGCAGAATGCCTTCGATCAGTTTGTTCATCCGGTGAACCCGGTGAATCATAAGAGAAAATTTTTCCTGGCCGTCCTCATCGATCACACTCTTATAGTCCTCTGCCAGCCAGTAAGACAGCTGACCGATGGCACGCAATGGGGCTTTGAGATCATGTGAGACAATATAGGCAAAACTTTTCAGTTCCTCATTTGTGGACTCGAGCTCTTCATTGACCTGCTCCAGAGAACGTCGGGATTCATTGACGTCATTCAGAAGCATCTGCATGGTTTCCTGTGACTCTTCGAGTTTTTTGGTTTTTGTCTCCAGTTCCTGTGTGCGTTCTTTGACCATACTTTCAAGTTTTTCCGAATAATCAAGCAACTTTTTTTCAGCGCGTTTCTGACCGGTGATGTCCCGGTGGATACCGGATACAATGAGCGGTTTGCCGGTATGATTTTTCTTGATCACTCGCCCGTCGGTCGCCACCCACTTTTCATCTCCCTGTAACGACTTTATTCGGTATTCAACACTGAATCGATCCCGTTCTCCCAGAAAATGGAAATTCAGCGCCTTGCGAAGTTCAGGCTGATCTTTATTATGGACCAGATAGAAATAATCATCAAATGAACAGGACATGAGATTATCACGGAAATTGAAAATTCTGCGGCAGATCGAATCAAGGGTCATGCGATTCGTATCCAGATTCCATTCCCAGAATCCAAGTTCCGCTCCCTCTAACGCCAGACGCAATTGTTCCTCGCGCTGCTGAATCACCTCTTTTGCGTGTTTGCGTTCTGTGATGTCTTCAAGCAAAGCAATCAGGAAATTGGAATCCGAAGCAATATCATGCACATCCGTAAGCCGCAACTCTGTCCAGAGTACATCGCCTTCCTTTCGGATAAAGCGTTTTTCAGCCGTGTAGGCGCCGCGCTTTTTCAAATCTTTTAAAAAATAATGCATATCCAGAATGACATCATCAGGATGCAGCAGTTCCTGAAACCGCTTGTAGCGCAATTCGTTGCTGGTGTATCCAAGCATGTCCTGGAAATGTGGATTGGCTTCCACAATTTGTCCCTGATAATCAAACGTGATCATGCCGATGGGTGATTGGTCAAACAAAGCGCGGAACCAGCGTTCACTCTGAATAAAAGCACGCGTGTGCTCCTGCACTTTGCTCTCCAGATTTTCATACAATATGGAATAGCGGGAAACCAGAGCAATCACATTGGCGACTTTTTCCAGGGTAACCTGCAGTTCCATCAACTCGCTCTGCTGACCGATATCAAATAAAAAGATCACGCCAACCTGACTGCCGCCGACGTGAAGCGGAATGATAAAGGCATTTTCATATCCCAGCTTTTGGATCAATGGCGCAACTGAATCATTTCTCCTGGCTTTAAAGTAAGAAACCGGTTCGCTTAAATCATGACTACAGTCACACAATTCCTGAATATCATCGGTTACCAGATTATTTTTTTCAGGAACAGGGTAGACCGCCTTGAGCACATGATTGTGGACGGAACTGTCGGAATCGCATAGAAAAAGGGCGCTCACCCGTGTGTTCAGCTGTTCTGTAAGCTGCTGAACGATATATTGATACATGGAAGAAGGCTGGTCCGCCGTCTCCAGAATGCGATGAACGATTTCAACAACCAGCGTGTCAACTGCACTTGAATCCTGATCCTTACGCTTGTTGGGCATTATAGCGCTCCGTATTCAAAACATTCTCCGGAATCAATGCGGCAAAAACCAATCCAACACCTGAAACGAAACATGTTATATTTAATAATATAATGCATTTAAAAACCACTTTTATTGCTGTTACTATCTTTATACGGTGTAACGACCTATTGAATATCCAGCATGGTTTGAATCTGTTCGAGAGACACATTCTTGGTTTCCGGCATCACCTTGAGTACCCAGATCAGCTGTCCAACCATGCACAGCATATAAAAAGCAAACACAGTTCCTCCTGAAACTGAAGCAATGACCGGAAATGTCCAGGAGATCAATGCAGCCATAAACCAGTGGGTAAAGCTTCCAAGCGCCTGTCCGCGCGCCCGGACGCGGTTCGGAAATATCTCACTGATAAACACCCAAATCACGGCTCCCTGCCCGAACGCGTGAGATGCAATAAAGACAAGCAGACTCACCAGCACAATCAAACCACCGGTTTCTGTAAAATCATTTCTATAAAAGAAAAAGGTCAGAGCCGTGATGCCCAGACTCACAATATAGCCGATCGAGCCAAAAATCATCAGTTTTTTTCTGCCGATTTTATCAATAACCGTTAAAGCGGCCATTGTAAATATCAGATTGGTGCCGCCGATGACAATAGACTGGAGAAAAGATGCGGCTTCGCCGGCTCCGGCCATCCGGAATATGTGGGGTGCGTAATACATAATCGCATTAATGCCGGAAAGCTGATTAAACACCGCGATCATTACCGCGAGTAGAATGGGTTTTGAATATTTTTTACTGAAAAAGCGTTCATGCAACGCATTGAACTCCTGGCTCAACGAAGCCTGAATTTCGTGAATTTCATCCTGAATCCGTCCGGTATCTGTGCCGCATTGCTTCAGCACATCAGCGGCCTCGTTGGCACGATCTGCAGCGACAAGCCAGCGTGGACTGCGAGGCGTGGAGAATAAAAGCAGGAAAAAAACAGCAGCAGGTACAGCCTCAACAGCAAACATCCAGCGCCATTCAATATCGCCGAGGCCCATATTGGTAATGATATAATTTGAGAAAAAAGCAACCAGAATGCCGAAGACAATATTGAATTGGGTGAGTCCAACCAAACGTCCGCGGAAACGCGCCGGTGAAATTTCCGCAATGTACATGGGAGATACCACTGAAGCGCCGCCGACAGCCAGTCCGCCCAACAAACGGAAGATCAAAAAGGAGGGCCAGTTCCAGGCCAGGGCGCTTCCGAGAGCGGATACAAGATAAAGCACAGCTAAAATAAACAACATGAACCGGCGTCCCCAGACATCCGACGGCCGGCCCACTGCCAGAGCTCCAATGATCGTTCCGATCAAGGCACTGGCCACGGTAAAACCCAGCCAAAACGGGCTGAGATCAAACACCAATTCCAGCCAGTGCGTGGTCCCTGAAATGACAGCCGTGTCAAACCCGAACAAAAATCCGCCCAGCGCCGCCACAGCAGAGCCAAACAGCAGTTTCGACTTCATAGTTACTCCCTGTTCCCGTTTGTATGAAAAGTATGTTTTGAACAGTAATTTTTCAGTTTATTAACCTGCGTCACATCAAGTTTTATGATTCATATTTTCCCCTCCTTTTGCCATTCCACTATCATGCATGATAAAAGTCGCATAAATCCGGGGATTGACAATGAAAGAAAAATAAATAATTTATTCCTGAATGACAACCGAAAAATACAAAATATTATTTGTGGCTACAATACGTTTGAATAAGAAAGGAACATTTGGCTCTAATTTTGCTATAATATTAAAAAACAATTCACAAGGAATAAACCATGAACGCACCGGACATCGCTTTGACATCCGAAGAATTAACGACCCTTGAACATGAAGTGGAGAATTTGATCGGGTTTGTCAATGAATCCATGAGCAACCGAAGCGATATCTCCGAGCTCATCGGAATGAGTTCAACGGAGATGATGCAGGACAATCACCGCAACAGCGCCAGATTTATCCTCACCAGCGTCTCAATCGGCGATTTTAGAAAACTCAAAGACACCATGCCATGGGTGTATGCCACCTATCACAATCACGGATTCTCTTATCAATACTTTGCTATAGTGTTTGAAACCTGGATTCAGGCTGTCCACAAGTTTATTGACCCGCCTCTGTCTGAAAAATATGCTGCGATATACGAATGGCTCTCGGAACATCACAAAGACTGGATTGAATTATCACAACATTACACATCGGAAAACATTCAGCCGCCAAAAGAATGGAGCCGGATTCAGGACCAATTTCTCAACGCTTTGCTGGCAGCCGATACCTCAACATGCCTTGAACTGGCAAACACGCATATTCAGACGCACACAGATGTTCAGCACTTTTATCTGGATGTCATACAACCTTCGTTGTATGAGATTGGCATTTATGGCATAATAATGAGATCAGTGTATCCCAGGAGCATTTGGCGTCATCCATTGTCACTCGCGTCATGTCGATGATATATATCAATAATTTCACATCAAAAGGCGATAAAGGCAAGGTCGTGATCACAGCAGGAGCGAACGAGTTTCATGAAATTGGAGCATGGATGATCTCGGACTTGCTCGAGATGAACGGATGGGATGTTTATTATTTAGGGTCCAATACACCGGAATCCGATCTCTATCAGATGCTGCTTGCGGTGCAGCCGCATATTCTCGTCATTTCGGTAACGATGTTTTTCAACCTTTCCTCGGCCGCATTCGTCATTCGTGCAATCAAACAGAATCCGGATATTCAAAATATTAAAATTCTACTGGGCGGGGCTGCTGTAAAAGCCGATCCTGATTTAACAAAAAAGCTGGGTGCGGATGCGACTGCGGATCATGCCGTTGAAGCATTGAAACTTGTGAATGATTTAGCACCTCAAACCGGAGCCTGATATGATAACCGATATCACTGATGATCAATTAAAATCGTTTTTTGAACAATATATACAGGACTATACAGAACTGGTGATATGTGTCCTTGATTCACACGATTACATCACGGCAGGGAATTCAGCGTTCAGCGCGTATATGGATCCAGCCGATGCATTGCAAACACTGCATATAAAGGATATCCTGATATCACCGGCATATAAAGAATTGCGCACAAAAGTCAAAGCCGGTGAGAGCTTTCAGAACATCATGACTATACAAAACCCCGCGCAAACCGCCCAAAAAACATTGAAATTCACTGTATTCCCAAAAGATCCGGGCGCTGTGTTAATTGGTGAATTCCTGTACAGCTCGGACCAAAAAGTGGTTCAAGAGCTTTCGACCCTGAACAGCCAGCTGGCAAATACAACACGTAAACTGCATCGAAAAAACAAAGAACTTGAAAAAGCCTATGAAAAAATAAACACCTTAAACGGACTTTTGCCCATCTGTGCCAGCTGCAAAAAAATCCGTGATGACAAGGGATACTGGAATCATGTCGAGGAATATATCTCTGAACATTCCAGAGTCGATTTCTCCCACAGCATCTGTCCCGATTGCAGCCGTAAGCTTTATCCTGAATTTTACACTGAAATGGAACAAGAAAAACAAAAGAGATAGCGGAATCCCGCCTGTTCAAATCCCCTCTTTTCAAAAGAATAGTTATCATTGCTGTCTAATCTGCTGTACTCACCATAGCATAATTACTCTCCGAGCCCGACCCTGAAACCCTGCCGCAAGCAGCCAATCTGCAGCTTGGAAAACAATTTAAAGGAGAATACTATGAAACGCAAACTCTATGCAGGTGTGGTTACAGGGCTGGTGGCGGTTATGATACTGTTTTCCATAACCTGTTCTTCGGATTCAATGCCCGGATCAGACTCAAAGCCGCCTGATCCTGTTTCCACAAGCTCAAATTCGGACAGCACAGAAAATTCAGTTATACTTGAGTATGACACACCTCCCAGCCCGATAAATGGATTTGCCGCACTGCAGAAAGAACTGGTGTATCCTGAATCTGCAAGACAGAACGAAATAGAGGGACGGGTGATTTTACAAACAATGATTGGTAAAACCGGTGATATTCTCGAGGTTGAGGTTGCCAGATCCCTTGATCCCGCATGCGACGAAGCGGCTGTCAACACCATTCGTGCGACTGACTGGCAGCCGGCCCTTAAAGAGGGAAAACCTGTGCAGGTCAGAGCGGCCCTGCCGGTTGTGTTTAAACTAAAGTAAAACAACAACAATCATGCAAAATGCTCGCTTTTCGCGCGCCAAATCTCCCCCAGAATGCAGCACCTTTAATAAAAAATGAAAAACGACACATTATTCCTCAATGGTGTATTTTTTCCCACTTTTTGGCCATCCAGGCCGCATCCGCCCCACTCTTTTTTTTGCAATTTATTGTTTATTAAACACTTAACCTTTCTTTATATTAAACTGGTACGTTTTTTGCGCAAGACATACTGTTAATCATAGGGTTAAAAGAGAATAAAGAGGTCTAGACAATACAGATCAGATCTATGCCCCGATCTCTATGAACTGACGTGGAATGGCAAAGATGAACACGGAAATCCATTATCCAGCGGCATGTACATTAGCCAGATGCAGGCCGGGAAAGAAAACAGCACAATCCGACTCTACCTGATAAAACAAGCCCCCTGCCTGCATTTCAATGCTTCCAAACCACCAGGCTCTTAAAAACTCTGTCTGAGACCAATGGAAAAGTAAGAGGAGGCATAATCATAATAGGGATCATTGGAATGATTCTGCTTCCACAGATACTCAATCTCGAGATTCAGAGGATTGCGGGCTGATAATGCTGTAAAAGATTTGGACAGTCCGGCCCAGGCCAGTGTGCGATAGTCACGGCGCGAGGGATATCCCGGTAACGGCGTCCCCGAAAGATCCAGTGCCAACCGGCTGGTGTATTGTCTGTCCGTGTAAAACATTCCAGCCGTCAGGAGAATAGTACCCCAAAGCCTTTGTTTCAGATCAAGCTGCAGACGCAGCTCGTCAAAACCGAATACAGTATCAAACAATTCATCATCCGAATAATAAGTTCCCTCCACACTGCCCAGATATCTCACCGAACTGCTCATACTCTTTCTGTATAACAGCCGGGTTGAAAGACCTGTGGTTTTTGAAAGGGACTGTGCGACTTTAAAAATCCCAACCCACTGCAGGTTCTCCCCGTTGCCTTTTGTAACCAGCAGCGGCAATAGATCCACTCCGGATGCGGTCTTGGATTTCAGATAGTTTCTGTACATAAAGTCCATTTCCGCGATAATACTGGTGCCCGTATTAAAAGATCGGCTCTGGCGCAGATACAACAGTCCCTGCCATCTGGAAAAGACCGGAAACGCTGAATAGTCCCGAATCTGAAAGTTTCCGCCGGTATATACAAACCATTGCGGATTCAAACGCTGTTTCCATTCCGTGTATCCGGACCATTGACTGTACTCGTACCATTTGTATTCCTGAGAATGGATGCGGGCGCTGGCGTACAAAGCAGCGGTTAACCGATTTTCACCAAACTGCCGGAACCCCTGTATACCACCGCGATGCAGCCAATAATTGCGGACGCTGTATTTTTGAAAACGCGTATACTCGGGACGATAAGATACACGCAATCCTGACCATTCCTCCACCCAGTCGCGGTGAACGAAAATCTCGGCAGAAGACACATAGTCAGAGTGTTGATTGTAGTTGGCAAAAATATTCGTGGAATATCCTTGTGTCAATTCAGTCTGAATACCCAGCTGCGCGAACACGGTGGAAGACAGCATCAATACAATAAAAATCCGTTTCAACATTCCGGTACCTCAATTAAACCAACTGGCGGTGAAAACACCGCCAGCCTTGTTCATTATTTATTTTTTCCCTGCCGGCGATCCTGATCGCTTCCATTACCGTCTTCATTTCCGCCGCTGCCTTTTTGATCTTCAAAGCGTCCGTTCATGCGCGCGCCGCGCCCCAGACAGTCTTCGGGTCGTTCCCAGTCAGAATCCTGTCCATTTGGAATGCCGTCGCTGTCCGCATCCGGGGCATTGTCGTTGAATCCGTCACCGTCTTCATCGACAAATCCATTGAATTTGGCGCCGCCGCGCCCTTGTCCGCGGCCCGCCGGCGTATAATCATCATCCTGGCCGTTCGGGATGCCGTCACCGTCCGCATCCGGAGCATTGTCATTAAAACCATCACCGTCTTCATCGACAAATCCTGATCCGCGTACACCGGCCTGATCTCCTTCCGGACGCTCGTAATCCTCATCCTGTCCGTTGGGAATGCCGTCGCCGTCCGCGTCCGGGGCATTGTCATTAACACCATCGCCATCCTCATCCACAAATCCACCTTGTCCGCCGCGTCCGGGAGCATTTTCAGGACGTTCATAGTCCTCATCCTGACCATTCGGAATGCCGTCGCCGTCCGCGTCCGGGGCATTGTCATTAACACCATCGCCATCCTCATCCACAAATCCACCTTGTCCGCCGCGTCCGGGAGCATTTTCAGGACGTTCATAGTCCTCATCCTGACCATTCGGAATGCCGTCGCCGTCTGCGTCCGGGGCATTGTCATTATAGCCGTCGCCGTCGTTATCGACAAATTCGCGACCATTCGTATCCTCTGATTGCGCCTGTAGCTGAGGTACGGACATCAGGAATACAAATCCCACAACAGCCGCAAACATCATTAAAAAAGACAACCGTTTCATAATTACCTCCAGTTTATAGAATATCTTCGCATTTCAACCATCCAACATGCAACCGCCATGCCAAAACTGTCAATCGCTCGTTCATTGCGCCTATTTAATTGTTTATTTTAGTTTTATAACCTATTATCTTAATCCGTAATTTAGGTTCAAAATCAGTCGTATCGACGAAACCGTCGAAAAAATCGCCAAAACAGTCGAAACAATATTGCATTTTAAAATCGGATTGAATACATTTACTATTGCTTTTACACAAGCCGATTTTTAACAATGGAGCATATTGATTAAAACACGAGACCCCATAATGAAAAAGAATGATGAAATCAAAAAGTGGGTTCAGCCTGATCATACAGACCGCCCACCGCATTCATCTTGGAAACGCAATACCTCTCTTATTGTTGCCATTGTCATCACTCTTGCAATCTTGCTGCTTTCTTTTAGCCTGTTGGAAATACTCGGTTCTCGACAGGAAATGACGCATTTGCTGCGTGAACAAAGTAAATCCCTGGTCGCTGCGATTGAAGAGGGGGGGCAAAACGCGGTTGAGTCATTCAATCTTGTAGAAAGCCTCCTTGCCGAGCGCCTGCTGAATAATGCCCGTCTTTTGGAAGAATTGGATTATGCCGGACGTTTGACCAACAGCAAACTTGAACGCTTTGCCAAAGAGAACAATATATACCGAATTAATATTTACAATTCCAACATGCAGCGGGTACAGAGCTCCTTCATGCGCCGGGACGACCAACATCAAGATCGGCCGCACGAAAACCTTTTGGACATCATGAATGACAAAGAAAGCGACGAACTGGTGATGGGATTTCGTCAGAGTCGGTTCGGCGGCGGAGACCGGTTCGCCGTGGCCAAACGCAGACGCCGGGGCGGTGTCATTATTCTCAACATCAACGCTGATCAAGTTCTGAACTATCGAAACAGCATCGGCATCGGTCGATTGGTGCGCAATCTCGGTGAGACTGAAAATGTGGCCTATGTTGCCGTACAGGACAAAAATCAAATCCTGGTGGCATCCAGACAGATTGATTCATTAACCGCTGTAGCCGGCGACAGTGTGTTGATGAGTGTACTAAAGCGGAACCAACCGTCGGACCGGTTTATTCACTATCAGGGAAAACCGGTCTTTGAAGCCATATATCCCTTTAATCCGGATACGGGGGAACTGCTGCGCATCGGATTGCAAACGAAGCATTTACAGGAAGCGAAACAAAAGGCTATCTGGCGTACGGGACTCGCCGCCGTCTCTCTGCTTTTAATCGGAGTGGTACTGGCAAACTGGGTCGTAGGCCGTCAAAATTACCGGATGCTCCAACAGGCCTATACGCGAATCGAAACCTACACCGGCAGCATACTTACACATATGACAGATGCTGTCATTGCGGTGAATGATGATCTGGACGTGACCTTGTTCAATCGAGCGGCCGAGTCCCTGTTCAATGTCGGGGCAGGCGCAACACTCAACTCACCGCTTCGCGGTCTCAATCCAACCCTTTTTTCACTGTTCAAACACACCTTGAACAGCGGGGAACCCATCATTGCTGCGGAACATCGGCTGACCATAGAAAACAAACCGCATATCTGCAGGTTAACCATCAACATTCTGAGAGATGAACGGGGCAGTACAGAAGGCGCATTTGCTGTCATTAAGGACATTACAGAAGAAAAACGCCTGGAGCAGAATCTCAAACGTCAGGACCAGATCACAGCCATGGGACATCTGGCAGCCGGGGTTGCGCATGAAATACGCAATCCCTTAAACGCGATCAGCATGCTGGCGCAGCGTTTTAAAACTGAATTCAAACCCAAAGCCGAGATCGGGAAATTTGACAAAATGACCGGTACCCTTGTCTCAGAGACCCGACGCATCAACGCAATTATCGATCAGTTCCTTGAATTTGCCCGACCAACGCCGTTGGCACCCAGCCGATTACGTATACCTCACATTTTTAAAGAGGTTCAGCCGTTGATCGAACAGGACATATCAAAACATAACATCAAAATGATTATAAAATGCGACCACGTCCCGCCTGTTCAGGGTGATGCGGACAAACTCAAGCAGGTCATTCTTAATCTGGTTCGAAACAGCATGGACGCCTGCAGCGAGAATGATGAAATCAGTATTACCTGTACCAATGTCAGTGAACAGGTATTGATTCAGATTCAGGACACCGGATCGGGGATCAACACCGAGAATCTGAACAAAATTTTTAATTTGTATTATACTTCAAAGGAAAAAGGCACCGGCATCGGACTCTCTGTTGTGCAGCAAATTGTCTCGCAGCACAATGGACGCATTGAGGTCACCAGTGAACCCGGAACCGGCACGACCTTTTCAATCTATTTACCGGCAACCGAGTCCTAATATGTACACTATACTTGTCGTAGACGACGAAGCCGTGCAGCGGGAAACCCTGTCGGGTTTTTTGGAAAACCAGGGACACCAGGTTTTAACCGCTGTCAACGGTGAAAAAGCTATCGAGACCGTTCAAGCAGAGACGGTTGATCTGGTGATCACAGACATGCGCATGCCCGGTTTGAGCGGTCTGGATCTGTTGAAACAGACCAAACAAATCAATCCCGATATCGAAGTGATCGTCATCACCGCATACGGCAGTGTCGAAAACGCCACGCGGGCTATGAAAACGGGTGCTGCAGACTTTATCACCAAACCCATCGATCTGGATCAGCTGAAAATAACCGTGGACAAAGTCCTGGAACACAAACAGCTGCTGTCGGAGAACAAGCGGTTGCGGGAGATGGCCAATGAACGGCTGCAGTTCGGCGCCATTATCAGCCAGAGTCCGGCCATGCAGGAAACCCTGAGTATGGCCGCGCGCGTGGCGCTCAGCCAGGCCACGGTTATGATCCTGGGCGAAAGCGGTACAGGTAAAGAACTCATTGCGCGTGCTATTCATCATACCAGTCCGAGACGAGAAAAACCGTTTGTGGCCGTGAATATGGCGGCATTGTCCGATAATCTGGTTGAAAGTGAATTGTTCGGCCATGAAAAAGGCGCGTTTACCGGCGCGGACCGCATGCGCCAGGGTCGATTTGAACTCGCCGATCAGGGCACCCTGTTCATCGATGAAGTCGGAGATATTCCTCTACAGACACAAACCAAACTGCTGCGGGTATTACAGGAACAGCAGATTGAGCGTATCGGATCGTCACACCCTATATCTGTCGACGTACGTGTCATTACAGCCACACATCAGCCGCTGGAAAAACTGATCAAAGAAGGCGTATTCCGCGAGGATTTGTATTATCGGCTCAAGGTGGTCACGCTCAATCTGCCTGCGCTTCGCGAACGTAAAACGGATATTCCACTGCTGGTGGAGCATTTCCGAGAACACTATTCAAAGCGTAATAACAAAGACATCAGGCATATATCCAAACAAGCCATGGATTTGCTGATAAAGTACGACTATCCCGGAAATGTGCGCGAGCTCGAGAACATCATTGAACAGGCCGTGGTGTTGTGCCGGGATGACACCATTCGGGTTTCGGACATGCCCGCCCTGATTCCGGCATCAGACTATGACACCACAACCGGCACTTTTAAGGAACGCGTGCAAGCGTTTGAAAAGCAACTGATTCTGGACGCACTTAAAAAGGCCGACGGCGTGCAGACGCACGCGGCCCGGCTGCTCGGTATGAGCGAACGGCATCTGCGCTACAAACTTGAGAAATATCAGTTAAAAAATTGAGGATTTTATATGAAACATCAGCTCATCCTGCCCAAACACTATAAACCGGTATTGAATCTGGAAGAAACGGAAAAAGCCATTGCAGCCATTAAAAACTTTTTTCAGCTGAATTTATCGCTGGAACTGGATCTGATTCGGGTGACGGCTCCGCTTTTTGTAAAGTCAGGCACAGGGATCAATGATGATTTGAACGGCGTCGAACAGCCGGTGCGTTTAAAGCCGGCGCTCTCAATCGTGAATCTATCGAAATTGTGCAGTCGCTGGCAAAATGGAAGCGATTGATGCTGAGCGAGTATCAAATTCCGGCGGGCAAAGGCATCTATGCCGATATGAACGCAGTCCGGCCGGACGAAACCCTGTCGAATATTCATTCTCTGTATGTAGATCAATGGGACTGGGAACGCACCGTTGATGCAGCAGGCCGCAATGTGAAGCTGCTGAAACAAATTGTGGAACGCGTGTATTCGGTGATCAAACGCACGGAAAAATACGTACACCATCTCTATTCCAGAATCGAACCGATTCTTCCGGATACGATTACATTTCTACACAGTGAAGATCTTGCCGAACGTTATCCCGATTTATCGCCGAAAGAACGGGAAAAACGGGTCTGCAAAGAACACGGCGCTGTGTTTATCATCGGGATCGGCGGAGAGATTGAGAACGGCCGCCCCCATGACGGGCGGGCGCCGGATTACGACGACTGGTCCACCCCCACCCTGAACGGATACAAGGGATTGAACGGTGATATTCTGGTGTATTATCCTGTTCTGGACATTGCACTGGAGCTGTCGTCCATGGGCATCCGTGTGAATGCAGAATCGCTGAAACGGCAGCTGGATTTGAGCGATGCAACCGAGCGTGAATCGTTTTACTTTCATCAAAAGCTGCTCAGCGGCGAACTGCCGGACTCTATCGGCGGCGGCATCGGCCAGTCGCGTTTGTGCATGCTGTTCCTGCGCAAGGCGCATATTGGCGAAATTCAAAGCAGCCTCTGGCCGGAAGACATGATCGAGGAATGCCGCCGAAATAATATTTTAATTCTGTAAACCAGAACTGCGGGTTTCCATACTCAAGCAGAATTAGTCTTTTAATCAGCGAGGAAACAACTATTTATAACCGCGTTGAACTTTATATTCAAGCGCCTCTGCAATTCTCACAGCGCTCCACAAACGATTACCAATATTTGCTTACGTTGAATCGCATCCAGCGGCCCGGTGTGGGCACACCGGGGAGATCCCGGTAATGGGTATCCGTGACATTTTCCGCTGACAGGGCCAGACGCCAGCTGCCCAGCGTACGGTACAGCTGCAGATTCATCAGCATATAGCCATTGTCATAATCCGGCTGTTTCCAGTGCACCGCCATGCCGGCATGCATATTTCTCCGGAACGCGACATCCGTGTACAGCCGGATATGATGGCGCAAATAGCGCAGCGCATATTTTGATTCAAAGCCGAATAAGGTTTTATTCGCATACAAATGTATACCGCGCAGTGACAGCACCGTTAATGACAAGACAGGCTCGTTCAGACGCGCCTCCCATTCGAGTCCGGTAAACCGGGTTTTGGAATGATTGATCACCATCCACGGGTCCTGCGGCTGCGCGCGCACCCAGTCGATGATATTGGCGCCGGTTCTGCGGAACAGGCTCACCTGCAGCATGCGGTTTTCAGCGTACATGCGCGTACCCAGTTCCAGGGTTGATGAAGCCGACGCATCAAGATCGGGATTGCCGATATTGCCCGGACTGGCATAGTACAATTCGGTAAAAGACGGCATACGAAAGGCACGTCCCCAGGAAGCGAAAATCCGGGCATGCGGCGTCAGGCGGTACGCGGCGCTCAGCCCCGGCCACACCTGCCATCCCCACTGATCATAATAATGCGAAAACGTCGAGCTGGTAAAGGACAACTGTTCACTCCATTGCACCCGGTAACTCAAACTGGCGCCGTAGGTTTGCCGGATATGGTCGCCCAGACTGCTGCTGGTTACCAATTCCGCGCGCCCCTGCAGCTTCACAGTGGCAAGTCCGCCGGGCGCCTGGACGTGAACAGGCAATGAAAATCCATAGCTTTTGCTGGTATGCCGGTTCCGGTACCAGTCCGGACGCTGCCGGTCGAGCAAAAAATCATCATGATGCTGACGGTAATAAACGAGCGGATTCGCGCGTCCGCCGGAACAGTAGTGCTCAAACGCAGGCTGGACAGCCAGGCGCGGGTTTGTTCATACTGATCCGGGAATTGCTGCGAATAAAAACTGTTGGCGCCGAATTGTTTGTCGGATACACCGCTGTACAGGGATAACCGGGTGTCTCCCTGCTTGAAAGTCGATTTCCAGGACACATTGAGGCACTCATAATCCGTATTGCGGGTAAAGCCGTCGGATTGCTCATAGTTGGCCGACAGGCTGTGACGGATGCGGCCGGTCTGCGTACGCAGCGCCATTGATGAACCCACGAGTCCGTGCTCGCCGCCGCGCACCTGAACCGAACCGCCGGGTTTTGTCTCCCGGGTCACAATATGCACAACACCGGATACAGCATCTGCGCCGTAAACATCCGAACCGGGTCCGTGCAGCACTTCAATACGCTGGATATCCTGAATCGACACCGGCAGATTCAAATTGTGATGTCCGGTTTGCGGATCATTCACCGGCACACCGTCCAGCAGAATCAGAGTTTCGGAAAACGAGCCGCCGCGCACCGACACATCGGTCTGAATGCCGCTGCCGCGTTTTTGCAGCATCACCCCGGGCACCGCCTGCAGCAAATTCGTCAGCGACCGGGCATTCAGCCGCTCGATTTCGGCGCGCTGCAGCACCGTTACCGTGCGCGCGGTTTGAGTAAGCGGCCCCGGATAGCGGTCCACAGTGACCACCACCGGATCAACCTGATGATCCGGAAGCCACTGCCCGACGGCTGGAGCAAGCGGTAGAAGCAGGGTCAAACATATGAAAAACGATGAATCGATAATCTTTATCATGATAAAAAATTTTATGAATCTGATTCAGGACAATCCAGGGAGGCCGTAGAAATCAGGCACCCGATTGTTATCATTTCAATTCAATGGAAAATAACAATTATAGCGAGAAAATCAACTGTTTTATCAGCTTACGCGAGGTACAACAGCGGTCTTGTATAGAGTCACCCGGCAAACCAGAGCAAATTTATACGTATAAAAGCATCCATCGATTACGTAATGATTACGTAATCGTTTAGTAAATTTATACGTATAAATATGCTGATTCCCTGGTTGCGCCAGGAAAAGTTTCAGGCTTTAGAATGCCGTCGAGACACAGCGGGTCTCATTGGCATCCCTCTGATCAATGTCCACTAAAATATAGCAATTCTTAGGTGAGGGCGGAAAATCATCGGATAATGGACAACTCATTTTATTTGATCGTTTTTTCCGATTTCCCTTGAACCCAAACACTTTAGAATATAAAAACCTCCCGAAGATTTGGAATCTTCAGGAGGTTCATAACGTGTTTAAAATTAGATTATTACTCCATCCTCTCAATCAAAGCTTCCGCATTGAAATGCAATAAATTATAAGCCTCTTCGTTCACATGTTTCACCCTTTGCGCCTCCAGCTGATTTAGAAAGGCTTTGAGTTGATTTATTGCCTGTTTAATATTTCTTTTATCCAGCTGCTTTTGTGCATGTTTCAGTTTCTTTGTCAAGCTGTTATAAATACCCTTATTATCGATCCAGCCTTTCTGATAGGAATTGTCAATATCCTTTGACATCATATCTACCAGAGAAGAATTAGATTGGACCTCGGTCAAGTCTGCATGTCCGATATTTTCAAAATGAGTAGCATCCGACTCTTTGGGATCCTCAGGGAAAAAATAAAGACTGTCGCCTAACATGAAAATTTTTGATTCAGCATCAGGAATATCAGAAGTTTGGAATCTTAATCGCTGTTTCAATTTAGCGGTATTTTTATTATAAATATAAATATTCCCACCATCTTGGAAAACCATATTCCCATAAGGTGTTAAACATTTTTCATAAGGTGGTATCCCTACTGGTAATATTATCTGACTTGAGGCTGTCTTGTTAGCAGGATCACATAAAACCAGATGTCCCTTATCATCCTTTTCTGAAAGGTAACCGATAAATGCATAACCATTTTGGGAATCAATGAAATATGGATTGTATTTCATTTGTACATATTCATATCCTTCAATTGTAATTCTTTCATTAATTATTTCACCTGTTAATGTACTTCTACTTTTAAAATATACTCCATCTTTTAAATCTATTAAATAATATATTTCACTCCCCTCTCTTGAAATAAGACTTTTCGTAGCTTTGAAGTAATAACAATTGGTATCAATAATCGAATATGTATTTTTATCTATTAATATATCTGTGCTTTCCAAAGTATGAAATTCCTTACTGATTATCTTTGCACCAAATTTTACATACGATAAAAATATATGATTATCAGGTGGGACTGTGTGGTTTTGATTTTTCAGTTCAATCTTGCCTAAATAAGATAGTGTGTCTGTTGAATTTTTCTGTAGATCATATATGCATATTTGAGACTCCGGTATTGATTTAAACATTATCTTATTAATTTCAGATAGTATTGCAGGCGTTCCAACTTCAGATAAGATTAATTTTTTTTCACCTGATTGCAGATTAATGCCGTATATATTATGAACTATAAATCCTTGTTTGTTTTTTCTTAGGTCATTTTTATAATAATATGATTGACCATATGTAAAATTTATTAATATTATAGTACTTATTAATGAAATACTAATTGCCTTTTTCATAATTAAATTCTCCTATTCATTAATTTATTTATTGATAATTATTTATGTATCTACCTACGTTAGCATCAACATTTGGATTATATTCTCTTATGCCATTATTCATCATCGCAGGATTGACTTCCCAATAACCAATAGGGTTATTTCGAGTAGGTTCAATCCAATTCCAATATCTGGCATTACCACCGCCATTATATCTTGCATATGCTTCGCTGTCGATCATACTTTGTCTCGTTTGACCTTCTGCAACAATATCCAATCCCCCAAGTGTTTCTAAAAGATTTTCTGCAGCATTTCTTCTGGTATTATAGTAATTGATTCCATAAGTTAGATTTGCAGTCCATTCCCACAAAAGATCAGTAGTTATTATATGCCATCGATCATCAATCTGGCACATACCCCACCCATGTTCATCTGCATCACTACATAAAGGCAATCCTTCATTAGGCTCAGCATAGTCCTCCGTATCAAATTGGTCAAAACCTGATGTCTCTATCTTCAGCATGGTTTTCTCACCTGTATCCAATCCTTCTGTCACATCTTCATCATCCGGATTCTCGCCCCGAATATAATGAATAAGTGTATCTGTATAGGTTTCCCCCTCAAACTCTGCGGAAACACTAACCGTTGCTTCACCGCCAATGATCCGGGTGTTGCTTAAATCAAGTTCCCATTCAGATATCAGAGTCGATTTATGCGGCACCTTGGGAACAAATGCCGCTTCTCCCAGATGTTCTTCCGTATCAGACCCCGATGGATAGTCATAGGAAATCTCATATGTCCATTCAGCCACACAAAGCGCGCTCTGATCACAGCCCTCCAATTCGGCTTTAAATTCCAATATCGGCATGGCCGGTTCTGGTTGTATATAAGAGACAGAGTCCTCCGGAGCGTTGATCTCGAGCGTTACCGCTTCATCAAGGGTAATACTTGCGCTGTCGCATAATTCCGGTTGATCCTGTCCCATGACCTTAATGTTTGCCTGTATTGTTGAATCCGGCAGGCTGCTGTTCACTGTATACGCGATTTTTCCGTCAATAAAATCCTGATAGGGAATATCTATCAATTCTGTTGTCAAACCTGATCGGGCCAGGTGCAACAGGCCTCCATACTGTTGTCCGGTCGGATCAAGGGTCACATTAAACGGTTCGTCATCCGCCAGATCTATTTCTTTACCTTCAGCATCCACAGCCTGAAGTGATACAAAAGAAGTATCCTGACAACCCAGGGTATCCGGTAATACCCGCACATTTAGTTGTTTTTCCGGCGGAACAACCCCCAAATGAAACGTCAACCGTTCCCACTGCCAGGTATTGAGCCACCAGATACTTCCCGGCAGTAATTTGACATCCCAGCCGGTGATCTGTCCCAAAGAGTCGTAACAGGTGTAAAAATGACAATTGTAAAACGGTTTTAACGCCCGGCCGCGTTCATAAGTGGAATAGTCACAGGTATCCGCTTCTGCCGTATAGGACAGTTGAACAAACTCTCCCTCCTCAACAGGGCCGAGGTCCCATTGTTGCGGTTTTCCGGTATAAAAGTAATAGTCGTAATCGATATAGTCACCGGATGACCAGATCGGCGCACAATTGTTCCCGGCATAATAGACCCGATAATCAAATGAAAAGTCGAATCGATCTTTGAGTGTGTCAGAAACCATGCTGTCTCGATCTACAAAATATAAATTTAATGTTTCTTCCGGATGCATCCGCCACACCATGCTCAGCAGGTCGGCATGTTGATAGGACACAATCAGATTTCCCGTTTTGGGTATCACCAGAGTACTGGGTGTCACGGATAGTTTGTGATTGGACTGCACGTTTGTACCCTTTAAGTTCGTGAATGAATCGGGAAGCATTTTTCCATGAAACACATCAATCTCTACGCTGTCACGCAATGTGACCTGCGCCGACACCCAAGTATAACCAATCACGAGGCATAAAAACAAGACAAATATATTTCTCTTCATCATATCCCCTCTCTATTTTTGAAGCATGATTTTCTGTTTATGGATGTGCCGGATTTTGCCGGATTCTTCCTGTACAATCATTTTAAGAAAATAAACGCCACTCGACACGCTCAGACCTTTGGAATTGGTTCCATCCCAATGTAAATGAATGCATTTGACCCGGGACACAGAGGGGTTCGACGGCATTCCCCCATAGAACACCACCTCAACAAGAAGCACAGGCAGCTCACTCTGCAATCCGCAAATGTCCCCTCCTTTTTCAAAGAGGGGATGTTCGTCAGATGCGGACGCAGTCCGGCAGCCGGCGGAACATGGGTGGTCCGGGCAGGTACAATCCGGACAGCAATCAACAGTTAATCTGCAAAGAATCTAACCGTGTTTACGGCAGACCGTCATGCCAGAGTGCATCAAGAGTACGACGCTCACGGGCGACGATCTCGTCGCCCTACAAATCTGACAAAACAACAGCAAAACAATCAATCTCCCGGTTTCCCCGCCTTTTTCAAGGAGGGGACGTTCGTCAGATGCGGACGCTGTCCGGCATCTGGTGGAACTTGTCCGCCCACTGGCGGACCGGAGTGGTCCGTGCACCCAAACAAACAAGACGAATCATAACAAGCAGCACGGATCCACCCGACAAACTCGCCGACATTCACTCAAACTCTCTCCGAAACCCGTTATCCAGCCGGATCACACTGCCGTTGCCCACCAGAACATCCCTCGCAATAAATCCGCCCGTGGCCTCGCAGTGCTGGCGGATGTGCAGGATGCCGTTCGGCGCGTAGAAATTGGCTTCCACCCGGCTGCCGTTACCGATCGTCACGGCCGCCTGCGGATTGCCTCCGCCGATTGGCTGTTTTCCTTTATTGTTCCGTGTAGACTTTTCAGATTCTCTTCTAGATCCCGCAATGTAAAACAGCACTTCCGAGGCCGACACACGCTCCGATTTGATCACACCGTTGCTGCCGGTCTCAAAACTCTCCGAAATCAATACCCGGACCGGGGATTTTGCCCTGATCTCACAGTCATTGCTCAAACGCAGATTGCGCAGCCGGATATCCCCGCCGCGCAGTACCAGGGTGCAGCCGGGTTTGAGGGTAATGTCCCGGTAAGAACCGGATGACAATGTATAGGTTTTATTCGGTTTCAGATCAATATCCCGTGCGCCCGGGATGATGTCCGGGAAGGCGGGCAGGCCCTTGCGAAATATCCGGAATCCCGTGGATTGCGATATGATCCCGTGAATCGTGCCCGGTTATCCAGGGACCGGCAAAACACGTTTCCGTGCACCTCGGCATTCGGACGGATTTGTATGCTGGGCGCCAGAACATCAGAGCTGTCCGAAATTTCTACATTGTTCTCAATAATCAGCTGATCACCTGTAAAATCCGGAACCCCGTCATCCACGGCAACAAAACCAGAGGCCACACGGCTGTTTGGATGCAAATGAATCGAACGCAGTGCAATGACAGAATATGACAACGGCGAGGCGATATCAGGCACGCCAATTTTGATTAACGTTTCTCTGATGCTGGGATTTCTATAGCGCTGCGTGCCGTATTTGAAATACAGTTCTTTGAGCTTGGTGATCACTTGCGGGTTGTTCGGTGTTACAATCTCAAAATAATCCAGCATACTCCTATTTAGCCCCCATTCTATCTCCCCAAACCGCTCTATATAAGAATTCACATAACGCGGGCGTTCATAATACACTGTACTTGTGATAAAATCCGATTGCATTAACAGAACCAATTGATAAGCACAATCAATCAATTCATAATCCGGATGCAAATAATCAAGCTTTTCTAATTTTATTATTTCGCGGCGAATGTCATGCAACAGCGCGACCTGTAGCTGATACTGTTCATACAGCATATCCCGGGCTCGTTCAGAATCATAATAAAACAAGGTGCCCACATAACCGTTATAATTTTCAAAACCGGTCACTGAATCCCGGCGCAGCAAATGACATAATATATTTATATCAGTGGGCAATTGCATTTCCTGGTCGATCACATCCATATAAACATCCGGATGGCCTTTTATTTTCTCTTCCAGATTCAGTATTCTATCGCTCTTTTTTCCTGTATCAAGATTACTGATTAATCGCAAATAGGTATTCAAATCCGAATGCGCCTCTGATGTGCTGATACGGGCAAATACGATTGTTGCGAATAACAACATCATGCATAGCAATATAGATAATGTACTATTTTTATTCATGGTGATATTCCTTCCCTGATTTATTATTTTATCAATGGACTCATTAAGCAAGTATCATGGGTCGTTTTAGAAATCCTTCTATGTGTTTCAATACTCGCATCGGTGCTATCCGGATGTACTCCTTTTTTCGGGAAAAAGATATATGGCTTTGTGGGGCTATCGAACATATGAGATAACAGATGACCCAATTCATGCGCAAGAACCCTATACTCTGTCGCATTATTGGGTTCAATAAAGGTTACGGAATCATTCCAGGGCCAAAAGGTTCCCGGAAAAGGCGCAATGCCGGCCATACTTGATCTTTTATTTTTGGGCGATCCTATACTAATCAATTCAGCGCCTGTAAAAATAGCATGAACCATGTTTTTATCCCATTCTCGTCCAGTAACGTCCGGTTAGGTTTTTGCACGTAAGTAATTTCGTCGATTTTTTCTATGAGATTTTCTACGATTTTTCTTGTCGGAATCTCGCACTTCATTTTGAATTTGAATACGGAGTTCTCGCACTCTTTCGATGTTAACTTTTTCGTTATAATTTTCATGACAATAGATTGCCAGCAGCAAATATGTAATGAGGCCGCCGAGAATTTGAACCATAAGTCCGTACTGACTTCGAGCTATGAGATGATAGACTTTGAGATGGCGTTTCCACCAAGCGAAGAAATTTTCAATTTCCCAACGAAGTTTGTATGCCTGAGCAACATCTTCTGCAGAGAGGTCATAACGATTTGTCGCGATCCAGTATTTTACATTGCCGATTTTATAACCGACAAGTCGTATCGACTTTTTTGTTTGATTGGTGCCCGGCGTCCCCAATAAAACTATAGCATCATAAAAAACAATGCTTTCTGGTTTTATGTCATGTGCATAAAGACATATTTTTCTCGTCGATGCTTTGATGCGGCAGAAAAATTGACGACCGTCCTCCTGCCATTGGTCAAAGCGTTTATGGCATTGATAGCCCCGATCAAGAACGCCGGACTGGTCAGAAGAGAGTATTTGATCGACAAATGGTCGTTCACCGGCTAAACCGCCTGTGAGATATAGTTTTGTTGGAATGGACCGATTGATATCAAAACCGAGATGAACTTTTGCCTTTTTAGAGCCGTTTCTATAATCAGCCCAAGTCATTGAAAGAACAGCATCAATCAAAGAACCATCGATGGCAACAAGCTTCCCCAAATGTTCAAATTGATTTGGGATAGTGGCCGCAGCTTTGGCTTGAAGTTCATTAAAAACAACAGCTAGTTGTTCGAGGCCGCGATTGTTGATAGCCTCAAAAAAGCTACTTTTTTTGATTCCATCTTTCGGGGCAATATGCTCCCGAGCAAATGTATCTTCTTGAAGAACCTGGACAAGATGAGTCCCTGATTCATGCTCTTCAAGATGATAAAACACGAGGGCATTGAGTTGATCTTCAAATGTCATTTGCAGAGGTCGATCTCCTCGTGAAACTAATGGTGGTACCTTGGACAAGATAGCCTTGATCGGTTCCATTAGTCTTTTGAATGTTTTAGATTTTTGTCGAGGCTTAAACTTTTTAATTTACGTCGCATTTCCATAACACCTTATATTTATTAATGTTATGAAAGTCGACTTTGAAATTTTTGACGTAATGTCAAGTGTTTTTTTGTGTTATGTCATATTTTTTTGTAGAATCTGAGCGTTGCAATTACCTAACCGGACGTTACTGATTCTCGTCCCTTTTTTAAATAGTATCTAATACTCTGTAAATCTTTATATATGTTTTTAGTCCAACTCACATGAGTCGCTCCATCGCTCAAAGCACGATTTATTTCGGGATCATCCAATTGATTTCCTTTCAAAATGCCATCTCTTTCGACATTCACTATAATACCCGCTTGCGCCCAGGCAATTTTTGCCCGTTTTATTGAAGCATTGACATCACTGTCTTTAGAAGCCGGGCCCCGGCCATCGCTATGGGTTTTTACCCAGTTCTCATCACCACTTCGGAACCTAAACACCGCACCCGAACTGGAATCCAAAAAGGGTTCACTGGGTACACCGGGTCTGAACAATTCACCCTGTTCCTTGCCTTCCCAATCGAATTCATCATTGCCCTCACCGATAAGATTCCCATCTTTATCATAATACCCGTCATCCCAATATGCCTCCTGAAGCACATAGCAGCGCATATTCAGAATCCCGGAACACTTTACCTCAGCCGTATCACAGATCGTTTCTCCGGAGGCGGACTGATAACTCACCATCACCACACCGCCCGGATAACATTGATGCGTGCGGTCATTTTGGGATTCATCATAAACCGGACCTGCGCTGAATCGAGATTGGTGCCCATATCCGTCATCTGTCTGAGTCTCAATCACATCATCCAGAGCAGGTGCCACCAGCAACTGCGACTCTGAATTGAAAATCCCGCTATTCACATCCGTTTCTTCCAGAGTTATTTCGTGAGCAGGATCTTGATAGGGCGTGTGATCCCATTTCAAACCAAAATCAGTCTTGATTTTGACATGTAAGGTATCTTTTTCGTCCGGGATAAAATTTTTTCTTTATCCTGGACTTGTACATAGAAACGCCTCGAATCTTTTGAAATAAAATGATCCGAAACGCTTCCCGAATGATCATACGCATGATCCCATAATGATATCTGAAGAGAATCCGTTTCAGCTTGCTGTGAATCCAAAAAGCAGATTTCCGTCTCACTTGACTCAACCCCCACATGAAACGTCAATCGCTCCCACCGCCAGGTATTGAGCCACCAAATACTTCCCGGCAGAAATTTAACATCCCAGCCGGTGATCTGTCCCAAAGAGTCGTAACAGGTGTAAAAATGACAATTGTAAAACGGTTTTAACGCCCGACCGCGTTCATAAGTGGAATAGTCACAGGTATCCGCTTCCGCCGTATAGGACAGTTGAACAAACTCTCCCTCTTTAACAGGGCCGAGGTCCCATTGTTGCGGTTTTCCGGTATAAAAGTAATAGTCGTAATCGATATAGTCACCGGATGACCAGATCGGCGCACAATTGTTCCCGGCATAATAGACCCGATAATCAAATGAAAAGTCGAATCGATCTTTGAGTGTGTCAGAAACCATGCTGTCTCTATCTACAAAATATAAATTTAAAGTTTCTTCCGGATGCATCCGCCACACCATGCTCAGCAGGTCGGCATGTTGATAGGACACAATCAGATTTCCCGTTTTGGGTATCACCAGAGTACTGGGTGTCACGGATAGTTTGTGATTGGACTGCACGTTTGTACCCTTTAAGTTCGTGAATGAATCGGGAAGCATTTTTCCATGAAACACATCAATCTCTACGCTGTCGCGCAATGTGACCTGCGCCGACACCCAAGTATAACCAATCACGAGGCATAAAAACAAGATAAATATATTTCTCTTCATCATATCCCCTCTCTATTTTTGAAACATAATTTTCTGTTTATGGATGTGCCGGATTTTGCCGGATTCTTCCTGTACAATCATTTTAAGAAAATAAACGCCACTGGACACGCTCAGACCTTTGGAATTGGTTCCATCCCAATGTACAGTCCATTGTCCCGCTTGCTTGTTGCCATTGTACAGTGTCCTGACCTGTCGCCCGAGAATATTGTAAAGAACAATTTTGATATGTGACGGTTGGGAAAGAGAATAATGCAAGGTGGTCGAGGGATTGGCCGGATTGGGGTATAATCCATCAATTCCGGTTTCTGTCGGTATTAATTTTCCTGTATCCGGTTCGGCCCTGAAAAAAACCGCATAATAACGAACAAACATTCCACTGTCTGCGCGCATCTCAAACCAGGCAGAGCCCTGGCAATCCGGCTCTGTATCAAATGTACGGAATTCAAAAAATTAGAAACAGAGTCAAGTAAAATTGAATAAAATTCAGAAAAAATAACAATGGTTTGCATTTTTTTGCATAGCCGTCGTTGAGGGGGGTAACCATGCCCGGATTGTACGTAATCAAATACAGTGTTTATACTTATAAATGAATGCATTTGACCCGGGACACAGAGGGGTTCGACGGCATTCCCCCATAGAACACCACATCAACAAGAAGCACAGGCAAGCTCACTCTGCAATCCGCAAATGTCCCCTCCTTTTTCAAAGAGGGGATGTTCGTCAGATGCGGACGCTGTCCGGTGTCTGCTGGAACTTGGTTGGTCCATGCACCAAACCTGCTCGACGGACACAGGCGACGATCTCGTCGACTTTAACGCCCGCGACAAAAATGATCCTCCTACTGATCTTCGTACGGCAGGTACATGGGGTCCCACGGCGCGAGTTTGATCGGGGTTTGTTTGAGGACCGCCAGAACCGGGGCCGGAACAAACTCTTTTTTGACCACCAGCCGGAACATGTACTCGTCAAACCATTCATCGGTCATGATCATAAAGCCGTTATGGCCGCTCTCTTTGCCCCAGCTGTTTTCCAGCAGCCATTTGCGCACGCTGCCGTCCGCTGTGGTGTCCACGCCCATCAGGGACATGGCGTGCGAGGAACCGCTCTGGCGCGACAGGATGCGCTGTTTTTTGCTCATGGACAGCGGCACACCGAACAGCGCTTCATATTCGTAATTGTCAATGCTCAGAATTCCGGCGTCGCGGTCCATTTGCTTGCCCACATCGCAGGAAAAGTACATGGCTTCATGGTCGCGGATAGAGGTGACCGCCATCTGTTTGAGTTCGTCCAGCGGCAGATTGACATAGGTCCAGTTTTGCGCGTCATAACGGTTGCGGTCCCATTCAATTTCATAGAGTTTGTAAAACTCGCGTGTGGGATCGTGCATGAGCATGACATAATCGTTCAGATCCGTGCCGACCACCTCGTTGTAGAAAGACATCGGAGTATAGGTTTTTGCCGCATGCAAACTGTCATCCTTGTCCCGGTAGCGCCAGGTAAACGATTCGGGCGGTTCGCCGAGATGCAGAACCAGCAGCTTGTACACATCAGTGAGCGCTTGTTGTTTGCGCTGCCGCAGCTGTTCAAGATCGGCGCCCTGTTCATGCAGATCACGGATGGCCAGGGCAGCGCGGCGCAGTTTTTGACGCACGACATAACGCATCACGCGTGTATTTTCGCTGTTGTGCGATTCGGGCATCACGGATTTGGGCACCATACCGTATTTCTCGATCACGGCCACGGCATTGTTCCACAAACCGCCGTCGCCGATGGGATGCCGGAATAGCCATTCGACCTTGCGGTCCGTGATATCTTTGTCCCGGGTCGAGATCACATTTTCTAAAAACAGATTAGCCTTTTCCAGCTGATCCCAGAAATACGAGTAATTTTCCGAGAATTCAAACGATTTCACATTCAGTGTTTCCATCACTTTGGGACGCAGCACATTCAGACTGGTGAACAGCCAGCAGCGGCCGCTGCTCTGCTGATCGGTGACCGGATCCACGTCGATCTTGTCCGTGAACAAATCGTCAATTTTGCCCTGCATATCGCGGTTGCGCGCAATATCGCGCACATCATTGTGCGCCACGGCATTCTGAGCGGCTTTAAAGTGCGTGTCTTTGGACAAATTTTCTTTGAACGATTGCAGCATATCATCCGTGATGGCGCTGTCTGAGGCATAGCTGCACACAGCGCAAACAAACAAAAGCACTAAAATACGACGCATACCGTATCCTTTCCTGTGGTTTGGTGATAATCAACAACACCTGCGCGGCCGCGTTGTCAACAATGCGGTCGGGGGTTGTTTTGTTTTCCCCTTAATATAATAGTTTTCACGCTTCAAGCAAGCTGTAAATTGCTCATACAGCCATTGTCAGTTTCCCAGACAAACATCCCCGTCACCGGTACGAATCCGGATACTGCCGTTCCCGTCATTCAAAACACAGGAATAGTAATCCTCTCCCGTGTTTACCTGAGAGGCGCGTGATAGATCTGCGCGGATATTGCCGTCCCCGGTGGATATCTGCACCTCGGCGGACAGATCTTTTTCGATACGGACACGGATATCCCCGTCGCCGGTCTGCACATCGGCATTGATACGGCGCACGGTGCGCAAGTCGAGATCAATATCACCGTCAGAGGCATTGATCTGCACTTTGTCGGCATAGGCATCGCGCATCTGGATATCCCCGTCTACCGCCTGGATCTGAAAGACGCCGGAGGCATGCCGGATGGTGATATCTCCGTCTATGGCCTGGATGTTACAATCGCGGGATTCAATTTCATTCAGCCACACATCTCCATCCACACAGTGAATTTCCAGGTTGCCGGATATATTGTCCAGTTCACAATCGCCGTCAACCATGGACAGGCGGGTCTGTTCATTGACAACATCACGGATATGCACATCACCGTCCGCGTTTTTAATCGTAATATCCGCGCGCCTTTCCGAGATATCGACGTCACCGTCCGCACCATGCAAATCGAGCTGCACATATGCGGGCGCATGAATCGTATAGACATATTCATAGGTGCGCATTCCGAACAATCCAAATGAAAATGCCGGCTCTTTGCCGACGATTTTAATACGATTTCCGCGCTGCTCGAAATCCACATCAAAATCATCCGAAGCGCCCAACCCGGATATTTTGGCTCGGTAACGCACATCCACCTCGACCTCGTCGCGATCCCAGGAACGCACGACCACATCGCCGTCACCGTGCTTGAGCTCAAGGACCGTCTGGTCATCCACGGATTTGTAAATTTTATTGAAATGTTTGTCAATGGTTTTGGCGGAAACCGCGGTGACCAGCAGCAGCACGGCCAAACCCGATATAATGTTAATACGATTCACAGGGACCTCCAATACGTTAAATCGGAATCATCATATGCCGGTTCGAATACGTGTTGTTCATAGTACGTATTAAACGCTACAATTCCGATTGTGTTTACGGGAATATTGGCGGCAGGTTTCAATTTTTATTCGGATTTCGGCAAAATCATCAGCATATGGTCAATATCCGCTTCTTTGAACACGTCACCCCGGGGCGCGAAGCCATGTTGTTTGTAAAAATCAAGCAGATACAGCTGAGCGTGCATTTTCATCTGCTCGAATCCGTGCTGACGCGCAACCCGCATCATATAGTCCACAAGCCGGTGACCGATCCCCTTGCCGCGCCAGGGGTCGCGCACGGCAATGCGTTCAAATTTGGCAAATCCGTCCACAAAACGCAGACGCGCCGCAGCCACGGGTTCGCCATCCAGTTCCCCCAGAATATGCAGGCTGCTGTATTCATATTCATCGATCTCAATATGGTAGGGACATTGCTGTCCGGCCATAAACACAATGGCGCGCACCATATGCACTTTGAGCAGCTCGTCGTAGGAAGACACCAGTTTAAACATTTTCATTTCTCCCGGATCATAGGCTTGTTATCAGGTTCGTAATATTTTACCGGCCGTTTGTCATTGCTGACACAAACCGGCAGTTCATCAAATTCTGTAATGATACATCAGGATGCCGGCGGCCACCGCTACATTCAGGGAATCCGTGTCGTTATGCATGGGAATGACAACACTTTGATCGCTATACCGCAGACAATCCTCCGTCAGGCCGTAGGCCTCGGGACCGAGCATGAGCGCAACCCGCTCCGGCGGCCGCACCTGATTCAGCGGCGCTGCGTCCGCGGTCAATGCTGCGGCGTGAATCGGAATGTTCAGGTCCCGAATCGCGGCAAACGAAACGTTCAGGTCCGCACTCACAGCCAGGTGCAAACGCAGACTGGCGCCCATGCCGGTGCGCAGAGCGCGGCGCGAAAACGGATCGCAGCAGGATGAACCGAGCAGCACATTGGAGAAACCCAATCCCGCGGCGCTGCGCAGGATCAGGCCCAGATTCTCCGTATTGTTGATTTCCGGCAGGATCAGCAGACGCTGAATCGCGGATATCTGCGACAACATACGGTCATCGGACCACAGCGGCTGACGCCGCGCCAGAGCCATAACCCCGCGATGAAAGTGAAATCCGACACTCTCCGACAGCACCGATTCCGGCGCCGTATAAACCGGCACATCAGCGGGCAGCCAATTCCGCACCCGTTCAAGCCGCTTTTCGGAGACAAACAGTGAAACCACGGTATAGTCCGACTCGAGCAGCCGCTGCACCAGAAACCCGCCTTCGGCCAGAAACAGGCCGTGCGCCGCCAGAGAGTTGTCACGTACATTGCAGTAGCATACAAGCCGCTCGTCGTCAGTGCGCTCAATTCGAATGATATTTTCCACCGGGATCACAAGCGCCCTTCCACAAACGGCACCTCAAAGACCTTGTCATGCATAATGGGACCGTGCCCGAAATAGCCCTGTTCGCCAAACAGCTCACCGTGATCCGAAGTCACGGTGATATAGGTATTGACCGGAACCGAATTGAACAGCCGTTCCAGCACTGTGTCCAGGTATTCGACAGCACGAATTTGCCGCTCGCGCAGCCTGGTTGAGTTTATCCTGATCAAAAAACGCCTGTTTGTCATCCACCAGTTTGCCGCCGACGATGTGTTCATCCAGATGTTTGAACACACCGTGCACGCCGCTGATGCGCGGCCACTGGTCTTTGGTTATCCATCCGGCAGTGCATCAGGGATAATGCGTCTCGCCCACATTCAGCAGATAAAACGACGGCGCCTCGTCGGAAAACTGCAGGTCATCGAGCATGGCGTTCATGTCATTATGACTGGGCATTTGTTTGAACGAATCGAATCCGCAATTCAGCGGCGTATTCGGATTGATCACCGGCAGCGACACCCTGGCGTGCGTGCGGTATCCCAGTTCGGCGCGCATAAACAGCGGCAGATACAGATTCGGCACCAAATTTTTAAACTCGAATTGACTGATGCCAAAACGTTCGTTGAATTTGATAAAATCCTGTTTGTAATATTCGGACGCGTACACCTGCGCCGGACTGGTATGCGGCAAGAGTCCCATGAGCATGTTGTAATGCGACGGCGCGGTCCAGGACGCATAGCTGTAGCGTTTTTCCACAGAGCCGAGTTTTTTGATGGTTTTCGGCTGTGCCTCGAGCAGAACGTATCATAGCGGCAAGCTGTCCAGCACCACCAGAATATAATTGTTCTTGGCCACGGGTTTCCGGGTTGGGGCAGGTGCGGGACGCCGGTATATTTTTTCCTCTTGTTTTCGTGAGAATATCCGCATAATCATCCTTTCTGTTCGATGCCTGTAATGTAAGGGTTCTTGATGAAAAATAAAACGGCAAACTCTGCTTGTTTTTTTAACTTGTTTTTAATATTATTAGAGAATTCATAACCAACAGGGAGATCCTATGCAGACCTTTGCCTATACCACTGAGCGCGGCGAACCCAGAATCGGGGTGATGGTTCAACACAAACCATTTGATTTTACCCGTATCTGGCAGATTTACAAAGACATCCACAATTCGCCGAAAACCCCGGATTATCATTTTATCCAGATCATGATCGAAACCGGCAATTTCAACGCCGAAGCGTTGAATGAAGTCGTGCACGAGGTGCAGGAATTCCGCGGACTGACCGATCTGGCCATCCAGGGCAATATCAATTACGCGGTTCCCATTCAGCGGCCGCAGAATATTTTGTGCCTGGGGCGGAATTACAAAAAACACGCGGAGGAAATGAACAACAAACCGCCGGACGAACCCATTCTGTTTGCCAAATGTCCCTCCGCCCTTCTGCCGCATCAGGGCGCCATCCGCATTGCCAAAGACATCGGCCGCGTCGATCACGAAATCGAACTGGCGATTGTGATCGGCAAAGAAACCATACGCGTGAGCCAGCAAAACGCCATGCAGCACGTGGCCGGATTCAGCATTGCCAATGACGTGAGCGCGCGCGATCTGCAGGCAGAATACAAGAAACGCGGACTCCCCTGGACCCTGTGCAAGGGTATGGACACCTTTCTGCCCATGGGCCCGTATCTGGTGCCGGCGGACGCGATAGACAACCCGCAGAACCTGACTCTAAAATGCAAAGTCAACAGCGAGATGCGGCAGACCTCCAGCACCGCGGAAATGATCTTTGATATTCCCTACATCATTTCCTATATCTCGAAATATATCACCCTGCAGGCTGGCAATATCATCTGTACCGGCACACCGGAAGGCGTATCGCGGTTGAATCCCGGAGATACCGTGCAATGCAGCATTGACGGACTGGGCGTGTTGAGCAATCGGGTGATGGAGGGGTAAAAAGGTATTATTGTAATCATTCGTGTTTGAAAAAGATAGTATCATGTTTTATTTACACAATAGAATAGACTGGCTGAGCATGAAAGATCATGGGGTCAGTTCATAAAACATTATAATAGTCGATTTGGATTCCCCCATTTGATGCACTGGCCGTCCATAGCAAGATGCAACAGTTATTCGCA
Source organism: candidate division KSB1 bacterium (assembly GCA_034521575.1). NCBI lineage: Bacteria > Pseudomonadati > Candidatus Zhuqueibacterota bacterium. The sequence goes on from JAXHMJ010000005.1 coordinate 167,923, forward strand.
AAGGAAATGATAAAAATTATTAACGGATCCAACAAGGTATTGGCTGCATGATTAGCGGTTACATACATTCTCGAGTGTGCGAATGGGCAATATTACACAGGAAGCACTAAAATCTCGAAAGAAGGTTGGCACAACATCAGACGGGTGAAGGTGCGCATTTACAAAAAACATCTTCCGGTAAAACTGGTGCTATTTTGAAGAATTTCAAAGAATTGACGAGGCCTTTTACCGGGAGAAACAAATACAAGGGTGGAGCAGAAAAAAGCTTTAATCTCCGGGGAGGTTGTTGATTTGCACAAACTTGCTGAATGTAAAAATGAAACACATTTTAGAAATGCACCCTTTGACTCCGCTCAGGGGGCAGACGACTCCGAGCAGGGGGCAGAAAAATTTGAGCAGGTTACATAAAAAAAGGTGATTGAGCGGAGCCGAAATCACCGGCCCTTTCAACACCCAAACAACGACTCCTTCAACCCTTCCGGCCCGAACTGCTGCCGGTATTCATCATTTTCCAGCAAATGCTGCGTCACCGGTTCCTGTTCGCGTTTGATGAGATATTTGAGTTCATCCAGATTATCCGACCAGCGCACGCCGGTCCAGAACTGCACGCCGCTGAACTGGGTTTTGTACAAGGCGCGGCGATGATAGCAGGAACCGAGATAGATATAATTGCAGCCCTGGTTGTGCATGTGCTGAATCGTTGAGGTCATCATATACATACCCAGATTTTTCTGATGGTAATCCAGATCGTAAAACGCGTAATAATAAAACGCCGCGTCCGGCGGCTGCAGATACAGCACGACCAGCCCGATGTCCTGTTGTGATTCGCGGTCCCGGTACCGCATCACATGCGAGCAAACTGGCGAGCCGAACAGGCTGTCCAGGCGGTCATCGCTCATAATTTCCTCGCCGAACTTGCGGTCGGCATATTGCTTGCAGAACCGCCGCCATTCCGGCGTAAACTCGAATTCGTCCCGCGGCAGCATGGTATACTGCACGCCGTCACCCTTGCGCAAAACACGCCGATTTTCGGATGACGGCGCAAACCCGTTCAGAGGCACGCGCACATGCCGGCACATATAAAAACGATCGAGTTGATGCGAGTTAGGAAGAAATCCCCGGCTGAATGCAGCGGCCGGAGATTCGCCGTCGTCGAGAGTCGCCCAAACAGCATAAGGGAAAATATAATGATCATAATCGGATTTGTATTCTGAAAAAAAAATCTTCATGGTTCCTCAATTCTCATACGCACATGTGGTTCAAGCGTTCAGCGTTTATTCTTCACCCGGCGGCCACAAACTGGCGCCGATGTCCGTGCGGTAATAACTGGACAGGCAGTAAATTTTCTTGATAGTTTCATAACAGCGGTCCACAGCCCTTTGCAGCGAGGCATCCACGGCCACAATATCGGCCACACGGTGACCGGACATGAGCATATCGCCTTTTTTCCCGGGCACCACCTCGTTCCACCAGATATCGCAGGTAGGCTTGTCGTTCAGGCGCACAGTGAGGAACGGCCCTTCGATCTTGATATAGGGATATCCCCAGCCGGCGAGAGGTCAGGGACGCGGCGTATTCTTTGCCTTTGACAAAGCTGATATTTAGAGGCTTGTTGCGTCCGACGTTGATGATGGTTTCCACCGGATTTTCCAGCATGCGCCACAAGGCCGGACCGGTGGTAATTCCGGTGCGCACATTGTATTCGATCATGTGCCAATCGCCGTCGCGTTTAACCGCGGTGATCTGAACCGGACCGTTAAAGTCGACCTCGCGGAACCACGGCAGCAGCGGCGTCAGGCATTGCTCAACCAGCCCGTACGTGTCCTCCGGATCCGCCTCGACCAGTCCGCCCAGCGGCGCCCCGGCCACGGGTCCCATATTGCCGTCAAACGCGCGCTTGTATTCCTGGTTGGTGACCATGGGATAAATCGTGCCGTTGCTGACAAAGGCCACGTGTCCCGCTTCGCGGCGTCCCATATATTCCTGCAGGAACACCCCTTCCGCGTAATCCACATGCTCCAGCCAGCTTTTGGTGTCCTGCACGGTCTCGGTCACAATGGTGTGCACCGGACTGCCGGGCGCGCACAACGGATTTTTGATCACATAGGGTTTGGGATGTTTTTCCACATAGTCCAGGGCTTCCAGACGGTTGCGGGCCACAAAGGCATCCGCCGCCGGTATGCCGTACGTTGCGCACAATTCCCGACCGAAAAAGCGGTCGCGTTCCAGCCTCATGGCATCGCGCACCGGGGAAAGCACCGGTACATCCATGGCCAGAAATTCGTCTTTCCACTCCTGCTCATGCCAATTGATCGACATGGGGATGACCAGATCAATATCCAGATCCCGGATCAACGGACACGGGTTCGGATACTCTTTATAATGAAACGTCCCTCCTTCCAGCGACGGCCCATAGTTGCCGTAATCGCGGGTCAGGTAACACCAGGTTTTAGCACCCCGTTCCGAGAGTACACGCATGGCCGAAGACGCAAAAGACCCCATCCCCAGCACCATAATACGCGCTTGTCTGCCGTCAATAATATCTTGCATAGTCCGTCCTTTTTTTAGTATCTTAACTGAAAAATAAAAACCAGGACGCATTGATCAAAAAATGCGTCAGGGCCGAAGCCGTGATTTTACGGGTTCGAATATAGACCCAGCCGTAGAACACACCGGAGAGCGTCGCCAACAGCATCATAGCCCACGGCACCGGGAACTCGGCACCGCCGAGCGAAACCTGTGCCACCGGCGCGTACACATCATTGATATGCGCCAATCCGTAAATCACGGATGATATGACAAGCGCCCACAACACATTATAGCGCCGATTCTGCAGTTTCTTTTCTATCAATGTATACAGCACCCCGCGGAACAAAATCTCCTGGGGAATCGCAATAAAAAATCCAATAGAAATCAGCTTGACAATCACCTGATGAAATCCGGGAAGCCGTTTGGCCATGCTGACAAAACCGATCTGACCGCCGACAACCGTCAGGAGCACAAACAAAATCATAAAATGAAACAGCGCCACAGTCCATTCCCGCTGTTCGAGCCGGTACTCGTAGCCGAGTGGAAAATTGAGCCGGACCTGATAAATATATAGCAACAGTAGCAATCCGAACAGCATGGACAATGACACAAAGGCATGTACCGGCGGCAAGTTAACCATACCGATCCCCCCGAATTCCAGCGAAACCCAGAGAACGGCGAGTATTACCATATCGTGCCATAATAAAGACTGTTTATCTTTGGGCCGAATAAACAGCAAAAGCAGAGGCGTAGCAGTGTACAGCAACAGCCAAAGAGACTGCATCACAGAGACCTGATCGGTCAGCAGACCATACAGCACCAGGGTCAGCCATCCCGCTGCAGCAATGATCCGGATATTAATGCGGCCCTGCGATTTCTGCCATCGCTTGACGAACACCGGGTTGCCCATAAAAATAAAAGGAGCGGCAAAACAGGACAAACAGAATGAATGTAATGACGGTCAGGCCGCCTCCCACAGGGGTCTGAACGAGCACCCTGGCAAATATAAAAACAATCACCGCCAGAATGACAAATTCCCGCGTGAGAACCGTTTTAAGGGGTTTCCTTTTATGCTTTGTTTTCATAATAAACCTGTTGGATTCTAAAGTTGTAGCAGCACAGGCGTAACGATCTCCGCCGTTGTAAATACGGACATGATTGGGTAATATAATAATTAAAAAACAATTTATCAATCCATGTCCTGAAATTCATAGTTTTAGCCCAATTTATGAACGTCAGTCATTTGAATTGGTCAATTTGCACCACACCCCCTGCCGGATACAGACTGCGCAACAGCGGGATTTACAGGCTGAACTTATTTAATTAACTTATTTTATTATAGTTATAATATTACAATTATGAAATAAAAGCATTATGGACGTTTCATAATGGCACGGCATTTGCTATTTTGTAAACAATCTATAAACAATAACTAACGGCTTGGAGTGGAGAATGTCGAATTCTTCCCAACATGAGGGAATACAAGAAGAGATTCGACAAATACAGAATGACAGTTACTATAATGCAGCGTGTATTGCTGCATTAAATGAACTCTCATTTGCGATCAGCATCCAGAATGAACAAACCGGACAATTTATTTATTGTAACCGGGCGTTCCAGGAATGGATGCATATCGAAGAATCCGAACTTGTGGGCAAACAATCAAGTGAACTGTTTCCGGACGACCCGGAGCCGGTTAATTTTGATTGCCCGCCGGACTGGCCGTTAAAAGGTGAATTCAAACGTATCCGGGCAAACAACCAGGAATTTCTGGTTCAAACCCATCAGGTCCAGCTTCCGGCAGAAGACTCGGATGAAACGCTTTTACTGAACATTTATCTGGACAAATCCCGGGAAGCTCAGGAACTGGCCCGTCTTTGCCGGTCGGAAAAAGATTTTGAAAATTCCGAGATACTGGCAAGAATAGGCCACTGGACCTATGATTTCAGTACGGACCGCATACAGCACTCCTCCCAGTCCCAGCGCATCCTGGACCTGCCTCCGGAACTGACCACCCACAACTGGATGAGATTTTTGTATCTTGTTCATCCGGATGACCGGGAACGCGTCAACACCTCGTTCAAACAGGCAGCCATTCATCAGACATTATTTCAGGAAAAATTCAATCTGCGTCCGCAGGATGAAAAATCAAAACGTATCCAGAGCAGAGGTTATTTTGAATATAATGAATACGGTGCGCCCGGCCGGTTTTTAGGCGTATTCATAGATATCAATGAATACGAAGAAAACGTTGAAAAACTTTTAGACTTTCAGAAAGAACTGGAAACATCGGATGCGGTTGCCAAATTCGGGCACTGGACCTATGAGCGCGAAACGAACATGATCACCCTTTCATCCGAGATCAGCCGTTTATATAAACTCTCTCAGGTTCAGCTGAGTCTGCGCACATTACTTGAATTTATTCAACCGTTAGAGCGCAAAAAATTATTCAATATTCTGCGGGATAAAACAAATCTGTTTGAAACCGAATTTCAAATCAATATCAACCAGCAAAAGCGCTACATCTATGTGACCGGACGCAAGTATTTTAACGATCAGGGAAAAATTTCCAAAAGCCTGGGAACGATCCAGGACATCACGCACTATAAACAGACGGTTCCCATCGAAACAGACAAGGACCTGTATCAGGGAATATTTGCGCGTTCTCAGGACGGTATGCTGCTGTTCAAGATCAGAGGTGCCGAGTCGGAACAACCGCAGTTCTGGTGCCACGATGTCAACCGGGCGTTTCTACAACAGTTCAATGTTGATAAAAACAAGGTATTGCAGCGCAGCTTTCATCAACTATTCAGCCGCCGGGCCCGGCGCTGGATTGAGCATCTCAAGACTGCGGTATACAATCAAACGGCCGGCAGCTGGGAGATTTATCGACCCTCCCTGGAACGCTATTTCAATGTTTCGGTCTATTCTCCGAGAAAAGATTTCCTCATCATGCGTTTTCATGACATTACAGATGATAAACTGGCCGAGGAGCAATATAAAACCTCGGATCTGCATCTGAATTTACTCATGGAAAATTCAATCGATACCTTCTGGATCACCTCTATTGATTTGAAACCGATCCTGATCAGTCGTTCCGCCTCGGTCATGCGCGGCTTTTCCATGCAGGAAATCTATCAACAGACTTTAAAAGAAAAACTGACTCTTGCTTCCTATCAATTATTTTTCAAACATCTTCGACCGTTTTTGAAACAGGTGCACAAGGGCAGTCAAAGTCACAAACCGGTTCTGGACATTGATCTGGATTTTCGTCATAAAAACGGTGGACAGGTTCCGGTCAAAATGCGCATCACTGCAGTCTATAACGCTGCTCAGCAGCCTGTGGCACTGGTGGGTGTAAACCGACAAGCGCACCCCGAGGATCAGCTTCCTTCACCGTCAACCGCCGGCGGATTTCAGAACGTCGGACTTTGGTGTTTTGATGCAGAAACCGAAGCGTTTCTGGTTACGCAAAAATCACTCGAATTGATCAACTATGACAACAATCATATTGAAAATATCTACAGCCTGAAAGACTGGGTGCATCTGGTGGTTCACCCTGATGATAAAAGGTACGTTTTCAAAACCATGCAGCAGGCTCTAAACAAAGGTCAGGGATGGGAGGTTTCTTATCGATTAAAGAGCCAACAGAATGGAAAAGTTCATGAAACCACCCAGATTGAACTGGACAGCAAAAAGCGCATCGTCCGTATATGGGGCATACTCCAGGAATATGCTGCGGACTATGAAACGGCAGCCGTACAGGAACAGGAAGAATCATTTGTGCTTCGTTCGTTACCGGATATTTTTATCCGGTTTGATCGAGATCTGCAGGTAAACACAATTCACATCCCCCCGCGCTATCGAGACATCTTTATGCAAGAGCGGGAAAAACCGCTAACTGCCGTGCTCCCCAAACAGGTAAAAGACGCTGTTCTGCCTGCGATCGAACGGCTGTCCGAACATCCCCAACAGCAAAAGATCGAGTTTTACATCACCATAGACGGAAATCAAACACCTTTTGAAGCCCGCATTATCCCGGAGGAACCGGGACAAGGTGTTCTTATTCTGAGAGAGCTTTGTGAACAGAACGACGAAACAGGCAACTATGAAATCATACTCAATGAGACACCGGAGCGAATTGCCTGTCTGGATATATCCGGGCGATTGATGTATGCCAATACCGGTTTTTATTCGGTACTGGGTTATACAAAAGAAGATTTTGAAGACGAGTCGGAAGGCGATCTCGTTCATCCCGAGGACAAACAGATTTTTATTGACGCCTTTCAGAATGTTCAGGAAAACGGCAAAACATTATGTGAATACCGAGTCAAAACCAAAGACGGGAATTGGAAACAAATTGAAGCCTATGCCACCTTGCTCACCTATGGTGACTATGCATCATGTTCCTTGTGGGTCAGCCATGAAAAGAGAGAAGAACAGCCGATTTCCGAACAGGTACAAGCGCCCGACGGTTTTATGGCTCAACTGCCGTCTACGATAGCCGGAGACTTTACAGACATCCTCCAGGTTATTGAAAATTACAATGACCTTATCCTCGATTCGATTCCCAAAGAAGGCACGGCCTATGATTGCGCCCGAAGCATTAAAGACACCTGCGATAACGGTGCAGCCATGGTTCGACGATTGGTTCATTTCAGCGCGCCCCGAAAAACAAAGCTGCAAACGACGGATCTCAATATTCTGATTTACAATCTCACGCGTACCATGGACAGACTGTTCGGATCGAGCCTTACCATTCGCTTTATACCGGATGTCAATATCAAACCGATCAATGTCGATCCGGAACAAATCGAGGATCTTTTGATGAATCTGTGCATGAATGCCCGGGACGCTATAGATGAAGATGGTCAAATTATCCTTCACACACGCAACCGAATTTTTGAAACCGATAATCCGCACCCCTCCCTTCCTCCCGGACATTATATTATGATCTCTGTCCAGGACGACGGTCCCGGTGTATCGCCGGATTTGCAGGAAAAAATATTCAACCCGTTTTTCACCACCAAAACCACGCCAAAAGCGATTGGTCTGGGACTCAGTATTGTGAAAAGTATTGCAGAACAGCATAACGGCATGGTAGAGCTCGATCCAAAAGCGAAACAGGGCGCGCTATTCAATATTTATCTGCCTGTTAATAATGTAAACGAGCCGGTAAAAGAGACATCCGATTATCCGCGCGGGTCTGAAACCATACTCGTAGCGGATGATGAACCGCACATTTGCGAAATCAGCCGGACATACCTGGAGGATTCGGGATATAAAATATGGGTCGCACATGATGGAGAAGAAGCTTTGGAGATGTACAAACATCATCAAAATGACATTGATCTACTGGTTCTGGATGTTTTAATGCCGAATATGAACGGCAAACAGGTGTACGACGAAATAAAAAAGATGGGCTCCACCGTTCCGGTGTTATTCTGCTCGGGGTACACGTTGAATTTGCTCAAAAATGAGCATGATATTAATCTCAAGGCGCAGCTACTGAAAAAGCCGTTTAACAAGCGGGAACTGCTGCAGTCCGTGAGACAGATACTGGATTCGAAAAAGAGAATGCCTGAATAATTTTCCCCATCACGCTTCCTTACTGAAAAAGCAACCCGGTATCACACCGGGTTGCTTTTGTTTTAATTCAGAGATACATAACGGCTGCGCTCCTTTTTCGGCTGACGATGACTTTGGCTTCCCGCGCCAACCATCCAATTGCAGCAGTCGTTGTAAACGCATCCACATTTAGCTTTCGGGTCACTTGAGTGACTGACATTTCACCTTCTTTTTCTAAAAGCTTCCAAACTTTTCCAGCTGTTCCTCCAATTATGCTCTGCATTTCTGATCTCCTCCAGCTTTAATATGTCTATGTCTGTTCATTGGATATTTAATTAATCTTTTTTACATTAGCAAATGAAAAAAACACAATCTGAAAAACTGTACATCATCGATGCGATCGGCCCCTTTTTTACCCGTTTCAAAAAAGACCCAATCAATTGGTCAAAGATTCCCTTTCATGCCATGGAAAAAAAGGATCATCTCAGGACGCAAACAGCTCTAAAAATAAGCAAAAATTTTAATCACTTTATTTCCGTCATATCAGATCCTGGGATATAACGCCATTTCCATCGATGATATCGCACATTTAATTGACTGCAGCTTTTATCCTGAATCCCTGAGAGCCCTTGTCCGGGATTATCAGGCATTTTATCAAAAACTTTTGCTGCTGGCCAAAAAAAAGAATTTAAAGGTTTTCCTCAACACTGATATTATGTTTTACAATCAGTGGATAGACAGCGCAATCGGCAAACACCGGGCGCGTTTGTATACTCTTTTACAGCACAGGCTAAACGGTCTCTTTGAGCAGTTTTCCGTAGACGGTGTCATCTTTCGAATCGGTGAAACAGATGGTCTGGATGTGAAAGGAAAATTTAAAAAGTCGCCTGACATTGAAAACTCCGACACAAGTAAACAAGTTTATCCACCATTTTCTTCCAGTATTTGAACAACGAAACAAATTGATGATATTCCGCAATTGGACTGTGGGCGCTTATAAAATCGGTGATTTAATGTGGAATGCATCGACCTTTCATAAAGCGTTTGGACATGTGAACAGCGACCATTTTATTTTATCATTGAAATACGGCGACACTGACTTTTTTGATCATCTCCAGCTCTCTCCCTTTTTCAGGGACACCCGATTCAAGAAAATCATAGAACTGCAGACCCGCCGTGAACGCGAATTGTTCGGTATTGTACCGTATTATACAGGGTATCAATATGAAACTTATCAGAAACAGATTAAAGCCAATCCGTCTGTGATAGGAATATCAGTCTGGTGCAATACCGGCGGGTGGAGCAAATGGCACAATTTAACATTTTTGAAAAATTCTTCTGTCTGGAATGAATTGAACACGATTTCAACTCTTAATATCTTTAAACACGATGATACAGCTGAAACCGCATTGTTCAACTTTTTTAAAGATCCGCGCAAGGTCAATTTTACAAAACGTGCAACCCGCCTGGTAAACTCTATTCTGTATATTCAAGATTTTGCCGAACAAACCCTGTATTTCAGACGTCTTCGTCTGCCTCCCCTGTTATGGATTTTTTGGGATCATGTGATCATCAATCACTTGGTTGTGATATTTCATAAACATTTTGGTGCAGAGAAATTTGAAATTCCTTATGCTGAACTCGAATGGTTCCAAACAGAAGGAGAAGCTTTAGGCTTTAAGGATATGCAATTTCAATACAAACTTTTGCTCAATCTGGCATACTGTCGAAAAGCTCTGGCCAGCGGTCGGATGAAATCAACACATTGGGACTATGTAAAGACATTTGAAAGAACCCACAAACTGGCGCCAAAGTTTGATATCAGTTTTGCACACTCTATCCACTATAATAAAATGAATATGCTGCTCAATTCGTTTCTACGCAAGCATGCAGCATACCGTATTCCCGATTATCTGATACGATCCCGGCCCGTATCCTATATACTGAGAGTTATTTACCGCAACCAGATAAAAAACTTGCCGTCATTTGTTAATAAACAGGGTATGGGATTTGATTCTATTCTAAAGTAATGTTGATCCACTATATAGACTGATCTTTCCCGGCGAGATGCTTCAGGTACTCTGCATTTCGATGCAAGACACCCGCCAATCCCGGGTATCCAACCATCTGTACCGCTTGATGCACGGTGACAAGTGTACGCCGGCGCAGTTTGTTTTCGACCCAATCTGAAGGGTTCACGATCTGCAGGATTCGCAGCGGAAACAACGACACGCGCACAGGTCTGCCGCGCCTTGAAAATGTAAACGAATCCAGAACCTCCTCATAAAGATGACCGTGCACCCCGGCTTCTTCAAAGGCTTCCAGCTCGGCTGACTCGGCTTTTGTCATATCCGGCTCTATCTTGCCTTTGGGCACAATCCATGTTGTATCGGCTGTGCTTTTTGCAGTAACCAGCATGACCATCAAATCATTTCGGACCATCATAAACGGAATCACACCGATGCGCGTTTCATATTGCAGTTTTTTCTTTTTTTTACTCGCCATAGCTCAAGTATACTAACGCCAGAAATACAAACAAAGCAAAAAGACTATAAAAGCAAACACACCGCCAGCGGTCAATACGCCATTTATGTGATAGATTGAAAAAACAAAGCTCATAATAAGGGGGGCAATTGTCTGTCCCAATCGCAGAATCATGCCGTTAAGAGACAAAACACCGGCACGAAACTGCAGCGGCGCCGCTCGGGTCATTAATGTCTGAACAGAAGGTATTAAAACACCGTGTCCCAGACCAAAAGTCACAATGGAAATTAAAATCAGAATCAGTTTGGGTGTCCACAGAAATCCCGCCATGGCGCATGCGTAAAGAGCGAATCCGATTTTTAGCAGATGTTTTTCCGAAATGTACAAAGAAATACGCCCCACTTGTGAGGCTATGACTGCGGTGGTCAGGGACATGGCGGACATGACCAAACCGATTGTTAAAGGAGAACCGGCAAAACGTTCACGAATTAATCCGCATGCCGCACCAGATAACGCAAATAAAAACAATGCAGGAATCAAAATCCGTTTACGGCCAATATGATCAGCCAGAACGCCAAGTAAAAGCGTCAACACCACACCAGGCAGGGTAAAAGCAGTAATCAACAAACCAATTTGTTCAGCAGAGATACCCAGCTCCCGGGTGATCAACGGAAAAGCCGGAGTGATACTGGAAACCCCCATGATCGCAATGAGCGTCACGGAAAAAACAATATAAAGATTTACATCTCTGAGTAATCCGGCGGTACTGTTTTGATTGTCCATATATCTCAAGCCAGGGCCTCCCTGAAAAATCAGAGATGCCCTGGAAAATGATAATTTTTCAGATTAATATCAGCGATATTGTTCAAGTATCAGGTCGGCTAATTTTACCCAGTCCGCATTGAATTTGCGAATACCTTCTGAAAGTTTTTCAGTGGCCATGGCATTTTCATTCAACAACCAGCGGAATGCTTTTTCATCCGGATGCAGAGGAGTAACATCGGATTGACGGGCGGATTCCGGACTCAATTTCCTTTCCAGTGAGCCTTCTGTTTCGCTCAATTCTTTTAACAAATCCGGAGAGATGGTCAATAAATCACAACCGGCCAGTTCCCGTATCTGTCCGCTGTTTCTGAAACTGGCGCCCATGATTTCTGTTTGAATGCCGGATTTTTTAAAGTAATTATAAATATCAGCGACAGATTGTACACCGGGGTCCTCTTCAGGCGGAATATGATCCACACCGCGGTCTGCTTTGTACCAGTCGAGTATCCTGCCGACAAACGGGGAAATCAATGTGACACCTGCATCCGCACAGGCGGCTGCCTGGACATAACTGAAGAGCAACGTTAGATTACAGTGAACCCCTTGTTTCTCAAGCTGTTCAGCTGCCCTTATTCCCTCCCAGGTGGATGCAATTTTAAACAGCAGACGATCGGTATCCACACCGCGTTTATTGAACTGCTCAAGCAGACGTTCGGCTGCTTTTATGGTATTTTCCGTATCAAAGGAAAGGGAGGCATCGATTTCAACCGAAACGCGACCGGGAATAATGGACAGTATTTCTTCTGCAAACCGCACCATGAGCCATTCCAGACAGGGTTTAATTCCGGAATCCGGATCAGCGTCACAACTTTTTATGGTTTCGGCGACCAGTTGTTTGTATTCCGGTTTTTGAACCGCTTTTAACAGCAGCGACGGATTGGTTGTGGCGTCCTGAGGCATGAATTTGCGTATTGATTCAATTTCGCCTGTATCCGCTACAATCGTTGTGTATTGTTTGAGTTGGTCTAATATCGACATTCTATTCCTCCTGATTCATCGTTCAATTGCCGTTTTTCTATTTTACACATCAATATCTGCATAAATATATGTATAGATAACGACAAAAACCTCAAACGAAATTCCAACTAATTCTGGAAACCCTTGAGGAAATCCGCACATACTGCCCACGGGCGACCCAATTTCCGGTAGACATCGTTTTATTCAAGATTCTTTCGGGTTCTCAGGATCCGTATGTTCGCCGTATTCCGGATACATTTCGGACAGGCATTTCGGGCAGATTCCGTGACTGAACACCGCGTCAGAATGTTCCTGAACATAGTGCTCCACACTTTGCCAATATCCCTTGTCATCCCTGATTTTTTTGCAGCGGGCACAGATAGGAAGCATCCCGGTCAGAGTTTTTACCTGAAGCAGAGCATCCTGAAGTTCAACAATCAAATTTTCACGTTCTTCCTCTAACTGTTTCCGTTTGGTAATATCACGAAATACAATCAATTGGCCGGAGGAATGAGTGTTACTTTGCAACACTGCGCATTTTACAGTGAAAACTTTATCACCCTCTGAACCGGGTATGGTTTTCTCAACTTCAGATTCTCCGCAATTCGAAAAATCCCCGGGATCAAATTCCGGAAAAATATCTTTCACCGGCATTCCCAGCGCACCGCTCATTTTTACATTAAAAAATCCGGTCAATGTAGAATTCATATCAACTATTCTCTGCTGTTCATCCAGAACCAGGACTCCGTCCTGCATGACATCCAGCACCTTGGAACGCGCCACCGGGACAAGATCGAACATTCCGTATCTGAAAAGAGCCAGCGAAACAAAGGCTCCGGAAATGATAAATCCGAGAGGGGTCCATTCGAGTCCCGGAACCGGATTGCTCGGACTAAGATAGAGCCCATTGCCAATGATCGGAAAGAGAGAGGCCAGAATCATGAAAACGGACTGTAGCGAATAAAAACGGGCAAAATGGCGTATTGAGGACAAAAGGAAACTGACTCCAGCCAGCAATAAAAGGTAGACATAAACTGTGTTAATCCAGAACCATGTACCGTGATGATAAGCGGCAAGATTGGTCAATGGATTAATAATGATCGCCGTCCAAACCCATTCGTGCCAGATATTTGTAACTGCCAGAATGACCGTGAGAAAAGGAAGCAACGCGATGAGGGATATGGATTTCCAATTGAAACGGACTTTCTGGCTGTAGGAAACAGCAAACAAGAAAAAGAAAACAGGCGCTCCCATTGTACCGACATAAGCGATCTGGGACCACAGCAATTTCAAAGGAACAGTTGTAGCTGCGCTTTCAAACACATAGGCAAGGGACCATTGTGCCACACAGATTTCAGTCCACATCATATACCGGGCGCTGATTTTTGGATAGCGTCTCAAATAAAAAGTTAGAAACGCGGCAAAAAAGAAGCCGAACAGCATGACATAGCTGTACACCTGAAAGCTATATGGACCTATTTTGATCATTTCTCAACTTTAAGTTTTTATTCCGGCAAAGCTTGCGCCTATATCTGCGGGTAATATCCTTTAATTTAGGATAAATCGGCAAAATTGCAAACCCTTTATCCGTTCAGTTCCGGAACGCTTTAAATTTTCCAGCCCATCCTCCGCCGGGCGCCATATGAATCTCCAACCGGGTTTCCGCAGTTACCTGCTTTTTGACGCGCTCATAATCGATAGCGTTTTTAGCCGCATTGGTGCCATCCTGCATGATATCAGCCTGATATGTGCCGGTTGACAGAAAGGAAAGATTTAGGATGATTGTCCTCGGAGATCCGTCCGTCATAGCGCCGACATACCAAACATCGTTATGACGACGTGCCACAGCAATATAATCGGCGACTTTTGCCGCCAATACAACGGTAGAGTCCCAAACCGTCGGTATGGAAGAAATAAACTCTGTGGTTTCGGGCTCTCTATAGTAATTGGACGGACTGTCGCTTAACATTTGCAGAGGCGCTTCATACACCACATACATGGCCGCCTGGTGGCATCGGGTTCCCTGGCTCATGGGGCGGGTAAACCGGGCACTAAAATTAACCGGATGCGCATTATCCATGGCGCCGGGAGTATAATCCATGGGGCCGACTGCCATTCTGATAAACGGCAGGGTCACATCGTGTTCAGGCGTGATCACATCAGTCCACTTGCAATTTTCCAGCCCCTTTACGCCTTCAAAATTAACCACATTCGGATAAGCGCGCCGCAATCCGGTTGGTTTAAAAGCGCCGTGATAGTTAACAAGCAACTGATTCTCAGCTGCAATCCTGGCGCAGCGTTCGTAAAAAAGCACCATATCCTGATCAGACCGCTGCATAAAATCGACCTTGATGCCTTTTACTCCCCAATCCGCATAACGTTCAAGAATCTCCTGCATATCCCGGTTCAGAGGCCCCCACAGCATCCACAGGATCACGCCGACATTTTTTTCTTCGCCGTATCTGACCAGTTCATGAATATCAATATCGGGATTGGATTCTTTGATATTTGTCGTGGATTGGCTCCAGCCTTCATCCAGAATAATATAATCCAGTCCGTACTCTGAAGCAAAGTCAATATAATATTTATAAGTTTCTGTGTTGATTCCGCTTTCAAAATCCACGCCGTAGATGTTAAGCGCATTCCACCAGTCCCAGGCCACGGTACCCGGTTTTATCCAATCCGGATTCTCGATTTGCAAGGGACGCGATAATTGGAATACCAGGTCATTGGTCAACAGTTCTTTGTCCTGATCAGCCAGCATAAAGACCCGCCAGGGCAATTTCTGGCGAGGTTTGACTTTGGCAATGTAATCGGCTTCCCTTACAATAACCTGATTGCGGTCAGGTGCGTCATCTGCAGGACGAGTTTCCAGCACCACCGGAGGGAACAGGCTCTGCAGGGTTCCCTCACCTGATTTTTCTAAAACATACAGGGATAGTCATACACATCCGCTTCTGTAAACAGCACATTGACATCATCGATTTGCAGCAAAACGGGCAGAGAACAAAATGAATCAGGAACGATCCCGGAAAAGGGCTGCACCTTGTAGATGCGTTCATTATGAGACAACATGGATGTTTCCGATGGAAAATAGACCTGCGCATCCGGTTTGACCGGCCATTGCAAACGTTCCCTGCGGATATTTGTTTCATTTTCGGATTTTGTGATCCAGCGGTATGCAGCACCGTTATTATAAGCGCGTACCTGCAATTGACTGGTTTCAAAATTTAGAGTCGCCTGAACGCAGTGATCATGGATTTGCGCAAACTTTGTCGGCGCCACGGGTTCAATCATGCGATCAATCTCTTTAATTCATAATCTTTAAACTCTGACAGCAAGTCAACTCCGGTTTTCATCTGTTCAATGACAACCCTATCATTATACAGCACGGTCAGATCAACCGTTCCCCCTGTTTCGATACGAATCTGAACTGATTCATCCGGTGAGGAGAGTCGAATGGATTCGGCAGATAAAGATAAAAAGGTGGCACACAACAACAGACTGATCAGTTTCATAAGAGTTCCTTTCGTTCATAAATCAATTTTGGCGTTTATCAACATATTGACTGAAATAGTTGATACAGGTATTTCTCCAGTTGCGCGCGCTCTTTTTTTGTTGCGCGAGTTTACCCTGAACGTGCGTATGGATTTCAGGATCGATCTCCGGCTTGACCTGCATCCAGGTTTGATACATCTGGTCCACATAGTCTACACCCTTTTGATAACGAAACTGCAATTCGTTCCAGAGTAAGCGGCCATCGGTCATTTGATAATCCCACGGCACATGATGAAACCAGAGCAGATATTTTTCCGGACAGGTCTCCAGATGATCAAATTGCGCACAGAGTTTGGGCGCGTACTGACCGACCGCGTTGCTGCCGGTGGAGCTGCGGTCAAATCCTATTCCGATACTGTCCGCTCGATGATAATAGACTGAAGTCCAGTCCCGGCGCGGCGCATCATCAAAACCCGGTTGAGGGCCGTAATGGAATCCTTCCTGCATAATATGATGCAGTCCCAGGGGGGTCATATAATTGATACAGGCCTGCCAGGAGCCCATCATCATGTCGCGAATGGTATGCACGGTTTTCAGATCGCGCGTCAATGTCATACGAATCCATTCATCTGCAATACTTTCTGCAGTCAGTCCGGGGTTCCAGGCGAGCCGGCCATAGGCGTACCAGTTGGCCTGTCCGAAAAGATGACCGGTCCAATTGCGGTCTGACCCGATATTGGACACGCCGGCAATTCCTGTCATGGTATAATCATACAGAGACCCATCGATCACGGATGCCAGGGTAGAACCGCTGCCCTGCACCAGTAAATCAAATTCAAGGTATTCTTTCCACATTGCACCGAGATAAACCAGATGTGTCGAGTGTCCGAGATATTCCTGAGTGATCTGTAATTCCAGCATCAGTGGGGTCTGCAGCATATCGCCGAATAAGGGTTGAACCGGTTCCTGCGGTTGAAAATCGATGGGACCGTCTTGGCCTGCACAAAGACATTGGCGTCGAATGCTCCGTCCAGCGGCACAAATTCTTTCCAGGCGCGTTTGGCGCGGTCCGGATCGGTTTCGGCATCATAAACAAACGCTCTCCACATCACAATACCGCCATGCGGGGCCAGGGCGTGGGCCAGCATATTGGCGCCGGCGGCGTGACTGCGTTCATAATCCTGCGGTCCGGGCATCCCTTCCGAACTGGCTTTGACCAGGAATCCGCCGAAATCCGGAATCTGCTGATAAATCTGATCGACCTTTTCTTTCCACCAGCGGATAACCTCGGGATTCACCGGATCCGCTGTCTCCAGATCGCCGATACCGCCGCGGCGATTGCCTTCGAGCGTAAAATCGTCGGCCAGTGGTGAAGCGAAATTGACCGAGAGATAAATCTGGATCCCGTACGGCCGGAACACCTCTGCAAGACGCGCCAGTTTTTCAATATAGCCTGCAGTAAGAAAGACAGGATCCGCATTGACATTATTGATCACAGCGCCGTTAATACCCAGTGACGCATTGGCGCGCGCATAATCCGTATATCTCGGATCCACTTGATCAGGAAGTTCATCCCACTTCCACAGTGATTTGCCGGCGTAACCGCGTTCTACGCTGCGATCGGGATTGTCCCAGTGATTCAACAGACGAAATTTTATTTTCGGATTGGAAACCACATAAATATCATCGAGGGGCTGCTGATTTTGTAACAGACGCAGTAGATGGAACGAACCGTATAAAAGTGAAATCTCGGTATGGCCGGTAATAATCAGTACGGGATGTCCGTTTAAAACGCCGTTTCGGATCATAAACCCGTCTGCAGTCAAGCTGGAAGGAATTAGAATATTGTCCGAAATACGGGAAAGCTGCTGCAGCGTTCCCACCCACAGACCAGAATCTGTCACCGAGTCCACGAGAGGAATATCTTTTCCGGTCAGACCACTCAAGCCGGTTTTCAGTTCCTGTGCGATTATTTCTGCGGTTTCAGAACTGCCGTTCACCACAACACCGGTCACAGATGATCTCAGCTGCATGCACTGCTGCACATTTTCCAGTTTTGCATGCTTGAGCCAGAGCCCGTATCCGCTGTCAGCTGAAAGCGGTTGAAACAGCGCAATACAGGACAGAAAAGTGAGGATATGTCGAAATTTACAATTGATTTTGTTCTGCATGTTGTACATCCTATTTTTTAATTTACAGGCATGTCGCCAGAATTCCACAGGGCAGCAGCAACAGTCCGGCAGGCAGAGTCAAACCGTTTATTACCTGGCTGTCTACAAGCAAACCGATAAATGCAATGATAGAAAGAGCACCTGAAAGCACAAAAAGCAATGCAAACCATCTCTGTGGACCTATGGTATTTAACTTTCCGATGAATAAGAAGAGGGCACCGACCCCGAACAAACAATATCCCAGTTGATTAAGATAATAAGGGATAGAATGCGGATTGAAAAAGTAAAACAATCCCAACAGATCGGACTGATCGTGCAAAAGAGCGGGAACAAGAGAAAGTTGTGATGTGTAAGAAATAGTGGCCAGGACAGTATAAATACCAGTAAAAATCAAGCCCGCCTGCTGAGTTAAAGTCAGCGGCTCTCCGGTTTTCCGGATCACACTCAGGATCAAATAATAAAGCAAAGGGGCAATCAACGCCGCCATAGCAAAACTCAGGCGGAAAGTGTCGCATTATCACGCAGGTGATTAATCTGATCTTCAAGCGTGCCCTGAGGTGCCGATAGCGCCATAAAAACAGGCCAAACTAAAATAATCACAGTGAAAAGAATACCACTGATCCTTACACTGATTGTACGGTAATTTTTGCATATTTCCCGTCTTGTTTCCTTGAAACCTGACAGATTTTATTGCAAGCCTGTGTTGATCACTCTGATTCATGCCCAGTCTATCCACATGCTGCGTATTGTTCCGGGCGGAGCAAACCCACAGATCGGTAAAAGTCAACAGCCTTTTGTTTTGCAGTTTTTTCAGCCACAAATGAGCACGGATTAAAACACATGGCTGATTACAAGAGCCCTTAAACCCGTTTGACCTGCATCAATACCCTCTTTAATCCTGCAGCAACAATTCACCGGCAAAAGCATAAATCAACGCCGGCGCACCATGCGGATCATTGACAGGCGCTTTTTGCTTCAAACAGGGCGTTTCCGAGCGCAAAGGGCCGGGACCGGGACAGGTTCCCAGAACAGCGCCTTGCGGTGTCATATAATGATAGAGCGCCTGAATCGCTTTCCTCGCTGCCTTTTTGTATTTCACATCTTTTATATATTCTTTATCCCAGGCATGCGCCAGATAATAAGCTATTAAACCGGTGCCGGAGGATTCAGGGTAACTTTGAGAAAAAGGACGATTCAGCAGCTGATGCCACATGCCATTATCATTCTGGACCTTTAATAACGAATCAGCCAGTTTCTGCAGCAGTTTTCGCATATCGCGAAATTCGGGGGATTGCGGCGGAAGCACATCCAGCGAGGTCACCATGCCGCGGATGAGCCAGCCGTGACCGCGTGACCATGCGCCCGGTGACAAGGTCGCCGGGTTTTGCAGCCATCCTCTGCCCTGGCGCCATAAACCGGTATCCGGATCACGCAGAATACGTGCGTAAAGTTTATATTGGTCAACACACTCTTTATAAAGCTCGCGTTCACCCGTCAAATGTCCGGCACGTGCCGTGCGACTGCTGTATTCCTGCAGGTAATCGATCAATAGCTGACATCCCGGTTCATCATGAATATGACAAACAGCTCCCTCGCGCGACCGTTTCACCTCTCGGAGCATTCTTTTGGTTTCGCTGACAAAGGGCGCAATATAATCAGAATCCTGCTCGGCTTTGAACAGGGCAAATGTAATATTACAAAACGGCTGAACGCTAAAAGAAACCGTATCGGACGGTTCGTAATGACGTTTGCGCATCACCTCCTGTATACGCGGCAGATAACGCGGTGAATTCAGTACAGCATCGACTGTCAGCAAAGCTTCAAAGGTCAAATCCAGATGATAAGGCCCCCAAACATCTTTTTCATCCGCAAAATGATTGTGCGATTGCCAGAAATGCTGGGCAAGACGGTCTATCATCTTGAGAGGCTGTTGTTTATCAGAAACAGCTGTATTCTCTCCAGAATACGCCAAGCCAGGCAGGAGAAGGATACCCACCCAAATCACACGATAAAGCTTTATCATATCAGCGCATCTTCCGTGCTATTAATTTTTGATTGATCAGGTTCTCTGCACAGATAATATACAATTTTTCAGGATCATTTTAAAGTAAATATAAAAAAAGGCAGTTGTTCCGGGATCATCCGGCAGCAACTGCCTTTTCCTGCTTTTCATTTTACACAACTCAGTCCTGTTCTTCCTCTATGCGGCGTGCTTCCAGATCTTTTTCAATCTTGATCATCATTGTATTATTCAGCGGATAAAAGTAAATCAATGCTGAACCGAGTAATCCGAATACAGCCGGATAGATACTCATGATCAACCGTATACCCAGCAACGCATCAGCGGCCTGGGCCTGATTGGCCACAAACCCGTAATATCCCAGAATCCAGCCGACAATGGCGCCGCCCAGTGTCAAACCAAGCTTGAGAGCAAACAATGAAGCGGACATGATCAATCCGGTAGAACGTCTGCCTTTTGCCCACTCTCCATAATCAGCTGTATCCGTGTACATGGCCCATTGGAGCACAGACACCGGTCCGAGGAAAAATGATGTAATGATCTGCATGATGTAAATCAACAGTACATTCTCAGGTTTCACCAGAAAAAACAGACCGGTTAATATTGCACTGGCGGCCATAAATCCGCCATAGGTATTCTTTTTATCCAGCACTTTGGTAAAAGTTTTGGTCAGCAGCGCACCCAGAATGGTAAATGCCGTACCAATCATCATAAAACTGGATGTAAAAGTATCAAAGGGAAGATTAATCGTATTGCCAAACAGGGTCAACACTTGATCCTGTGTGTAATACTTGAAATAGTACACCATGGCGCTGTTCCGAATAGAGATAAACGCGAGTTGTAATACAGTCGCTCCGGCGATCAACACCCAGGCCTTGTTGGTAAACAGATCTTTGATATCCTGTGAGAAAATATTCTTTTGCTCTCTGGGGGGATGAACCCGTTCTTTTGTCGTGAAAAATGTAAAAAGGAACAATAGTATTGCAAGGGCCGCCAGCACGCCCATGGCGGCCTGCCAGCCCAGGGTTTCCCGACCTTCTCCAAACGCTTTGACCATGGACATGACCGTACCCTGTACGATAAAGGCGCCGATAAAAGCGGCGACAAATCGGAACGTGGACAGCACCGTGCGCTGCATTGAATTGGGTGTCATCACACCCATCAATGAGGAATAGGGAACGTTAATGGCCGTGTACACCATCATCATGAGGATATAAGTGACATAGGCATAGATGATTTTGCCGTTTACACTGAAATCGGGGGTGGTAAACATGAGGAAACCGATAACACCAAAAGGTATGGCAATCCACAGCAAATAGGGACGAAATTTTCCCCAGCGGGTATTCGTTCGGTCCGCGATCATTCCCATGAGGGGATCAGTCACTGCATCCCAAATTCGGGTGACCAGAAACATGGTTCCGACAATTGCCGGCGGAATGCCGAATACATCGGTATAAAAGTACATCAGGAACAGCATAAACGTTTGAAAAAAGAGATTAGACGCAGTATCACCCGCACTGTATCCAATCTTTTCGATCAGTTTCAATTGTCCCGCTTTTTTTTCCATATTCTCCTCGCTGAAATTATGATTTTACTGTCAATGTAACAGTTTGAAGGTCTACATCCTGAGACGAGTCACCAACCATCAACCAGAATTCACCGGGTTCTACGCTATATTCCATACTGATATCATAAAAAGCCAGCATATCCGGAGTGATTGTGAATGTAAGGGTCCTCTTTTCATCCGGTTCCAGAGTGATGCGTTCGAACGCCTTGAGCTCTTTCACCGGTCGGGTGACCGAGCTTCTGACATCGCGAATATACAATTGCACCACTTCGTCACCCTTGCAGGTACCTGTATTCGTAACATCCACGCTGATTCGAGTCTCTTCATCCCGCTTGATTTTGGGTTTATCCAGAGATGGAACTGAAAATTCAAACGTGGTATAACTCTTGCCAAATCCGAATGGAAACAGCGGACTTTTATCTGCGTCAAGATAACCGCGCCGGGCCGAGGGCTTGTGATTATAGAAAACCGGGATATGGCCGACGGACCGCGGAATACTCATCGGCAATTTGCCGCCCGGGTTCAAATCACCAAACACAGCTTCCGCAACCGCTTCACCCGAAGCCTGTCCCAGATACCAGCATTCCAGAATAGCAGACACATTCTGATTCAAGATATTGAACGAAAGCGGCCGACCGTTAAACAGCACCGCTGCAATGGGTTTACCCAGATCAGCCAGAGCTTTAACCAGTTCATTCTGTCGGCCGAACAATTCCAGATCCGTACGGTCGCCCATATGGTTCAAAGCCCAGGCCTCACGAGACGTCTGTTCGTTGCCGCCCACTGCCAGAATAATCACATCCGCCTTTTTTGCGGTTTCCACGGCTTCCCGGATCAAAGCCCTGTCTTTGTTCTCCTCCGGCAATATGACGTTATCCTGGTGCCAGGCTCCGTCGATGGTGATCTTGCAGCCTTCGCTGTAAAGCACCTCAACATCCCCTGCCTTATCTCTGATGCCCTGATACACTGTTGAGTAATGTACAGGCGCGCCGCTATAGCCACCCAGCATTTCGCGATCCGCATTCGGACCGATAACGGCAAGGGTTTTTACATTTTGTCTGTCTATCGGCAATACATGATCATCATTCTTTAACAGCGTAATGGTCTGGCGGGCGGATTCCAGCGCCAGCGCACCGTTGTCCTTATTGGCGACAAACTGTTCAGCCCGTTCCGGATCAACATAGGGATCATCGAACAAGCCCAGTCTGAATTTAAATTCCAATGGTTTTTCAATGAGTTCATCGATCAGGCGTTCATCAATTCGCCCCTCTTTTACCGCATCGACCAGTTCCGGATAATACTCGCCGTCCGGCAGTTCAATATTTACACCGGCCTGAGCCGCCAGCACCGCTGCATCCTGTTTGGTCGTGGCGATTCCATGATCAAACGTATCCTCGCGTTTGTGCAGCTCTTTGACGGCAAAATAATCGGAAACAATGTATCCGTCAAAGCCCCACTCGTCGCGTAAAACAGAGCGCAAGAGCTTGCAGTTTATGTGCGATGGCACCGCATCCACTTCATTGTAAGAAGCCATCACGCTTACCGCCCCGGCCTGCTGAATGGCTGCCTTGAATGGCGGGAAAAACACTTGACGAAGAACCCGTTCCGATACATTCGCAGGCGCGCAATTGGTGCCGGATTCAGGCTGTCCGTGTCCGACAAAATGCTTTAATGTTGCAATCAATTTTTCCTTGTTTGAAAAATCCTGATCGCCTTGAATACCGCGTATGGCCGCCACAGTCATTTGCGTGGCCAAAAACGGATCTTCACCAAAGGTTTCCTCCACTCGTCCCCATCTTGGATCCCGTGCTATATCAGCCACAGGAGCGAGTACCTGATGCGCACCGCGGTAACGCACTTCTTTTGCGATAACCTCGAAAATATGGTGGATCAAATCAGGATTAAACGTAGCGGCGAGACCGATGGGCTGCGGAAAGCTGGTCGCCCGGTTGGCAGCATGTCCGTGCAGACATTCTTCGTGAAACACAACCGGAATGCCCAGGCGTGTATTTTCAATGAAAAACTTTTGGATCCTGTTGGTATACTCGGCCATTTGTTTGGGGAGCAGGCCGTCCGGAACGGCAATATCGCTGGCATGAATATCGCTGGGACGCGCCATCTGTCCGAGGCCATTGGATAAATGATCGGAAGCATATTTATGATTGAACTCCCCCTGTTCGCTGAATAAATGTGCGGAGTCACATCCCGCCATACGCAGGTCATCTGCGCGATTTTTTCTTCCAGGGTCATACGGGATATCAAATCCTTGACGCGTGCTTTTATCGATTCCGCTGGATTTTTATAAAGCCTTATTTCAGGAACCTCTTTCACTTCCGAATCCATATACTCATCTCCTGTATTATATTTTTTTCATTCAAAATCACGCTACCAGGGGCTCTGGTAAAACAATAGAAATAGAATAGTCCGATGTGTTGATGTAATTAAAGAAATCCGGGCACGTGATATTTTACCCAGAGTTTCCCAAGATTTCTAAATTTTATTGATTTTTGTAAACAAATTAAGTATCTTATGTAACTTGTTATATAATTTCAAATATAATTAAAACGTTTCAATATGTCAACAAAAAATTGGGCCTGAACCATGAAACAACCAACAATAACCGATATTGCAAAAGCAGCCGGAGTGTCGACAGGAACGGTTTCCGCAGTGATCAATGACAAAAAAACCGTAAAACCGGAAACCCGGAAACGTGTATTGTCAATCATTAAGCAATTCAATTTTCGGCCGCGCGCCACAGCACGGTATATGAAACAGGTCAACCAGGAAAAGAGTATTGGAATACTAATCAAGGACTTGAACAATCCGTTTTATACTTCCATTGCCATGGCTGTCAAAGAATACGCCAATGAAAAAGGCTATTTATTATTTATCAGCAGCTCTGAAAATCAGCACGAGTATGAAGAACGGCTCACCTATCTGAATTCGGTTAAAGGCATCCAGGGAGTGATCATTGCTCCGGTGCTGGATGGCGATGAAGAGATTGAACATCTGTTTCAGTTGAAACGTATCAATTACCCCTTTGTGCTGCTTGAAGAAGTCAAAGGCATTCGGGCCAATATGGTCAGTATTGACAATAACAAAGCCATGGCCAAAGCGGTCCATCATCTTATAGATTTGGGACATAAACGCATTGTGCATTTCGCCGGGCCCAAGAATGCCTCACATGCTCTGGAACGAATGCGGGCATTCCGGAATGTGTTCAGCGAGTGTCATCTGGTTTTCAAGCCCGAGATGATTGCCTTGTATTCCGCCCATTATAACGAGAGTTATGACAAGACAATAAAGTATTTCAACAGTATGGACCGGGCGGATTTCCCGACAGCGATTATCTGTTTCAATGATCAGCAGGCTCTCGGCGTATTGGCAGCCCTGAGCGATATGAATATCAAAGTACCGGAAGACATTTCTCTCATCGGAAATGACGATATTTATTTTGCCAAACTCTACCCTATTCCACTCACCACTATAAAAGCGCCGATGCAGGATCTGGGAACAAAAGCAGCGGAAATTCTCATCAGGCACATAGAATCTGAAGATATGCTGGACGCGGAACGTGTCATTTATGATGCGGAACTGGTGATCCGTGATTCAACACGGGCATTGGAAGACCACGAACAGAAATAAATAGCACAGCCCCCACCCGGCTCCCGCATTCGGTTCGTTTTTAAACGACACAGCGACCAGACTCTAATCAAAGAATCCAGCCGCTTTACTTTACTTACTTGACACACTGCAGCACGGCTTTATCCGCATCCAGACCTTTGGCTGCGGCATGTAACGTAACCGTGCCGGCGGCGCCCGGCCTGGATTTTAAAATAAGCATGGCCTTGCCGTTAAACAATTTACGATAATCCGCCTGAAACGGCTCGCAGGATTGCGGATTACCATTTCCGACTCCGGCGATAGCAGCCGGACCTTTGACTTTAAAATGAACAAGATCATCGGCCAGGGGACACACTGTACCCTGCTCATCAACAGCCTCGACAAGAATATAGCAAAGATCATAGCCATCAGCCTGCAGGACTGCCGACTCGGGTGACAACCGCAGCGCCCGGGGTTCACCGGTGGTGCGCACATTCGTCCGGCCGATTTCCCGCCCCTCTTTATAAGCAACCGCAACGAGTTCGCCGGGCTGATACTGCACATCTTTCCACATCAAGCGGTATCGTTCAACAGAGATTTTAGATCCGGGCGTTTTACAGCGGCCACCCAGCGACAGGCCGTTCAGAAAAAGCTCAGCCGAATCGCCGCTGGTGTAAACAAACACCGGGATCGTCTGTCCTTCCCGGCCCTGCCAGTTCCAATGCGGCACCATATGGATTGTGGTTTCGTTTGTGTTCCAGTGACTTTTGTATAAATAGTATCTATCCTTGGGAATCCCGCAGAGATCGACGATGCCAAAATAGGAACTCTTGGCAGTTTGCGCATCAGATTCAAGGTGCCCTTCCCGAACCGCCGTACCATTGAACGGCGTGGGTTCGCCCAGATAATCAAAACCGGTCCAGACGAATTCACCTGTCAAATATTCATCATCCTGGTACCACATAAAATCATCATCCGGGATTTCCGCCCATGCCGGGGCATTCAAATCGTAGGAACTGACGTGACCGGATTCCCAGTCAAAATCGGTTTTCTGCCCGGGCAGGTCCGGATTATACCAGCCGCGCGTGCTCACGGTAGACGCAGATTCGCTGACAATCACCGCTTTATCCGGGGCCGCTTCATAGGCTGGTTCCCAACGCTGTGAATAATTCCAGCTGTGAACATCAAAATAATCAAAATGCCGGTAAACCACCGCTTCCGGGATACACATCACCCAGGTCACCGGCCGGGTCGGATCGTATTTGCGCACCATTTCGGTCATCGTTTTGATCTTGAATGTCGCATTATTTTCATTGCGCTGCAGATCCCACAGCTCATTGCCGGTGCTCCAGATAATCACGCTGGGATGATTGCGGTCGCGTCTGATAAAATTTCCGATCTGGCGCTCGGCAAATTCACGGAAATCTGTCTCCGATAATATATCCGCTTTTTTATTCCACTTGTCAAACGCTTCGTCAAACAACAGCATTCCATGCTTGTCGCACAATTCGGCCAGCTCCGGAGCGGGCACATTATGACTGGAACGGATGGCGTTGCATCCCATCTCTTTCATAATACGAATTTTGCGCTCCATGGCGGCGGGGTAAAATGCAGCGCCCAGCGGACCATGATCGTGATGCAGATTCACACCTTTGAGATGAACTTTTCTTCCGTTTAAGTAGAATCGATCACCGCCACGGAATTTAAAGGTGCGGACGCCAAACATGGATTCATAAAAGTCAGTGATTGTTTCATTTACCCTTACTTCGGACCGAACTGTATAACGCTCAGGATTTTCAATATCCCAGCGCACTGGATTTTCGATTTCCGCATACTGACTGAACACATGATGATCGCCCGCATTGATGACACAAAGCGCTTTGGGCTCAACAACGACCGTGCCCTCCGGATCAATTATTTGCGTGGATACATTTACAGTGCGTACGCTGTCGGTTCGGTTGTGAATGGTTGTTTTGATACGTACGGATGCCCGTTCATCAGATACTGTCGGGGTTGTAATCTGAGTGCCCCAGACATCTACAGCCACCGGATCCGTGACTAACAGAGTGACTTTTCTGTATATCCCGGCGCCGGGATACCAGCGGCTCTCATGTTGGCGGGTATCCACAGAAACAGCCACAACATTTTTCCCGGATTTTAAATGATCACTGATATCAATGTAAAATGAATTATAGCCATAATCCCACTCTCCCACCAGTTTGCCGTTCAAATATATTTTGGGAAAGGCCATCACGCCGTCAAACAACAGGCGCACAACCCGGTCCTGGAGACTGTCAGGAAAATTAAATGGTTTCCGATACCAGCCCTGTCCCTGCCAGGGCAGTTTTCCGGTCGATCCTTCAGCGTCCGGATCAAAAGGACCGGAAATGGCCCAATCATGCGGCAGATGGACGGATTGCCAGGCACTGGCATCAAATTGGACGGTCTTTGCTTCAGGATGGTCGCCTTTGCTGAATTTCCACCCGGCGTTAAAATCGATATTCCGACGTGCTGATGCAAACACTGTCAAAGGAATTAGAGCAAGTACAAAATACAATACACCTTTATTCATAAGAACTCCCTTTGTGAAAAGAAAAAGATAAACTTTAACAACCGGACAACAACTGATGAGAGTCACAGATTAAATATACTATACATTCGAAACTATTGCAACAAGGAGATGAAATTTGTATTTTAAAGCATGACATTTTCAACAAAAAATCTGGTTATGGCCGGACTTTTCTGTGCGCTGACTGCAGTTGGAGCGTTTATACGCATTCCATTTGCACCAGCGCCGTTTACCCTGCAAACCCTGTTTACAGTTACCGCCGGTCTTGTCCTGCCGGCACGCCTGGCCGGAATCAGTCAGGCTGCTTATCTGATCATGGGACTGGCCGGATTGCCGATCTTTGCCAACGGCGGCGGTCCTGGATATGTGGCTCAACCGACGTTCGGATATCTACTGGCTTTGCCGGCCGCGGCATGGACCTGCGCACAATTGTTTCAGACCTTTCGTTTAAACTCTCTGCTGTGGCGGGCCGGAGTGGCAGCCACAGCAAGCCAGATTATGATCCTGGCCTTTGGCAGTTTATTCGTTATACGCACATATGCGTCTTGTGCAACATCAGCCCTTTGCTCTGCGGCAGGCCTTTTTCTATGGCGGCATCATTTTTATTCCCTCCCTGTTGATTAAAAGCATGGCCGCGGTATTTCTCTATTTGCGTCTGGCTGGTATTGTCTCTGACGGCAAAGCGGATCAATCATAAAACAGGTCGCTATTTGGCATCCAGCGAGTCACTTTTGGGAGCCCCACCTTTTTGAGATCGCAATGGCAACTGTCAACACATATAATGGTGCGGATACTATTCACAACTCTGCAAAATATTCGCATTCTGCTCGTGGCCTGAACTTGCCGCAACTACTTGTAATGCATTTAATGCATTCAAAAACAATAATAGATTACAGTATGCCGGCTGGCATGGAATTTGACTTTGAGTGATCATACCTTAGAGGGCAGAAACTTGACAGGTACATCCGGCAAGCAAGGACAAATCCGCTAATTAAATGATCAACAGTCCGTACTTTGAGGATTTGCCTGCATGATCCGGGAAAAAGAAAATTGCCAACAGTCAGACTTGTTTATAGTAAGAAGACATATAATGAAAAATCTAATTCCCTGTATATTTATTTTGATTTTGTTTTTATCAAGCTGCAGAATTCCCGATCAACCGGAAAACACACTGCATCTGAATGAAGACCTGTCACTTGATTTCAATGAAAAACTGGAACATCACCAATTGAGCATTTCAATATCGTTCGACTCTCTGTTAAGCGATTCCAGATGTCCGATCGGTGCAATGTGTGTCTGGGCCGGAAATGCTGAACTTTTGTTTACATTGAGGGAAAATAACTGCACCCACAAATTAAATCTGAATACAAATCCGCACTCTCAACAGGATACAACAACGAACGCCTATAGGGTAAAACTGATTGATGTTCAACCGTATCCACATGTAGACAGCACCTTTAGTGAGAACGATTATACTGCTCTCATCCGAATAAACCGGCAAGAGCCCCAATGACAGGATAGAAATGCAGGTTTGGATTAATATCACAATGATCCTGCAGGTTTAATTCAATCAAAGCCGTAAAGTGATGAGTTATGGTAATTTTTTCATATCATTACCCTTTAATATTATAATTTTTCTTGACATTAATCAAAAATATTGTTATGATTAAACCGGTTCAGTGTTTATTTAAAGAGTTCAATTAAAAAATGAAAACATATGATTTCAATTAATTTTAATGCGGATTTTATCGAGCTTACAAATAAACCGGTTCACCTCATTCAAAAAGGCCGAACAAACCGGATTACATGCCAATAAGTTAAGTGCAATCTGATTTGTTGTGCTGAAAGGTGAACCGGTTCAGAAGCACAACATAGAATTTGGCTGCGGAACTGAACAGTAAACTGAATCATA
Source organism: candidate division KSB1 bacterium (assembly GCA_034521575.1). Taxonomy (NCBI): domain Bacteria; kingdom Pseudomonadati; species Candidatus Zhuqueibacterota bacterium. Next base: position 197,626 of record JAXHMJ010000005.1, read on the forward strand.
TTTAAAATTTGAAGAGGAAGCGAAATGCCACAACAGACAACACTTCAAATGAAACAGCAGACCTCGATGACGACCAACAGCCTCTTCTTTTTGAAATATAGCAGACCTTTGTATAACATCCATTCAGACCATCTTTTCAGCAGCTGTTCACCGTTTATAGAAAATCAGTTGAGTCACACGGATTTTTCCGTTTATGCTCTCATTGGTTCTTTTCCATATTTAGCAAATCAGATGCGTGAGAATGAGATTTTATAATGCAAAATAGAAATTTCAGACTGATCAAGGACTAATTCAATACGAATATTAACCCAAATAATTCATTTGGTCAGATTAACAAACAAAAGGGTAAAATTTATGAAAACGTTGAGAGAATATTGGATGAACGTTGCTAAAGCTGTGATGCAGGCTTTTAAAGATGATCGCAGATATGAGCAGACAAGCGCTTTTCGTTGCGGGATTGGTGTTCCTGTTGACGAGCCAGTCTCTTATGGCAAGAGCCACAATCAAGGGACAAATATTTGATGAAAACACGAACAATCCGCTACCGGCCGCTAACGTCACCATTCAGAACACCAGTATTGGCGCGGCAGCAAACCTGGATGGTGAATACACCATTCCCAATGTCCCTCCCGGTACATATACGCTGGTCGTTTCTTATATCGGGTATGTCAGAACCTCGGAAGAAGTCAAGGTTCCGGGCAGCGGCACTGTTTATAAGGATTTCACATTGATACCCGCAGCACTCGAAGGCGAGGAAGTTGTGGTCACCGCCCAGGCAGCCGGGCAGCAACAGGCGATCAATCAGCAGCTGACTTCGGACAAAATTGTCAATATAGTGTCCGAATCAAAAATCCAGGAGCTGCCGGATTTCAACGCGGCTGCAGCGATCAGCCGGTTACCCGGTGTGTCGTCAACGCAAAGCTCGGGCGAAGCCAACAAAGTCGTGATCCGCGGACTTTCGCCCAAATACAATGCCATCGAGATTGACGGAGTTCAGCTCTCTTCTACCGGAAGTTCAAATATTGGTTTGACTTCTGACCCCTATGTGTACACCGCGGGTGTCAGTAATGACCGCAGTGTCGATCTCACCATGGTCTCTCCCTATATGATCAGAACCATCGCTGTATACAAATCACTGACACCGGACATGAATGCCAATTCCATCGGCGGTACGGTGAATATGGAGCTTAGAGAAGCCCCTTCGAAATTTCACTGGAATGCGTTATGGCAGCAGGGATATACCGCAAAAAGCAATGACATTGGAAACTATCGTGCTGTTGTTTCGGGAAGCAACCGTTTCTTCGATGATAAACTGGGTATCTATGCACTGATCAATGCCGAATCTTATGACCGGAATTCCGATAATATGAACGCCAGTTACGGCATCGCCGGCGAAGAAGTGGAGATCGATCCGGAAACCGGGTATCGGCCGGTCAAAGTCAATTCTGTCACATTTAATCGGCATATGGAAACCAGGAAGCGTTACGGCGCCAATCTAATTATGGATTACAAACTCAACAACGGGTCCATCAAATTTGTCAATATGTTAGCGAGAATCAATAAAGATTTCAACGAATACAGACAGACCATCAATTATAACGGTGGACGCATGGACTGGCAAAACCGCAAGGGCGAAAATACCATTGATCAGCAGATGCATTCTCTGAAAATGGATTATGATTTTTCCTTTATGACTGTGGATTTATCAGCCAACTATACCGCTTCCAGAAACCTGACAGATGATCTGCCTGTCATTAATTTCAACCAAACCGATGCGCTGCAGAGCGGAGTTCCACGAAACAATAAAGTACCTGAAAATCTCACATATTTGCTCACGGAATACAAGGGAGACAGCGCGGTTGTGCTGAGAAGCGGAAATTTGTTTACCAATGATTATAATGAAAACAAATTTTCCTATAAAGCCAATTTCGAGATGCCCTTTAATTTAGGCAATATGGCAAGCGGTTTCTTTAAATTCGGCGGTGAAATGCACAATCAAACCAATACGACCGATCAGGAGACTCCTTATCTCGGTTTTAATGGAAGCGCAACGAGCGACGAAGATGATATTCAATCCAACCTGATGCGGACTATACAGGAAAAATATGGAATCTCAACGAATAAAATGGGCGAACTGACGGGAGAAACATTTTTGTCTTCTGATAACGATATTTTTGATCCGTTTCTTAACGACAAGTATGGCGACATCTATTACGCGGCCAATCCCGACAAGCTGATTGACGTATTGAATTATATTATCGGCAATCCGGAATTTGACGCTTCTAATCGTCAGGTTAGTTCAGGCGCCCAGGGGGGCTGGTATGACGGTCCCTTTCAGCAATTGACCAATGATTATGAATACAATGAAGACTATTACGCCGCCTATGCCATGTCGAAAATCAATTTTTGGGATTTCATGATGGTCGGCGGTGCGCGCTACGAAAGAGCGGAATTTGATTATTTTGCCTACAACGCCCGGGACATGAGAAATGCCCAGGCGCAGAAAATGTACGATACCACTGCCGTGGAATCCAACGAGTTTCTGCTGCCCATGGTGCAAGCCAAATACACTCCCGCCGACTGGATGGATATACGCTATTCTTATACCCATACACTCGCCAGACCTGACTACCATCTGTTGACCCCCAAGTTCACGATCACCCAGGGTAACTCGATACATACAGGTAATCCCGAACTCAAGCCCGCCCGGGCATACAACCATGATCTCGGCATTTCATTTCACAGCAACAAATTAGGCCTTTTTACCATAGGTGGTTTTTATAAAACGATCGAAAACTTTGTCTATACGGCTAACTATCAACTAAATCTTGCTGACAAAGCAGGGATTGACACACTGGCAAATTATCAGATCATCCGTGATGGACAGCCGGTTGTCACACCAACCATTAATCCGACAAGCGGAAATGCAACTTCCAGTGTTTACAGACCCTTTAATAACCCTTTTGATGCCAAAGTCAAGGGTTTGGAATTCGACTTTCAGCACAATTTTTGGTACCTTCCGCAACCATTGAAAAACGTGGTGATGGGTGTGAACTATGCGCGGATTTGGTCTGAAACCCGGTATCCGTTCTATGATGTTGATTCAAGAATTGAAGGTGAGGGCAGACAGGCCAAGAGAGAATTTTTCCTGATCGACAGTTCATCGGCTGGACGTTTGATCGATCAGCCCAACCATGTTCTCAACGGATACCTGGGATACGATTACAAAGGCTTTTCATCCAGATTATCGGTTACCTTCCAGGATAATGCGGCAAGGAACACCGGAGGTCGATATCCGGAAAATGACAGTTATACAACGGAATACTTTCGCCTGGATTTTTCAGCCCGTCAACAGCTTCCGCTGTATAACAGTGAACTGTTTCTGGATATCAGCAACCTGAACAGTGCCAATACCCAGTGGGTTCAGGAATCAACCGGCGGATTTATGGGTGTTGAGAACTATGGATTAACAGCCAATCTTGGAATTCGTATCAGGTATTAATATAATACAGCAAATAAACAAACATTCTAAACAACAAGGAGAAAAATATGAAAAAGTTAGGGTTACTGGTCATCATGATGTTACTTTTGAGCAGTGTATTATACGCTCAAAAAGACACGGTGTACGTTAAAGGCTATTATGAATCCGGTTTCGTTTATGGTACTTTGAACGATGCCATTGATTCCGTATTGGCCGAAGGCGACATCAACAATACGGTGTTCAAGCTGACGCCGTACGAACAATATGTTCTGAGTAAGACTATTTACATGGACAAAGGTCAAAACCTTGAGATCGTTGCGCCGAAGCCGCTCAGAGCCGGAGACGCGGATGCTGAAACTGTACAAAATTCTGCACCGCCGCAAATCCTCTGGACTGAAGAAGAGATAGACCGGGAATACATGATCCAGACCTATGGTGATCTCACACTGAAGAACATCTGGGTGCGGCATTCCGATACACAGGGCAGTAAAATGACGGCTTCCATTGTCATTGAAAATCAGGAAGAAGCCAATGATCCTGAACTCGGTCATTTTGACGGCTGCCTGTTCGATTATTTCCAAATTGGAGCCGAAGCCGGCGGCGCAATCACGGTCAAAGCCGATCATTTTGAAGGCACATTTACAAACTGTTACTTTAGAAACGGCAATGATCCCCACTTTCAGTATTACGGACGCGCCGTATCATTTCCTTATCAGAGTTCGGGCTGGCATTATGACAAACTGTTTTTCGAAAACTGTACCTTTACTAATCTGAGCCGGATTATCATGCAGGAAGGCAACGAGTACGGCAGCAACATTCATCTCAATCACTGTACGCTGCTGAATTCGATTGAATGGGTCTGGCAGTCCGCGGGCTGGTTGGAAACCGCTTCGATCACCAATTCTATCTTTGTCAATCCCAAAATTAATGGGATACAGAGCGGTTGATGTATGCGGTGAAGACCAGGATTTTGATGATTTTCAAGACGGATTGTGTGATCCTCCGGGCGGCGGTCTGATCAACGGTATCACAGAAGTCGATTCGTTTGCGTTTCAAGTTCCGTTCACCGATCAGGACCGACAACTGTTCATCGGGAATAACGCCTATATGATACAGGACTGGATGCTGGACTGGTACGTAAATTGCCCCTGGTGCAAAGAGCAGCATCAATCCAGAGAAGATATCATGATGCGTCAGCCATCTCCCATGCTGGGTCAAGATGCCATCGATTTTATCGACTCAACTGACACTGAAGGCAACAAGGTATTCGAAACCTTGAACGTCGACTGGGCGACCATATACGAAGAAGACCCTGATTTCATTGTACCGGCTACCAACAAAGATACCCTGAAAACCTTTATAGAATACAAATGGAGCACCAATGCCGATGTTGACTGGTCTTACAAACCGGCACCTGCCTTTAATCAGGAATGGCCGTTGCCGGAAGACCTGGCCTACAATAATGCAACCTATCAAACGGCGGCCATAGGCGGTTTTCCTCTGGGTGATCTGAACTGGTTCCCGGATCAATTGGCAGACTGGGAAGCCCAACGGGATGCCGAGTGGGAAACCATCAATAACTGGCTTGAATATGGAAGCCCTGAAGGACCGAACCGTGTTGAAATGCTGGATGCTGCCAGACCTCGGGATTATAAACTGGGTCAAAATTATCCAAATCCATTCAATCCTGTGACAAGAATAAAGTATTCTATTCCAAAAGCAGGATATGTATCACTGAAGGTGTATAACAATATCGGGCAGCAAGTGGCGACTTTATATGAGGGCAACCAGATCGCCGGACAATATATCGCAACCTTTGACGGTTCCGATTTAAGCAGCGGTATCTATTTTTACACACTGCAGTCAGACAATATTTCTCTGACCAAAAAGCTGATTCTGATGAAATAATATTATTTTTAAACCTGGCCTGCCCTGTTTATACAGGACAGGTCAGTTAATTCCAATAGACTTTTCCATTATCCAGTTCACTTGACAAAGGAGGTGAGCCAAACCATCGACACAAAAAAGCGGTTTCTAATTCATTAAACTTTATTATGGAGGAGAACAATTATGCGTAAAATCTTACATGCTTTTCTGGCGTTTGTGATTGTGATCGGTTTGGGAACAATCCAGGCGCAGACTCTTGATTTTGAGGATCAAAACATCGGAGACACCTTCGGTGCTATTGGCTGGGGTGAAGGTGACCTGGTAGCCGAAGTCGCTGATGACCCGCTTGCAGCCGGAAACAATGTTCTAAAATGCACAGTCAATAACTACAATGCAGCCCCTGTCCTCGAGGTCACCCTCCCGGCAGGCAAAACTCTGGCTGATTATTCAACCTTTGCATTCAAGGGTTACTTTGCTCAAGGTGATGTCGGCTGGAAGGATATCGTTGTAGAAGCCAATCAAACCATGCCGGCAGGCTCCGGATGTCAGGGCATACCAGAATGAATTGGATATTCAACTCGGTTCCTGGAATCGGGCCATGGGCGGTTCCGCTGCCTGGGAAAATATAACCATTGACATCACCAATAACTCTGACTTGTCCGGAACCATTTATCTTTCGTTCGGAATCAACTGCTCCGGTACCGGTGACGTTGGAGGTTCCGGTGTTACCACCATCTGGTATGCTGATGATATTGAACTGGTAGCCCCCGCGGGCGGCAAGGTTTCTGACTGGGGAATAACTGACCGCGGTGACGGCTGGCCGATCCTGAATACCGAAGAAACACCGGCCGGAAATGGCTCGATCGGCAGCGATGAACCGCTGACTGCCTGGGCAACGCTGCGCGGAAGTTTTGGCGAAGCGCTCGAAGCGACAACAGAGCAAGCCTTTGTCGTTCAGGGACAGCTTGAATATGCCGGCGCAGGCACCAATGACAGTTATGTCGGACTTCGCTATGCATTGACCCTGCAGGCGGATACGTTAAAAAATCCTGATGAAGGTACGCTTGAAAACCAGTATTCCGACTCGGCAAAATGGGTCGGCGGCGGCGTTCATTACGGGTACGAGTTCACTCCGCAATCCGGCACCACAGTGATGGCAAACGGCGCCGGCGGCGCCGGCACCACCTGGATTGTGAACGGCGGCAGCGGCTGGAACAGCACCTGGAGCAATAACGGCTATCCGATTGCAGCAGTCGAACCGGCTCCGCGTCGCGCCTCGATTGAAGAAGGCGTTTATGACTGGGCGATTTCGGTACAGCCTTTGGGCGACGGCACTAACGAAATTCGCTGGTATATGATGCATGAGGATGAAACCTACTGGTTCGGTGGAACAACCATTGATACCGCTCAGGTCGCTACCAAATTTAACGGCGTTGCGTTTGGTATCGGCGATGATTTGCCCCCCGAGTTGACAGAATTCAAACTGATGGATGTGACCTATAGACTGGGCGATCCGATTAAAGTACCGGAAGCGCCGTTTAGTTCATTCTACGTTGCAGACTGGGGCGCCGCTGGATATGAAGGCTGGCCGATTCTAAACGATTCAACCACACTTGACGGCAATGCCGGTATGGGTGCTGACGGACCTCCCGACGGTTGGGCGTCTCTGCGCGGCAGTTTTGGCACTGACGTTAAAGCAACCACAGAAGAAGCCATTATTGTGGAAGGTAAAATTGAATGGGTTGGCGGCGACTGCGGTGACAGCTATATTCCGATCCGTTACGCCTTAACCTTTCAGGCTGATTCATTGATGAACCCTGCTGAAGGCACCCTTGAGAATCAATACACCGACTCGGCACGATGGGTCGATGGCGGTAATCATTTCGGTTACAGCTTTATGCCAGTGACCGGCGCAGGTACCATGTCAAATGGTGGCGGCGGTGCCGGTACAAACTGGATCATCAACAACGGCAACTGGGTCAGCACCTGGAGCAACAACGGTTATCCGATTGCTGCAGTAAAACCTGCACCCCGCCTTGCAGAAATCACAGAAGGCGTTTACGAGTTCGCCATTTCAGTTCAACCCTTAGGTAACGGCACCAATGAAATCCGCTGGTACCTGGTTGATGAAAATATGGAGAGTTACTGGTATGCCGGTTCTGCCATTGACACAGCCCAGGTAACCACCCAATTCAATGGTGTGGAATTTGGTCTGACCGGTGAACATCTGGATGAAATCACCGGCCTGAATGTCATGGACGTAAAGGTTGATAAAGGCGAGCCGATCACGGTTCCGCCGCGCATATTCCAGTCATTCTATGTTGCGGACTGGGGTCTCACCAACCGCGGTGACGGCTGGCCGATGCTGAATGATTCCACAACTCTTGACGGCAATGCCGGCATGGGCAGTAATGAACCGCTAACAGCCTGGACGACCATGCGGGAGAATTCGGTACGGTTGTTGAAGCAACAACAGAAGAAGCGATGATTATCACAGGTCAAATGGAATATGAAGGCGCCGGCACTGGCGACAGCTATGTCGGACTTCGTTATGCACTGACCCTGCAGGCGGATACGCTCAAAAATCCTTTAGAGGGCACGCTTGAAAATCAGTACACCGATTCCGCAAAATGGGTTGCGGAAAACGCAGTTCATTACGGCTACGAGTTCACGCCAGTATCCGGTGCTACAGTGATGGCAAACGGCGCCGGCGGCGGCGGTACCACCTGGATTATCAACGGCGGCGGCGGCTGGAACAGCACCTGGAGCAACAACGGTTATCCGATTGCGGCTGTGGCACCGGCTCCGCGCCGCGCTTCAATCACCGAAGGTGTCTATGACTGGGCGATTTCAGTTCAGCCGTTAGGCGACGGCACCAATGAAATCCGCTGGTATATGGTTAAAGAAGATACTTCTTACTGGTTCGGCGGCACAACCATTGATACTGCTCAAGTCACAACCCGATTCAATACCATTAATTTTGGTATCGGTGATGATTTGCCGGCGGAATTGACGGCATTTAACGTCAGGGATGTCAAAGTAGACCGCGGTGATCCGATCACGGTTCCGGCGCCTCCCTGGGAAGCCTTTTACCTGGCAGACTGGGGTTTCATCGGCGATCGTTTCGGCGGCTGGACCTTGACGCCCGGCGAACTGGACGGAAATGTCACCATCTCCGGCGAAGAAGCTCCAAGTGACTGGGCTGCGGTACGCGGCGGATTCGGTCTTGATGTGATGCCGACCGAAGAAGATGCCCTTGTTATCGAAGGCTCGGTTGAATTTGCAGGCGGCGGTTTTGAAGACTGGAGCAGTTTTCGCTTTGGCATGTTCTACAGTGACAGCGCCGGGACAATCGACTCGACAGAAACAAACGGCTATGCATGGAATGGCACAGAAGACCATCATTCCGGTTATCTGTTCCTGCCGCTGAGCGGCGATGCTGCACCTGTCGACTGGCAGGGTATCGGTGAAACAGGCACCTATGGCGCCGTTGTGGATCGGCCCTGGATGAGCACAAACGGTGCAAACGACTATGTACTGGGCAGTACAATGCCCGTACCTGCGGGCGCCGTGGCAGGCGCCGGTACCTATAACTTTGAGCTGTCGGTACAGCCTATAGAAGGCGGTATGGATGTCAGATTCAAACTGGTCAAAGATGACGAATCTTATTTCTTCCAGGATATCGCAACAGATACCCATGATCCGGTTGCCACTGAAAAATTCAACTGCGTGGCATTCGCCATCAACAATTCTACAACCACAGCTATGAATATCACTGATGTGCGCGTAGATATGGGCGATCCGATCGAGGTACCTGTCAGTGTTGAATCGGATGAACAAGCCGAGCTGCCTCAGGAATATGCACTGAATCAAAACTATCCAAACCCGTTCAACCCGAGCACGACCATTGAATTTGCTTTGCCGAAATCCGGCAAAGTCAACCTCGTGGTGTATGATATCATGGGCAGAACGGTAGCCAATCTGGTTCAGGATAGCATGGAAGCCGGACATCATAAAATTACGTTTGATGCCTCCAAATTGACATCCGGTGTCTATTTCTATAAACTGTCAGCAGGCGATTTCACTGAAACCAAGAAATTCATGCTGCTGAAATAAAACAGATCATTTACAGGCTTCCCCGAAATGCCTGTAATCTGTACAAACAGCCTGTCCATATGATTTGGACAGGCTGTTTTATTTACTATAGAGAAAAAATATGATCTCATTCATAGATTCAAAAAAATATATAAAAATGCTGCCGGCAACAGAGACAATCAGCCGCCCTGACACGGCAAAATAAAAATACTTTAGTAAATAGCAGAAAAGGTCTATATATTCAGTTCAATTGACTACCATCTGAAGCAAAAATAAGCTATACATCCTGCCATGGAGAGCCTTATGAAATTACGTCCTGGTCAAATCCTGATCATTCTCATGATGATCATATTTTCATCGAATGTCCGAAGCAAAGTCTGCTTACCCGAGCTTGTCAGTAACGGCATGATTTTACAGCGTGATACCCAAAATACAATTTGGGGCTGGGCGGACAGAGGTGAACAAATTACCGTCACATTTAAAGATTCTGTTTACACCACCCTCCCGGATTCAAACGGCTGCTGGTCGGTTGTTCTGCCCGCCGTTAATGCCGGAGGTCCTTATAGCATACAAATCAGAGGAAAAAACTCTATTACACTGAATAATATCCTCTTTGGTGATGTCTGGATTTGTTCCGGTCAGTCCAATATGGAACTTCCGCTGCGCCGGGTCAGCTGGGTTTATGACTCGCTCATGAACCACTATGAAAATGACAACATTCGTCAATTTTACGTTCCCAGAACCTATAATTTTACAGATCCACAACATAACATCGCTTCCGGGGCTTGGAAGCCGGCTGTCTCGGAAAACATTTCCGATTTTTCAGCAACCGCTTTTTTCTTTGCAAAAGCACTGTATGAACAGTATCAAATTCCTGTCGGTTTAATCAACACGGCGCTGGGCGGTTCACCGGTGCAGGCCTGGATGAGTAAAGATGCGCTCAAATCGTTCCCCCATTATTATCATCAGGCTCTCATGTATAAGGACAGTGAACTTGTTCATCTGATTCAAAAATCAGATTCTTACAGAAGACAGGTCTGGTATGATATACTAGAGCGGCAGGACAATGGTAAAAAAACGGAAAACAACTGGCTTGATCCGGACACCCATACAGATACCTGGGAAAGCATGCAGATACCCGGCTTTTGGACAAACCCGGAACTCGCCGATATCGACGGCGCCATCTGGTTCCGCAAAACAATTCAGGTACCTCCCGCTCTTTCCGGAAAACAGTCAAAGCTGATATTGGGTCGAATTGTGGACGCCGACTCTGTTTTTCTCAACGGACACTTTGTTGGCACCACGAGCTATCAATATCCGCCCAGACGGTATGACATTCCCCGAGGTGTGCTTCAAACCGGAGAAAATACTATCGTCATCCGGGTCATCAACGAACGCGGCCGGGGCGGATTTTTTCCGGACAAACCCTATACGCTTGCAGTCGGCGATCAACATATCGATCTGACAGGCGAATGGAAATACAAATTGGGCACATCAATGCCGCCGCTGTCACCGCAAACCTTTATTCGCTGGAAACCTATGGGATTATACAATGCCATGATTGCGCCGCTGCTGAACTACAGGATCAAGGGAGTGATCTGGTACCAGGGCGAGTCAAACACAGGCAACCCCGTAGAATACAGGGAACTGTTTCCAACCATGATCCGTGACTGGCGCAACCAGTTCGGTCAAGGAGCATTTCCGTTTCTCTATGTTCAGCTGCCGAATTATATGCGGCCCTCCCCGAAACCGCAGGAAAGCGACTGGGCGCTGCTGCGTGAATCTCAACTGAAAACACTGTCCCTGTCGAAAACCGGCATGGCAGTCGCCATTGATATCGGCGAATGGAATGACATTCATCCATTGAACAAAAAAGATGTGGGACACCGGCTCGCCCGGGCGGCGCGTCACGAGGCTTATGGCGAAAAAATCGTCTATTCCGGCCCTATATACAAATCCATGCAAATCGACGGCGATAAAATCATTCTGTCCTTTGAGCACACCGGTAGCGGACTATTGGCTAAAGGCGGAGACTCGCTGAAATCGTTTGCGATCGCGGGACTGGATAAACAGTTCGTCCGGGCGCAGGCGGAAATCAAAAAGAACAACGTTGTCGTATGGAGTCATCAGGTAAAAAACCCGGTTGCTGTGCGTTATGCCTGGGCGAATAATCCGGATCAAGCCAACCTTTACAACAAAGAAGGCTTGCCGGCCTCGCCGTTCCGCACAGATCAATGGAATGCAAAGGAAACAAAATAAAACAAACACCCGGGCTATAAACCACAAAGATTCAACAAATAATGAGGAGATATTTATGAAGGTCTTATTCATGTCAGCAAAACGATCTGTTGAAGAAACATTACCGGCCAGCACGGGCATTTTTCACAAAGCCTGGATGACATTTTTCTGTCTCATCGCTATGGCCGGAGTCTTTTCTGTCATCGCAGCTCCTTCCGGCGGTCCTTATGGACCGATTCATCAAACCTATAAACTGCCGAATATATCCGGAACTCTTTACTTTGTTGCAGCCGATGCCGACCCCAACGCGACGGGAACATCACTTGAAGCGCCAACCCGCCTGGAAACGGCAATGGCCACAGTCAAAACCGGAGATGCCGTCATTCTACGCGGCGGCACGTATCGCACAGGCGATCTTGTCCTGAATCAGGGCATCGTTATGCAGCCGTACCAGGATGAACGTCCGGTGATCAAGGGGAGTTTTATCGCTCAAGAATGGCGAAATCTCGGAAACGGGCTCTGGACCACCTCCTGGCCACATTTGTTTCCTTCCAGACCCGCGGATTGGTGGCGGCGCTACCGTCAGGGCAAAAAAACCCCCCTGCATCGTTTCAACAATGACATGGTGTTTGCGGATGGTCATTTTTTACAGTCCGTGGGATGGGAAGGTGATGTGGATAAAGACACCTATTACATCGATTATGAAACAGGCACTGTCTATATCGGTATTGATCCTGATGATCATCTCATCGAGATCACCGCGTTCAACAGCGCTCTCACCCGCACCACCGGCAAAGTTCATGGAAAAACATCAGACAGACGCGGTCCTGTGATCCGGGGTATTACATTTACCCAGTATGCATACCGGGCCCTGGAAATAAAAGGCACCGAACCGCAGGGTGTATCTGATGAATCTCAACACGGCAAGGATGTCATCGGCACCACTCTGGAGCATTGTACCCTTTCTTACTGCTCACGAGTCGCAGGTTATCTGCGCGGTGATTCTTTGACCATCAGACACTGCAAAGTGAGTGACACCAGCACGGAAGGCATTTATATCATCGCATCCAATGACGTGTTGCTGGAAAAAAATATTTTTACTCGCAACAATATCGAACGCATCACCGGCTATTATCCGGCAGCGGTAAAAATTTTTAACCAGAGCCATAGGGTCACATGCCGGGACAATCTGGTCATTGATCTGCCCTATTCAAACGGTATCTGGTACGATGTGGGCAATGTTGACGGGGTATTTGTAGACAACTGGGTACAGGGTGTTGGAACTAACGAGACACCGATTGCCACCAACCGTTTGTGGCCGAGCGATAATGGTTTCTTTTTCGAAATCTCCAAAGGCGCAGTTTGTGCCGGCAACGTATTTGTCGATTGCGATCACGGCGTCATGATCCTCAACAGCTCTGATGTTCACATGTACCAGAACACGTTCGTCAACAGCCTGGCTTGTATCGGGCGGGACGGACGCAGCGCGGAAGGAGATCATTTTGGCTGGCATCCGGCAACCGGTCCGGGCGTTGAAGAACGCGATGGCCATATTTTCGCCAACAACCTGCTGAGCGGTAAAGATATGAATCGTCCCCTGCTGTTTGTCTGGCAGCCGTCGGAGTTGTGCGACCGTCTTCGCGATCCCATGCTGGACATGCTGGATCACAATGCCTATGTTCGCGGGTCTGATAAAACCGAATCCCCTCTCATCCTCTGGAGTCCGGCAGCTAACCAAACCTGTCAAATTGAAATTGAATCTCCGGATGAACTGCATAGTTTGCATTCCCAATACGCGGCAAACAGCCGGTTTTACGATCAATATGCAGGTCCTCTTTTTCAAAGCCGAGAGTTGGAAAACTTTTATCCCCTGCAAAATTTTCCCGGACTGAATTCAGGTCTAAAGCTGCCTGCTCAGATTAAAAACCTGTTGAAACAGACTGAACTACCGGAAAACACGGTTGGTGCATTCCCCCCCGCCGACTGAGAATTGAACAAAAAGGATGCTTTGGCATTCTTTTTGTCTTTATCCGTCATACAATATTTTTCTTTTAATGATCTTTACATGTGTGGGGAAATGTGCACTTTGGGCGAGGAGACTTTGCCTGTTGCACAGAGCGGTACCATACAGCCTGTGGTACGGGATATTTTTGTATACAAAGCTGCCCGGAATAGTGACGTTGAGCAGGTCGGATTCAGTGCGTTTTTCAGGAAAATCAAAACAGACCCCATAGCGCGTATTCAATCAGATAAATCCGGTTTTTTTCAGGTGAGCCTGGCCCCCGGTATCTATAGTTTCTTTGTTATGGAAAATTCGCTGTTTTACGCCAATTCAGTCGATTCGCAAGGATATATCCAGGCGGCCCGGGTTTATCCGGATTCAGTGAGCCATCGGCCTATCAACATTACCTATAAAGCCACCTTTTAAAGCCAAAAGGGGTGAACATCTTATTCAAGATGCTGTATTTTTTTTTCGATTCGTGTTAAAACAGCAAAATTGCGCACCAGATACAGCAAAACAGCAGTGACAATAATAAAATAAGCCGCAAAAAGATAGACAAAATCAGACATTTATTGACTCTCCAAACTTGTTTTCCAGATTAACGCTTCCGCTTTATCCCCCATTCTCAACGTTCGGCTGCGCAACAGGACCAGAGTGATGAATAGCATTGTAAACGCCACAAGAGAAACCAACAGAGTGATCAGCATGTGCGGATGCAAGCCGCTATCCTCGCCGCCGCCGATCACCGCGCCTGGATGCAGGGTGCGCCACCAGCGGATCGACATATACACCAGAGGAACATCAAGGAACCCGACAATCCCGAATACGGCCGCAAACTGGGCTCGACGCTGCGGCTCTTCGATAAATCGACGCAGCAGCAGATAAGAAATGTATAAAAGCCACAATACAAACGATGTGGTCAAGCGTGCGTCCCAGGTCCACCAGGTATTCCAGACCGGCCGCGCCCATAACGGGCCACTGAGCAGCACCAGGGTGATGAACAATACACCGATTTCAGCCGCGGCATGCGCCAGATAATCCCACTTGAAACACCGCGACTTTAAATACAGTATTCCGGACACGCACACGATGAAAAATGACAGGAATGCAGTCCAGGCCGAGGGCACATGAAAATAGAAAATACGCTGTATATGTCCCATGCTCTGTTCGGTCGGTGCAAAGAAAAAAACCATATACAAAGCAACGGTTAACAACAACCAGGTCACCAGGGATAGTAAAAGATAGAGAGGTTTGATCGATTTTAGCATAGTACTTCCTTATTCATCTATCACATATTCAAATAATAGAATACAAGCCGTGATCATTATGATATCAAAGACAAGCAGCAGTCTCAGCCACGCTGACAGGAATCCGCTCGAGGCCTCGCTGTATAAAGTCAGGGTTGTTCCTCTGACCGCGGCCAGAATAACCGGCACAGTTAGTGGAAACAGCAAAATCGGCAGCATCAAATCCCGGGCACGAGTTTGCAGCGCCATGGCAGCCAAAAAAGTGCCGGCAGCTGAATAACCGATGCATCCAAGCAGAAGAATCAAACCAAAGCGCAGGGGCTGGATCGGCATTTGCATGTTGAAAAAAACAATCAAAAGCGGCAGAACAATCGCTGCAGTTAGCAGCATAAAGATCAATTGGCTGAGTAATTTGCCCACATAGATTGCGCTGCGGCTGACCGGACATACCCGCAGTCCAGTCAGAGCGCTGTTTTCGATTTCGCGTTCCATTGAACGGTTCATACCCAAATTTCCGGCAAACAGCAAGGCGGCCCAAAGGATTCCGGGGATGAGCGTTTTTTCCGTTCCATCAAAGACAATGGCAAACACAGTAATGACGATAAATGCAAACATGAGCATGGCAATCATGACATCTTTGCTGCGCCATTCGATTCGCAGGTCTTTGAACAGCAGCGTTGACATTTGACGCAGCCAGATCATAACCCTGTCACCGGCCAATCATCCAGTTCCAAAGTTGTGATATCTTTAACAGAACAATCCGCTCGAATGCCCAGGTTTTTAAGAACAAGAATCCGGTCTGCGTGCTGCTTTGCAAAATCAAAGCGATGTGTTGTAAAAAAGATTGTGGTGTTGCGGTTGCGGCTTTCCAGAATATCAATCAAAGCATGCTGTGCTCCGGCATCCAGTCCGGTCAATGGTTCATCCAGCAACAAAATATCCGGACGGTGCAAAATTGCTTTTGCGATCGACAGCCGCTGCAGCATACCGCGGGAAAAATGACGCACAAACAGTCCGTTTTGACGAGCCAGCCCCACCTGCTCAAGCAGGTCCCGCACTCTACCGGCCGGTTTTTGAATACCATACATGCGCGAAAAGAGCATTAGATTTTCATACGCTGTCAGATCAGAATACAACCCTGGTTGGTGAGCAACAAGACCTGTCATTTTCCGGACTATATGAGGATATTGAGTGACGGAATATCCCCCCACCCGAACGGTTCCGCCTGACGGTCTGATCAATGCGGCCAGGATAAACAACAATGTCGTTTTGCCGGCTCCATTGCCTCCCAGCACGGCTGTTCGCGATCCGGGTTGCACTGAAAAACTGATTTTATTCAGAACCGGCCGATGACCATAATATTTGCTGCATTCCTGAACCGTGATCATTTCCGTTTTACCCGCAGTACGATCAGATAGGCGCCAATACAAAAAAACACACTGATGATGATAGCCGGCCAGGGAGATTGAGCGCTCACGCCCTCGCGTTTTACAGCAAACTGCAAAAGAGTCTTATCCCCGGCCCGAGTGCCGCTGTAACGTCTGTAGATATGCGAACCAATCTGAAAATCACCGCGATCCTGCAGATGCTCCGATATCGCCTGCAGATGCGTGTCTGCGAGAAAAACGCCAAACGAACGTGTATCAGGATGAATATCGGTTAAAACAGGCGTACGGTTGCCCTTCCAGTTCAATTCATAGGTATAGGTAAGCTGACTTTTTCCAGGTGGTAAAATTCGTTTGTCATACACCCGGCCTTTTTCATACATCACATCAGCATCCGAAAGCCGTTCGCCCGGCTGAAACAGCATTAATTCCTTCGGAACGGAAAATTGAAACAGCGCCGGACCGACCGGTGTGTCAGAGCGAACATCGAGAACCGTGAGGTTTGAATCATTTTCAAACACACGGGTCTCACGGATGTGTACGGTTTTACCTAAATCCTGAACCACAACATGGTGCATCAGAATATGCAGCGATGCAGCGCTGTGGGTGGTATCATAAACAAAAAGCGTCAAACCTGAAGATTCATCCGGCGACAAAGCATCCGAATAATAGCGCACGCCCTGATTTTGAGCCGATGCATATACAGTCCCCCCGCTCGCGGGTTGATTCAGCTGTAGTTTAAAACGCCCCCTTGAATCAGTGGTCGTCGTATCAAGAGTAAAGGGAGCCTGCTGACCAATAACCGCCAGGAGCTCAACATCAATACCGGGAGCGGGCATACTGTCCCGGCTTGCATTCAAAACAGTACCCGCCAGTTCTCCGGCTTCAAGCGAGGAAAAAACAACCGGCACCGTAAAAAGTATAATAATCTTTATAAAATCGAGCATGCAACTCCTTTAGGATCGGATTATAAAAGTTCAGTTCATCTGCACCGGTTTCATTGCAATGATACGCCGGCGTCGTCCTGCATGGCAGATGGGTAGCGTTTTTTATCGCCAAAAGAAACCAGAGTACCCAGTACCATAATTATACCTCCCATCCATATCCACAGAACCATAGGATTCACCATAATCTGCACCGTAGCGGTTTGGGAGTCCAGTTGATAATCCGCCAAAATAACATAAATATCCCGCAGCAGTGATGATCGTATACCGACCTCGGTTACAGGCTGATAATTGGAATGGAACTGTCTCTGGGAAATAATAGGGTTTACCTGCCTGCCATTTCTCAATAAATCAAAACGCGCGGAAATCAGAGTCAAGTCACGCTCGGATGATTTTTCCAGGCCTTTGTAATTCAGCGTCATACTCCCTACCTGTATGGATTCGCCCGGACGGAGGGTGCGTTCCAACTGAGAATCAAAGGTCGAAGATAGGGTCAAACCGATAAAAAACAAAGTGACGCCGAGGTGAACAATATAGCTTCCGTACCGGCGTTTGTTGCGGGTCAAGGCAGCGGTCAACCCGCGGAAAAATCCTTTCTCACTGGTATGCAGCGATTTCTGAATGGTTTCCACAGCTTGATTAACGGTCAGGATCAGGACAAACACACCGGTGGCCACAGCCAGAACCAACCCGGCATGGTGTATACCTTTTATCAACAAAAGAATCAGTGTAAAGACCGCAATCACACCGGGGATGCGGATTTTTCTCCAGATTAAATCCAAAGAGGTTCGTCCCCATACCAGGAGCGTGCAGACTCCCAGGGTCAGGAAAAGTGCAACGCCGAGTACCGCGGCAATCCGGTTATAATAGGACTCACCAACAGACAGCTGCTGATCTCCTATAGCCTGCGAGATTGCAGGAAACAGAGTGCCGATAAGCACAGCAATCGCAAACAACAGCAAGATGAGATTGGTCAATAAAAAAGCGGATTCTTTCGAACGCCAGCTTTGGATGACACGGCCTTTAAACCGGTCTTTACGCTTTAGCATTAAAAGCAAAGATCCGGCCAGAATAGCCCCCATAAACACCAGAAAAGCCGGTCCCAGGGAGGAAACACCAAATGCATGCACAGACGAAATGAGGCCGCTGCGGGTCACAAAGGTTCCGAAAATGGTCAGAGCAAATGTCAGGACAAGCAAGGCAAAACTCCAGGTTTTCAGGGTATCCCGTCGTTCCCGGGCAATGATAGAATGCAGAAACGCCGTACCGGTCAGCCATGGTAACAGAGAGGCGTTTTCAACCGGGTCCCAGGCCCAGTATCCACCCCATCCGAGTTCCACATAAGCCCATTGCATGCCCAGAATATTACCGGCAGTCAGAAATACCCAGGCGAAAAGTGACCAGCGGCGTACCAGAGTTAACCATTGCAGGGTTTGCTCATTCAGTATAAATGCAGATATCATAACGGCAAAAGGAACCGTGTACGCAACAAACCCGATATAAAGTGACGGGGGATGAAAAATCATACCCGGATTCTGCAGCAAAGGATTCAGTCCGGTGCCTTTTTCGGGAGCAAAGGGCAAGAGATAGAATGGATTGCTTTTAAAAACCAGCAAAAACAGGAAAAAACACAACGAGACGGCCATAATGCCCAGAGCATTGGGAAGAAAAGATTCCGAGTGTTGTTTTTTTCTCCACAATAATAGAATGGAAAACAGTCCGAGCAGCCAGGCCCACAAAAGCAGGGATCCGGCCTGCCCTGCCCACAAGGCGGTCAATAAATAGTACCAGGGCAAAGACCGATTAGAATACCGGGCCACGTATTCAAGCTGAAAATTATGTGTAATGAGTTCATAGAGCAAAACAGCGAGCGCTATGGTACAAAGCGCCGCCGCTGCACCCAGTGCGCGATCAGCAATCCATATAAAAGATGAATGCATTCTCCGGCCATGCAAAAAATAAAGCAGCGCCGCAAAAGCAGAAAAAACAAATGCAGCATTCAGTGACTGGTATCCGAGTTCAACCACAATGTATCCTCAAGTTTATGTTGTATCAATATAAAAAACACAACACTTATTGGCAAGACTAAAAAAAAGCCATTGGTTCAGAAAATGATTGACTTTTCGCTCATTATTTCGTAAATAAAGATCAACAGCAGATCGGGGCGCGAATTTACTTATGACTAGCTATTCCACAGACGACCATACCCTTGGACTCTCATGCTTCTGGATTGCGACTCTCATCAGATTGTAATTGGCGAGTCACATTCATAACATACATTCTTTATCAAGGAGGAGGAGCATTATGAAACGTCTCATTTTATCGCTCATGGTTCTGGGGGTATGTACAACCGGATTTTCAAAAACACACTATGTAAACAACAACGCGGACAGCGGTCCCGGGTCTTTGAGAAATACGATCGCCGGGGCAGCCAAGGGAGACACGATTAAATTCAAAAGTATCACCACTATTGGACTTTCCAGCACTCTGGAGATTAACAAGACACTTTACATTATTGGGAACGAAAAACAATCCGTGGTTCTGGACGGACAGGACAAAACCGCAATTTTACGGGTTGTCAAACCGGCTTTCAGTCGGACAGCCACCGCTTACATTTATAGGATCCAGTTTATTAATGGGAAGAACGGTAAGTTTCCCCGACTACCGGAAAACGGCGGGGGTATTCTGAACCATGCAACGCTTTATTTGAGTCATTGCCGTGTACTCGACTGTTATGCAACCGGCGATGGTGGTGGTATTTACAATGAGGGTAACCTGTATGTTTACGATACGGAAATCTCCGGCAATAGAGCCCTGCTCGACGGCGGTGGAATCATGCTTGATACCCAGTCCGGTAAAGTCGAGATCAGGGAATGCAAAATCAATAACAATGAAGCGGATCATGGGGCAGCAGTCTACAGTTTTGTCGATTTTTCATGCGAAAATTCCATCATCCGCAGCAACATCTGCAACAACAATTCCGGCGCCGTGCATTTTAAAATGACGAGCAATGATACCAGTCAATTTATATCCACAACCATCGATTCCAACAGCGCAATTGGATTGCATGCAGACGGTCCGATTGAAATGCATAATGGAAACATCAGTTACAATGGCAGTATAGGGATCAATATGATGGATTATGGCAATATGCCGTTTCTGGATATTTTAAACACTGAAATACAAAGCAATGGACAGGAAGGGATTTCTCTGGATGAATCCTGTAACCTGTTCATGGAAAATTGCAGACTAAAAATGAATAGCAGAGGTGTTTTCGCATTTGCAGAAAATCTTTTGGATATTAATCAATCCGAGTTTGTAGAAAACATAACCACAAGCAACGGGGGTGGTATTTACAGCGCCAATGATGCCGATTTGATTTTAAATGAGACGACATTCTCAAAAAATGAAGCAAATAAGGGCGGTGCGATCGCAGGACTGTTTGAGGAGGTGACCATTGATTGGTGTCAGTTTAATCAGAACAAGTGCCAGACCGACGGGGGAGGTATTTCTTTACTGTCCCTGGGACCGGTGCATGTCAATAATAGTGTGTTCTCGCAAAACGAATGCGTGGATTATGGCGGCGGATGTTATCTAAAAAGCTATGAATGGATCGAACTGAATTTGACCCGGTTTATGCGGAACACATCAGGAAGCGGCGGCGCCTTGTTCAACGAAAACGACAGTCTGATATTAAATTCAGTCCAAATGCAGGAAAACTATGCCGCAACGGACGGCGGCGGCATTTTCAATACACTCGGCGGTAATATTTATGCATTTAACTGTACATTACATTCAAACACCGCGGATCAGGATGGCGGCGGACTGTACAACGGATTTGCCCCAGGTTATCCGACGAGCGGCATGGGAAGCTATATCGAGATGGACAGCTGCCGCGTACACGCAAATTTATGCGACGGAGACGGGGCCGGCATCAACAACACCGATTATTTGCTACTGACCCGATCCTCGATCAGGGCCAATCACGCCCAGAGCAACGGCGGCGGTTTTTACAACGAAGGTGAAGAAGCGCGTTTGATTACGGAAGAGACGAGTTTCACTTTAAACACAGCAAACAACGGCGGCGGAATCTGCAATATGAAGTTTATAGAAATGGATCGATGCAACATCAGCGGCAATTCAGTCGACAATCGCGGAGCTGGTATATACAATATTTCTACAGATCCCTGCGAGATCACCAACACCACATTTTATGAAAACCTGTGCAGCGCAAGCGGACAGGGCGGCGGTATGTACGGCGCCGGCATGATGACTGAACTCATTAATTGCACGTTTAATAAAAACAAGGCCATGGACGGAGCTTCGATCAACAACATGGACCCCGGGTTGATGATTTCCAACACAATCATGGCCAACTGCCTGGCTGACAGTGAATTCAGCGGAACCGTGCCTTCAGTGAATAACCACAATCTGGTGATGGACGGCAGCCTGGCCGGCGCCGCAACCAGCGATCCGCAGCTGCTGCCTTATGGGGATTACGGCGGATTGACCCTGTCCTGCGCGCTCGCAGCGGAAAGTCCTGCTATTGATGCCGGAGACAATTCAGCCATCTCTTGTACGTGGGATCAGTGTAACAATCCACGTTTTTACAACAGCGTGATTGATATCGGTGCGGTCGAATTCCAGGGAGCAACAGAGGTGGAAACAAAACAACTGCCGGAGCAGTTTGCTCTGTTTCAAAACTATCCGAACCCGTTCAATGCAGTTACAACCATCCGCTACAAAGTTGCCGATCCGACAACTGTACTTTTATTGATTTATGATATAAAGGGTCGCCTGGCCAGCACACTCGTAAATGAGCAGCAAACGCCGGGTGAATATCAGGTCCGCTGGCAAGCAGACCCGTTCTCTTCAGGACTGTATTTTTTCAGATTAAAAACAGAAACGTTCGATTGCACAAAATCAATGATACTGCTGAAATAAACCGAACGCCCTGTATCGGACTATCTTCGATACAGGGCGACTATACAAGCTGTTTCGCCCATGCTTCGGCTCGCTCCAGTTCGCCTTGTTTGATCGGACCTTTGGTAGCATTGACGATAAACCCGGCCGGGTCACCTTTTACAGTACCGCCCTTTTGCTGTAATGTCCTGAGCATAGGTTCCGCAGCATAGCCGAAAAGTTTGACAAAAAAGCGCAGGAGCCAAGAATTTGTATCCTCAACTGAAATCCGGGTATCAAAGGCAGCCACGCCAATGCCATTTAATGATCGACGCTCAAGCTGTTTTAAAAACGTTTGAATGTCAGCTGTGGGCTGAAATTTTCGCGTTGGTGAACCGACAATCAGCAAATCAGCTGCTACCTTAAAAGCGTCAAGCTCGGCAGGACGAGCCCATTTGACAGTGTGTCCGGTTCCGAATGCGCTGCCGACGGCACGCGCCACTTTTTCCGTGTTGCCGAACACCGAGTCATAGACGATCAGGATATTCATATCGCCTCCTTTGATTTCTTTTTGTACGGGATAAATTTAATTCCGAATAGACAAGATCCGGTCTGTCGGTAGTGATCGAATCCACACCGCAGCGGTTGAAATAACGAATTCGATCGGGACGGTTGATGGTCCACACATGTGCGGAAAACCCGGCTGCGTGCAGACGGGTCACCCAGGCCGGTTTGACAATTCCGGGCAAACCACGGCTGTTCACCCCGCTCGCCCCTGTCTTTAACAGTTTTCTGATGGTACGCCGCGCACCGGGACGCCAATATCGATACAAACCTTTGTAATCGACAAGCAGCAATGTTTGAACCTGCGGCAGCAGATTGCCGCAGGCCGCTACAATGCTCTCCTCAAAGGACATCAGTCGCAGCTGCTGAACCGGAAACCGGGCGCGAATCAGCAATTGTCGTAGCGGCTCTATAATTCGCAGTCCATCCTTGATCTCGAGAAAAAGATACTTGCTTGACGGCAACCAATCAAACAACTCGACCAATCGCGGAATACGCTGCTCCCGAAACCGACTGTGCTTCCAGGTCCCGACATCAAGTTTCCGGATATCATTATAACTGGCCTGCACCACATTGTGGTAAAGTTTCCCGGTACGACGTGTTGATGGATCGTGAATACAGACAATCTCCCCGTCCCGGGTCATGAAAACGTCCGTTTCGATACCATCGGCATTCTGCTCGAGGGCCAGTTCGAAAGCAGCCATTGTATTCTCCGGCGCCCCATAAGAGGCGCCGCGATGGGCGATGACCAGCGGATGGGTGTTCATTGTATATATTCACAATTCATTTCACAATTTTCTAAAGATATCCAAATCCCCCGGGGAATGCAATTGTTTTTTTTGCAGCCCCCCTTCTTTCAATCTTGTAAAGAATTCTGCAACTTTTCCGGAGAATCGAATATGATACTATTTCAGGTAAAGCAGTTTTCTCTGTAACGATTGATTTCCCGCAGTCATTTTCAGCATATACATCCCGGAACCTGCATCAATGCCATAGTTGTTTTTCCCATCCCACGATACAGTATGAATACCGGCCTGCATGGGATTGTGCACAAGTTCCCGTACCGGTTGGCCCAGAATATTGTAAATTTGAATATCAACCCGTCCCGCAATTGGAAGTTCGTAGCGAATCACAGTCCGATTGTTAAACGGATTCGGATAATTGGCCAATTTGTAGGTCTCGGGCAGGGTCTCGATTTCCAGATTATCCTGATTGTCCCGGATAACACTGACCGGAGTATTATCCGGGCTGCGCAGATCAACCTGCTCAAAGCAGAGCGCGGACGCTCCGCCCTGGCCGGTTCTTTGAAAGAGAATGGAAAATAAAACACCGCTCGGGTTAATCACAGCGCTCTGGTTGGTGCCGGTCAGCTTCGAAAAGGTGACATCGACCTGTCCCGGCTGCCCCGTGTCTGTAAACAGCACACAGGATTCATCGGAGGGTGTCAGGAGACTGCCCGATTCAATCCGGTCAACTGTCAATGCAGCAGTATTAAACGACAGTTTTAGGTGCCCCATGGCAAGACGGTTTACATTTTTTAGATAAACATCATAGCGCAGTTTTCCGTCGTTTTCACTCCATTGTCCGAATAAACGGCCATCCTGTTTGGCAAGAGAGGAGCCGTTTGTATTCAGAGCCAGATAGTACCAGTTCCACATGCGGGTAAAGGTGAACAAATCTTCAAACCCGACGCGCCCGTCCGGCGCCGGTGTCAGCATCGGCACAGCGCCGCTGGCCGGCCCGACATCCCCGCTTGCATGATTGACCGGTTTCCAGTAGGTTCCCAACAGTGCAAAATCCCGGGTATCGATATCCAGATCCTCATCAAAATCACACAAGATCGATGATGAACCGCTTGATCCGGCGGACTCTATTTCCGTGCCGGAACTGTTCACTTCGATGGCTGTTCCATCAGTCTGCCGCAAATCCAGTCCGTAAAAATCTATGGTACTGGCGCAATTTCTGACTTTGACCTCAAATTCAACAGATGCCAGCAGGCCGCTTCCGGAAATTGATTCAGTCGAATTCCCCTGAATCAGCCGCGATTGATTGATTTCAATTCGACCATTGGCCTCATCAATATCAGACAAAAACGCCTCCGAAGCTCCGCCGCTGCTCATAAACCCGCCGGACGTCACCTGCAGAGCGCTGATTTTATTCTTGTTGTAGAGCAGATAATACTGTGCGGCCGAAAGGTTCATTACATTTTGCGCGTAAACATCGATGGTAAATGTTCTGCCTTCTATGCCCAGAACAACCTGCGGAAAAGTCAACAACTGACTGGAACCGATATAATAGGTCCCCTGATCGCTTCCGGTTTTGCTGTTGTAATTCACCTGGACTTTTGCAGTGCGTTGAGTGTTATCCGGAGTCGTATTGGTAGGAACATAGGTGATCACATACTGTTGTAAAATCTGGTTACCGATGCGGTCCAGGATATTATTAAAGCCCTGGCTTAGCTTGTAAAAGTAGCCGCCGGTCTGTTCCGCCAGTTTTTCAAACTGGGGTTCATCCGGTCCGACCACGTTACAGAGAATATTTCGGGCGTTCAGATGCGAAATCATAGTTTCCGTGGTAAAATGGGTGATCCCGTCGCCGCTTTCACCCGCCTCATGATAATCCGCATCTGTAATCAGAACTGCAATCCGCTGCGCCACAGCGCGGTAGCTGAGTTCAGCTGCAGCTTCCAGGCCTTTTAGAGCATTCTCTTTGCTGTCGCCGCCGCCGCTGGGATCCAGTCCATCGACCCATGTCTTGAATTCAAGGGCATCCGTTGTAAAATCATGAATAGACGTTATCTCGTCTTTGAACGTCACCAGCCCCAGACGATAGTCCATGCCCCGGGCTGCAATAGAATCCGCAAACGCCAGACTGCGGTTCTTGAGCGCATTCCATTCATCATCAAGGCTGCCTGTGATATCAAATACAAAAACGATGTCTGCCTTTGCACCGGATGTCATGCTCAGTGTAGATATTGACAGATCAGATACAGCCTGATTGTCCTCTGTAACATCAAATGCAGAAAACGGCAAGCCCGTCAGGGGTGCATTTGTCAGCGTATCAATCACAGATACAAACAGCTTGACAAGCGGAAAATTCGTCGGATCGATGCTGGTAATGGACACCTTATAAGCATCTTCTCTTGAGGGCTCGCCGGTAACTGTGATATAATGAGTCTTGGTTTCAACATAATCGCGGGTTCCATCCGAAACGGTCAGGGTCACAGTATAGTTTCCGGGATTTGCATAAACCCACTGCGGATGCTGTTCCTCAGAATCGACCACACCATCGCCGTCAAAATCCCAGGACCAGGATACAATATCCTGCGCCGCCTGAACCTGCTTTTGATCCAGCGCCGCGGCCATGCCTTTGTGCAGTGCGCCGGTACTGGGCCGCAATCCCTGTATGTAACTGTCAATCAACACCTGTCCGGTATTGCCGTCGATTTCACCCACCATCCAATAGTCACCGGTGCCGCTGGCGGGGACATTCACTGTGTGAACCAATCCTGCCCGCGTATAAATCTGCACCACAGCCTCAGATGCCGTTAAACTCCCTGTTCCTGCATATCGATGCACATAAAATTTGTATCTCCCGGATACAAATTGCTTAATGGTAATCGTCTCCGGTCCGTAACTCTCTGTATCATCGTGATCGAGATAGGCGTAAGGAAATGAGTCACTTGATCCCTTGTCCGAATAGTAAACCAGATGATGCGTATCCTCGCCGGGCTTGGGCACCAATAAATGAATATCCAGGTCTCTCGGATTCAGACCCCAGTTCAACACAATACGCATTTCCGCATCTGTGATCATCGGACTCAGAGAGATATCCAGGGTTTTTTCTTCCCCCTCTGACAAGGAAACCGTAGATCGAAATGTTGAATAGGTTTCTGCGGATGCGGAGATCGTTGACACACCGACACCGGACAAATTTTCAAACTGTACGGTCAACGGTGCCGGACCGGACCTGGGCGTGCCGCTGAAATTGGCCAGAATAACATTTGTGGGTATGTTCTGGATACAATAATTTCCATCGTTGTCTGTAGTCGTGGACAGCCCTGCAACCGTGATTTGCGCCCCGGCAATACCATCACCGGTTGTGGCATCTGTCACCTGGCCGCAAAGTGATGCGCCTCCTTCGCCGCCGGCTGTCTCGCCGACGGTAAGAATCAGACGCGCAGACACATAACCGGAAGCCGTGGCTTCAATGGCCGAGGTGCAGCCGGTGTCCGCATCCGCCGGAACCGTGGCATCAAACTCTGCATATGAGGCACCGGCATTAATGGTGATATTCGCGGGCACTTCAAAACACGGATTTTCAGAGCTCAGGGAAATTTCTACATCTGAAGCCGGAATTTCATTCAAACTCACACGCACCCGCGAATTTGAATTGGGTGGGGTGACCAAAGGATTTGCCGTCAAAATAATGCGTTTTTCAAAGACACTCGATATTTCCAGCTCTGCCGAAGCATCCGGATAATCCGATTTGTAATAAAAGGAAAACGTTGAATTGATCAAACCAGACCAGTCGCCGCTCCACGCTGCAGGAGCCACCGCATAATGCCAGTCGCCCCGGGCCCAGTCATGCACAGCAATATAGCCGCTGTTTGATACACCGCCGGTTTCCGTCCACTGCATCGTGCCGTCGCCATGCGCGTTCCAACCGTCGAGTCCCGAATTGAACTCACTGGAAAAGCGCGTACCTACGGTGACGTTATCAATCGAGCCGATATCATGTCCACTGTGCGTTTCCGTACGAATACGAATCCGCTGGACATTGGCCATCACCTCTTCAAAATCGGATTGCGACACACCGAATTGATCCGCTGTCAGAGAAATCTCGAATTTCTGCCATTCATTGGCAGCGGACGGCGGCCCCCAGTTTGCAGTAATGATGGTACCTTGCGCCCGGACTGCGGGCTGTATGAGTAAAATCGACAACAGGAAACCAAAGACAATCGTTCTAAACATCTTGCACTCCACATTTTATCATTAAACTGAACGGTTTTATTGTATCGTAATGCGTCCGCCCAGTCCCATTGCGTACATGAGATTTGCATTCTGATCAAACAATGCATAATTGGAATTGACGTCATGATCAACGCGTACCGATAAATCAGTGATACCGGTGTCAACAGCCGTAAACACAATACGGCCTACGGTTCCTTGTCCGGTCACAGCAGCAGAAGCGGGAAAAATCCCAAAAACAACATCTACCGTACCCCCGCTGTTATCCTTGCTGAATAACAGCTGATTCACATTTCCGGCATTGCTTTTCAAAAACGCGTCCTCGCGTCCAAGTTCCTGAACCGTCAACACGGCCGGATCGAACTGCACTTGCGCGCCGAATGTTGCCATGTTAACCACCTGACGTGCCGCCAGATACAAGGTTATAGATTGTCCCACTGAAAGTGTCGAATCCGGAGGTGAGACAATAATGGTGGGAACGAGGAAATTCATCATAATAGACAAAGGAACAGTTTCTCCATCCGAAACCCGGAAACTGTCAGCACCGCTCATCACCTGACGGGTATCCCGGTAGGCAACCGCCGTCGCGAGAAGGTCCTTGTTCGCCGGAACATTAATCCGGGCCCGGCCCTTTACACCGTCAAGCAGCAGTGAATCCCTGATCGGAGAAATACCGTCACCGGTGATGGTGATCACAAGACTGTCGAATGAGGCCGGCGTTAGTCCGGCCTGATTGAAAGAGATGCGGGCAGCTATACTGCTTTGTCCTTGCGTATGACCCCCAGGAGACTGCAGACTGCAGGACAGAGACACAACGAGAAAAATCAGGATAACAACAATGCATAAAATGCGCGCTTTAAGAAACATTGGATTCTCCAAAAGATGATTCAAATCAACACTACTCCCATTCTACCAGAACATCAACAGTACCCTCTTTATCCGATTGCATTTGTGTCAGATAATAGTAGGTACCGCCGCCTGCGGCAAGCAGCAGCAGCCAGAACCAACCACGTTTGTATACCGGCCGGGAAGTTCGGGAGCCGGTACTGCTGACTGCCTGTCTCCCGCTTGATCTTTCCCGGGCTTGGGCCTGTTTCTCGGTTGAAAAACGTATGTCAAATGGATCGGTTACCCGTTTATTACCGTAAACATCCTCCGCCTCGATTTGATAGGTCAAACCGGATCGACGTGTGATGGATTCCGGCAGGGTTACACTATATAGAGTGCCGGCTCCCAGCACCTTGACAGCATTCCTCGCAATAAATCCGTGCGATCCGTTACTCGAAACAATTTGTATGTAATTGTCAAAAAGTTGTGCAACTTTGAAGCGTCTTCCGGCAGGCATGGTGCCCTTGTAATCATAACGCTTGCCGGGCCCTGAATATACACGCGCCTCCTGCCGGGTTTCGGCGACAACCGGAACCTGCTCCGACATGTTTCGCATCTGGCCGCGTTTGCTGACCCCGTTAATCGTGAGAACAAGCGTTACCTTTTGCAGCGAAGACTGATCCCCAATATGCGCACGAATCGGCAATTTCTGACCATATACTGGATTTTCCACGGGGACATGCGCGATCACCGGCGGATAATTGTCTGCCGCTAGAGCAAATAGTAGATCACACAGGATCGGAGAAAACACCAGATACAGGATAAAAAACACGGAGAAAAACGCCATCATCATTTCAGATTTAAAACATTTCATAACTTTACGTTCTCCACGAGATACAAGGTCCATCACTATCAAAAAATGAATTGATTAGGCAAAAAACAGCAATGTTTTACAGTCCGGTTGGGTTTAAAACTCCGTTCGGACATAGTTTTATGAACCAGATCAGCTGATCTGATAAAACGTCTTGAGATTGTATCCGTAAAACCGGATCAAAAAACAAAAGAAAAAGGCCGGAAAAAGTGGCAGGGTAAACGAT
This sequence comes from candidate division KSB1 bacterium, assembly GCA_034521575.1. Classification (NCBI taxonomy): domain Bacteria; kingdom Pseudomonadati; species Candidatus Zhuqueibacterota bacterium. The sequence goes on from JAXHMJ010000005.1 coordinate 227,266, forward strand.
ACTCGGCCATAAGCTGTCCTATCAAATAATAAAGGAAAGTATTAGATAGAGGCACTGCTCCAGTTTTCCTCTATCCGGCATATAATAGCAATTTTTTTTATTTATGTCAAGCAACATTATCAAATATTTTAAACTGATAAAATCTGATGTTTTTAGGATGAATCTGTATCAAAAGCTTTGTTACTATAAACAGGAGCAACAAAACAAGCAAAAGCAAGGAGAAAACAATGCCGGAATTGCCTGATGTTCAGGTCTTTAAACAATATGTGGATTCGACCAGTCTGCATCAAACCATCCGCAAAATAGACCTGCGTTCCCCGGAACTTCTTGGCGATGTTTCCGCAGAGGAATTAAAACAGCATTTGCTGGATCACAGCATTCATGCCAGCAGACGGCATGGGAAATATTTATTCCTGCGGCTTGACAACAGCGCTAGCGTGGTGCTGCATTTCGGCATGACCGGATTTCCCGTGTATTTTCTAAACCAAGAAAGCGCTCCCGATCACATCCGGCTGCTTTTAACCTTTTCCAGCGGTTATTACCTGGCCTATGACTGTCGGAGAAAATTAGGGCTGATTGATTTGGCAGGGAATGAACAGGACTTTATCGATTCTAAAGAGCTGGGCATTGATGCATTCTCGGAACATTTTACCTATAAAACTCTGAAAGATCTATTGAAAAATAAAAAGGGATCAATAAAGTCGACTCTTATGAATCAAAAAATCATTGCCGGAATCGGCAATATCTATTCAGATGAAATTTTGTTTCAGTCCGGCATACATCCGAAAAGCTGCGCCGGCGCTTTGGACGACAGCCGGCTCAAACATTTGTATAATGAAATAAAACGTGTATTTCAGCAAAGTATTCAGAGCCTGGCTTCGACTCGTGCATTTCCCAAAGAATTTTTACTCCCGAACCGCGAACCGGGCGCTGAATGTCCATTATGCGGTGGAAATATCGTAAAACAGACCATTTCCAGCCGTTCCTCCTATTTTTGTAACCAGCATCAAACCGATATTTCCTGAGTGTTTCAGGAGAATATTCAAGTATGAGTACAAAAAAAATCTATATCGGTACATCCGGGTGGAATTACAAACACTGGCGTGGTACCTTTTATCCCGAAAACATGCCTCAGAAAAAATGGCTCGAATATTACATGCAGCGATTCCGAACCGTTGAACTCAACAATTCATTCTATCAACTGCCCCGGCAGCAGACTCTGGAAACATGGCGGGATACCGTACCGGAGGATTTTCATTTTGCTGTCAAGGCCAGCCGCTACATCACGCATATGAAAAAACTCAAGGATCCGAAAGACGCGGTGAGGACCTTTTTTCAACGTATTGAATCTCTTGGTGAAAAGAGTTCAGTCATTTTATTTCAGCTGCCGCCAAAATGGAAATTCAACAAAGAGCGTCTGCAATCTTTTCTGCAAACACTGCCAACAGCGTATCGTTATACATTCGAATTTCGTGACCCCAGCTGGTGGAATGAACAAACCTATGAAATTCTGACCCAATATAATGCCGCCTTTTGTCAATACGAACTTGCCGGTACAACTACCCCATACCAGGTAACGGCAGATTTCGTCTATATTCGTCTGCATGGTCCGGGTGACGCTTATGAGGGGTCTTATGATCAGACCACCCTTGAGCAATGGTGCGAACGGTTTCTCACCTGGACTCAAAAGGGCTATGACGTCTATTGCTATTTTGATAATGATCAAAACGGCTATGCTGCAAAAAATGCCCTGACACTTCAGTCTATACTGGCTTGAATTCACTATAACCCATTATACAATTTCGTCGTTTCAATCCCATAGGGTTCATCCTAAAAAAAAGCGAATGATCAAATCGATTGTATTTGTTTTGATAGGAAACACCATGATTTTGGATTTTTATGAAAGCTCCTGTTATGAAAATATATACAATATTAAGGTACAACACCAAATACAATACAAAAAGGAGGAATAATATGACAAATGTTGCAATCAACGGACTCGGACGTATTGGCCGTGCAACATTGAAAATAATAACGAATTCAGGTTCTGGCTGAAACAGATCCTGAAAAGCTGCCCTGGTAAAAAATGGATATTGACCCAGGTTGTGGACGGTGATCTTTTAAAAGTGATGAGCTGGTATGATAATGAGTGGGGGTATGCAAACCAGATGGTCCGGGAAGCGGTTCGAAGCGTTGAGTGATCATCCAGATCCGTTAAAAGCGAATGCCGTCCTGTGTCAGGCGGCATTCGCTTGATCTTTTTATTGCCATTCCTCCAATATCTTTTTGGCGTTCTGTTTGGCAACAAAATCCTCCACAACGCCTACAGATATGTCCATCGTGATCACTTTGTTCATCAGTTCAACAGCGCGGTCTTTTTGATCGCGTTCCCAAAGCGCTTCAGCCAGATATTGGGTTGTCATGATATGATCAGGTGAAATTTCATAAGCTTTTTCAAGATACTCGACAGCTTTCTTTTTTGACGGCCAGCCCAGAATTAACGGAATTTTTGGCGCTTTAAAGTGCAGACGGCCCAACACCCGGTATCCGGCTCCCTGTTTATAGTCCGGATTTATCTCGATGACTTTTTCCGAGTGTTCTCTGATCTTGCCGGCTACACCTTGCCGCGCTGCGGCAAATATACCGTAAGCTTCGCCCCAAACACCCCACAAAATCGCAGTCCAGAGGTGAACCCCGATCGATTCCGGAAATTCATTCAATCCGGTTTGTCCCCGCTCTTTACCAAGATCAAATATTTTCTTTTGCAAATCGACATTGTCTGTGCAATAATGCCCTTTAAAATAATAGGCGCGCATCAGTTTCCAAATGGCTTCCTGTTTTGCTTCGCCCTGTGAGGATTCAACAGCGCTTTTGTATGCCACGATACTTTGATCAATCTGCATGGAATCCGCAATCATCGTTTCTTCATTGAAACCCTGACTGCGCAATGCATAAAGACTGTCCGCTTTGACAATCAACTCGTTTGCGGACAATGTAACGGTGATAAACAACATGATGTAAACGGGTAGCATGCGTTTCATGAGGGATGTCCTCCTTTCGGTTAACGATCCATTGGTTAATGAATGTCACTCAGTTGCAAAAGATACGAAAACCTGAAATCAAATGCCAAAGTAATTTTTCGATACAAAAAATTGTTTTTCTTCAACATCCTGAATCCACATATTATTCAGTGGCTTGAAACCCCGCGGGCCTCGTTCATAATAGTCCAGCAGAGATTCCGTGAATTGTATATACATTTCTAAAACTCTTTCATAGAGTCCTGACTTTTCTCGCATACTCTGAGTCAGTATTACATTAATTTACGGATGATGATGCTTTAACCCAGTCAATCGCCTGCCGAACCAGCTTTTGATAATTCGGGTTTTGATAGGCATGGTGGTCATGTCCCAGCTGGATATAGACGATACGGGAGTTTTTATAGATGTGATACCAACCAATCATTTTACTGCTTTGCGGATGATTCGTTGACAAGAGCGGATGCACTGTTTCCGATACACGAAACCCGCCGTACACTTCATCATGTATTTCAAAGTCGTTGACTCCCCGGGTCACTGGATGCGACGTTTCCATAACCTTAACAGGAATATCCACATCATGCTGATAAGTTGAAGCATCTGTTTGCCCTGAATCGGTTTTCTCAATATATCTGCCGCCGATAATCTGTTCATATTCGTCCCAGTCCTGATAGGATACCAGCGCGTGGTGCAGAAAAACCATGCCTTTTCCCTGTTTCAGGATATCCAAAAATGCAGCTTTTTGCTCAGCAGTGATCTCCTGGTACATGTCATAGAACACCAGAGCATCATACGGGTCCAGATCACCGGTGGTATAAAGGACATTGGCTTTCGGCTGAACGGCTATGTCATAGGTGATATCTGCAAAGCTGTCAAACATGGCGTAAAACGCATCCTCTTGAAAATCATGCCCACCGGTTACGACCAACACTCGAGTCGCTTTTGTATCACATGATAGCATCAACGACATCAGCGGTATCAACAAAAAACAACACATCATTTTCTTTATCATGATCCACTCCTTTACAGACATTAGAGTTGACAACGGATTGCGCTGCATTCCATCCCGTTTTCTTTTGTAAATCTCTGTTTGAACTCCGGAATACAGCTTTTGATCCGGCGATTTATGTCACGCTCAGCCGGATTTTTATTTTTGCTCAAAGAGATTTAAATAAAATGTAAGCTTTAATATTGCGGACAAATGAATAAAGAACCAGAAACCAATAATTATACAGCGTAAACGGATGATTTTTCAGCAAATATTCTTACATTTTTGATCCAGTCGGCTGCTCTCAACCTGAAGTGTGGTATGCTCTATTCCGAATTTTTTCCGGAGATCTTTGTTGAGTTGAACCATAAACTCATCATCCTGACCACCGGGCATCACCAAATGTGCGGTCAATGCGACCTGCGTGGTGCTCATGGCCCAGATGTGCAGATCGTGTATATCCTCAACCCGTTCCCGGGACAGGAGAAACGTTCGCACCTTTTCCGAATCAATATGTCCGGGCACCGCATCCAGAGCCAGATCCAGAGAGTCTCTGAACAGCTCCCAGGTTGACCATAAAATTATCGCAATGATAACAAAACTGGTCACGGGATCGATCCACAGTTTGCCGGTCAGGGTGATCAAAAAACCCGCAATTACCACACCCAGGGACACACCCGCATCCGCCGCCATGTGCAGAAACGCGCCCTTTATATTCAGATCCTGCTTTTGGCCACGGATAAACAATAATGCCGTGACCGTATTGATGATCACACCGATACCGGCCACGATCATCACCTGTCCTCCGGCCACAGGTTCGGGATTGCGGAATTTACCAAAGGCATCCCAGCCGATCACCAGCACCGCACCCAGCAGCAGCAAAGCGTTGAGAATGGAAACCAGTATCGTGGATTTGCGCAAGCCGTAGGTATATTTGCCTTTGGGTTTTAGAGTGGCCAGCCAGGTGGCGGTCCAGGCAAACACCAGGCTCAGCACATCGCTGGCGTTGTGGCCGGCGTCAGCCAGCAATGCCGACGAATTGGCGATCAAACCGTAAATAATCTCGATAGCAACAAAGAGTATGTTCAGCCCGATCCCGACGGCAAAAGCCGTATTATAATTCTTATGTAGATCGTGTGAATGTCCCATAAATCCTGAATCCAGATTCTTTACCGTCCTTGTTATGAATAACAGAGATGGTGAGCACACAATGTATGCTCACCATCAATACAATAATATAAACGATAGCGCCGGAACAAATATTTCGTGCTGCCGGCGCTGCTAATGCGCATGTCCGTGGCCATCGCCGCCTTTTTTCATCTCGGACAACAGCGCCTGTGCATTGTGAACCGCAAATTGCGCCTGCTCGGAAACGGGGGTCTCAAAACGGACTGTAATATATCCGCCGCCCGACAGTCCGGTTTTCACATGCAGTTTTTCAAAAACATATTCGGGCGGAGGTTCAGGAGCGTGCTCCGCATGGCCGGCATGGGTTTCTCCCGTATGATGGCCTTCCTCCCCGGACACGGATACGAGTTGAAACACATAATCCGTTCCCTGGTCTGTGACAAATGCTTCTTCGGGAAGCACAGCGGCTTTTTCCCCGCCCGCTTGAATATGAGCCCATACCGGCATACCCGGAAGCATGCTGTCTTGCGGGTCCGCAATACTCGCGTGCACGAGGGCTGTACGCCGCTGCGGGTCAATTTGCCGGGCTGTTTTCATAATGCTGCCCTCAAAAATATCAAACTTTGACTGATTGGCCAGCGTAAAGACGAGCCGTTGTCCGGTGTGGATTTTCGGCATGTCGTTTTCATACACCCGGAGATCAATGTGCAGCTGATTGGTATCCATGATCATTGCCAGGGACTGCTGAGGCGCAATATGCAGTCCGGTATTCACATTAACATCCGCGACATATCCGCTGATCGGAGTTTGCACCGCATAGCGATTGGTCATAGTTTCCGGAGACAATGTCTCGGGATCAATATACATCAACTTGAGTTTTTGTTTCAAGCCGCCCACCAGCACTTGATTTGAAAAATACTCGGCCTTTGCTTTTTGAAAATCTCTGGCCGCGCCCACCTGATCTTCAAACAGTTGCTTTTGCCGTTCATACTCTGTCCGCAGATATTCGCTCTGGACAAGAGCCTGTAGATAGTCTTTTTGCAGTTCCGCGACATCCGGATGTTCGATATACGTAAGAATATCGCCCTTGCTTACGTAATCACCTTCGATCACCTGAATATCCCGCACAACCCCGCCAACAACCGCACTCAGTGTGGCTCGCGCCGACGGCGGCAGTACAATCTCACCAAAGACCTCTATCTGATCCGACAAATGCCGTGTCTGAATCGAACCGAGCTGGATGTCAGCGGACTGCATTTGCCGTTCAGTAATCACGACCTGTTGTTCATCAGAGCTGTGCCTCTTTAGCATACTTTTCAGCTGAATGATCATGAACAGGTTGTTGTGACCGTTCCGCGGCATGTTCACGGGCATGCTGTTCTGCATCTGCAGTATGCGGCGATTCACTTTGACCGCATGCCGACATCACAATACCGGCAGCCGGTATAAGCGCCGCAATTATGAATTGTTTACGATTCATATTCTAATCCTCTATAATAAATTTATTGTCCTGTAAGATAATGCAATTCGATCACTGTCCTATTATAGTCACGCAGTACGTCCAGGTAATTCAACCGGATGGCCGTTGCCTGATCGAAATACTGCACATAATCGAGGTAATCTATATTTCCAGCCTGAATCTGCTCTTTTGCGCTTTTCATGATCAGGTCAGCCCGCCGCAAACGGCTGTCCCGGTAATAATCGAGTTGTGTCCTGAGTGTATTCATACGGTTCAGAAGATTTTCAAATAGAGCCTGAATCTGACCTTTAACGTTGCGGTACTCCTGATGCTGAATCTGCGCTTCATATCGGGCTGCACGATTCCTGCCCTGTTCGGCCCAGATATCAAGCGGCAGCCTGAATCCAAGTTCAAAAGCGGATGCTTTGCCCGAACCGGGTAAATCCCGCTGGCTGTATCGGAAAAACGGATCCGGCCACGATTCGGAACGGGTTGCTCTGTGCTCAGCCTGAAACGCCATCCAGCGGCTGTAAGACACCCGGATTTCAGAATTATGACCCGGAAACGACTCTTTCATCCGCAGAGTATCCGGCAGCAGCGGATACAGTTCATCTTCTGCCGGCTCTATCATCCGGTCCGTTTGCAGATAATTTGCCAGTTCGCGTTTGTAATTCTCCAGGTCAGTCCGACCCTGCTCCTGAGCAACCAGAATATCATTATATTTGGCCTCTGCCGATACTTTTTCCAGAATCGACACATCGCCGGTTTCGTAGCGCAGTCTTCCGGCCTTTTCCAGGTCCCTGAACACGCTCAATTGTTCCCGTATCAGAACAGCGCGATCCCGGGCGTACAAGACATTCATAAACGCAAACCGCACATCACGTTTCAATCGCGCCCGGATCTGCTCCAGCATCCGGCTGCTTTGAACAATTTGCTGCCGGGCAGCCCGGTTCCGGGATAAGGTCTGCAGCGGAAAATCAAACTCCTGTTCCACAGACCAGATCTCGGCGCCGTCAGGATTTTCCTGTTCGTAGATAAACCGGGTATCCGGTAAATCCCAGGTAGCCCTGCGCTGCTGCCGACTCTGTTTCACCTGCAGCTCCCCTGCTTTGACAGCGGGATAACGTTTTAGCGCCGTGTCAATAGCCTCCTGCAGGGTCATGCGGGTGTCCGGCTGATACAGATTGCGGGCACATGCACCGGTTGGCAGCATTATAATCAAAATAAGTAAAAGTGTAGACATTCGGCTCTGACCTCCCTTTATTATTCGTCCGGCGATTTTAGCAAGGGTTGGAATTCCCTTTTTCTGTTCGCTGAATGAATAAATGATCGGCAATAAAATCAATGTTAGAACGGTCGCGGAAATCAGACCGCCGATTACCACCGTCGCCAAAGGCCGTTGTACTTCAGCGCCGGACGAGGTTGAAATCGCCATCGGCAGAAATCCGAACACATCTGTCAGTGATGTGAGAATGACCGGACGCACCCGCATGTCGGTGCCGTGATAAACTCTACGATACACATTGTTCATACCTTCCGCCTTGAGTTCGTTGAAGAAGCTGATCAGAACCACGCCGTCCAGAACCGCGATTCCGAACAAGGCAATGAATCCGATACCCGCCGATATGCTGAACGGCATGCCGCGAATCCAAAGTGAAAACACGCCTCCAATAGCAGCCAGCGGCACCGCAGAAAACACCAGAGCCGCCTGTTTTAAGGATCGAAATGTAAAATACAAAAGTGTAAATATGAGCCCCAGAACCATCGGCACCACCCAGGACAAGCGTTTCTTGGCACGCTGCAGACTTTTGAAATCGCCTTCATAGGTGAGATTATAGCCGCGCGGCAGATTCAGATGCTGCTGCAGCCGGCTCTGCATCTCTCTGACAAAGGTCTCGGTATCCCGGCCGCTCACATTGATATCCACTTCAAGTTTCCGCTTGACATCCTCGCGGGAAATGGCAGCCGGCCCGGTCTGTATGGAAATATCAGCCAGTTGTTTCAGCTGCACCTGTTCCCCGTTCGGCCGTTTGATATACAACTCACCGATGGCATCCGGATTATTCCGATAACCTTTTTCAAGACGCACCACCTGGGAAAACTGGCGTTCGCCCTCGTAAATGATTCCTGCCGTTGCTCCGGAATAGCCAAACTGGATCGTGCGGTTGAGCGTCTCAATATCCAGCCCGTACAACGCCAGCCGGTCCCGGTCATAACGAATGATGATCTGCGGCAGTCCGACTACTTTTTGCACGTTGAGGTCTCCGGCTCCGGGTATGTCCCGGATAATCGACTGCGCTTCATTGCCGAGGCGGTACAAGGTGTCCAGATCACTGCCGTAAATGTTCAGCAGGATATCCGCTGTTGATCCGGTCATCAGGTGTTTGAACAGCATTTCAATGGGCTGGGAGAAGAAAAAACTCACTCCCGGGATTTCTGCGGACATTTCATGCTTCATCATCTGTGCCAGCTCATTCTTGCTGTCGGTTCGGGTCCATTCATCCCGGGGTTTCAGATTGATGATCATTTTAGCCATTTCCAGAGACATGGGATCAGTCGGGATTTCACCCGTACCGATTTTGGTGGCAACCTGCTCCACTTCATCCGGAAACCCGGTCAGCAGGATCTGCTCAAGCCGGGTATTAATCTCAACCGTTTCCTGCAGAGATGTTCCCGGCTGGAGAATGGGATGAATAGCAAAATCACCTTCATCAAGCTGTGGAATAAAAACCGAGCCCAACCGGGTGAACAGAAACAGTGCCACGGCAAACAACAGAACAATAATAGCGGTCACCGCATATCGGTAACGCAAGGCCCGGCGCAGCAGCTGCTGGTAACGTTTGCGCAGCCAAATGATAAACCGGTCGGCAAAGCTGCTTCTTTCGCTTTTTTCAGGCCGCAGGAGCAGGGCCGACATCATTGGAACATAGGTAAAACACAGAATAATCGCACCAATCAGCGCCGACCCAAATGTGATAACCATGGGTTTGAACATATCGCCTTCCTGTCCCGTGAGTGTCAGAATAGGGATAAAAACAATGAGAATGATCATCTGACCGAAAAACGCGGTGCGCATCATACGTCCCGCAGACCAGATGGTGATATCATCTATATCTGAACTCAATAGCCGTCCCCTGGAAGCGATTAAAACCGAGCGTTTGCGGCTGATCTGAAACACAATAAACTCAACAATGATCAGCGCCCCATCCACGATAATCCCGAAATCCACAGCCCCCAGACTGATGAGATTGGCGGAAAAATCAAAGGTATACATCACCCCCAGGGCAAAAAGCAGAGACAACGGAATCACCGAAGCGGTAATCAAACCGGAACGCATGCTGCCCATCAGCAGCACGAGCACAAAAACCACAATTAAAGCGCCCAGCGCCAGATTTTCGGTGACCGTGTTTGTGGTTTCGCGAATCAACGTGGAACGGTCCAGAAACGGCGTCAGTTCCACACCTTCCGGCAGGGCCGCGCGCACCCGCGGCAGCCGTTCTTTTACATTGGTAATCACATCCGCCGGATTCTCTCCGCGCAGCATCATGATCTTGCCGCCGACCGCCTCACCGGTGCCATTATACGTAAAAGCGCCGAAGCGCGGAGCATGTCCGAACCTGACGGTTGCCACATCACCGATCCTCAACGGCATACCGTTTTCATTGCCGAGCACAACCGCGCGAATATCATCAAGAGAGCGGGTCAATCCCTCCCCGCGAATAAAGTAGGCGCGCCGGTTTTTTTCAATATAGCTGCCGCCGGCATTGGCATTGTTTTGCTGCAGCGACCTAAAGATATCCATAATGGATAGATTATAGCTCCGCAGCCTGACCGGATTGACCGCTACTTCATATTGTTTTAAATATCCGCCCATGGTATTCACCCCCACAACACCGGGGATATTGATCAATTCTTTTTTCACGATCCAGTCCTGAATCTCACGCAGGTCCATAGCCGTGTACACCGAATCATACCCCGGTTTGGCATACAGCACATACTGATAAATCTCACCCAGCCCCGTGGTCATAGGACCAATGGAGGGCCGGCCGACGCCGGGCGGCAGCTTTTCCGCGGCAGTTTCCAGTTTTTCCCGCACCAGCTGGCGCGGTTTGTACATGCCCATCTTGTCTTCAAAGACCAGCGTAATATCCGATAACCCAAACTTGGATACAGAACGAATTTCCTGCAGACCGGGTAGATTGCCCAATTCCAGTTCAATGGGGTATGTGATCAGCCGCTCAACCTCTTCAGTTGCCAGATCCGGCGACCAGGTGGTCACTTTGACCTGATTATTGGTAAGATCAGGTAATGTGTTCAACGGCAGATGGAACAGTGAGTACAGACCCCACGCAATCCAGGCCGCTGTGAACAAAGCGATAACAAATTTGTTTCTGACAGAAAACGCAATTATTTTATTTATCATAACAGTCCGATTTTTAGAATTAAACAGCTTTGATCTGCCACGCCGATAACGAAACGGCATGTAAACACAAAATTCCCGTCAGGTTTTCAGCAGGCAAACCTAAAATATCAGCAAACAGTTTTCTAATAAAATCAGAAAGGGGGAGCTCTGAGAGGAGAGCGCGAGGATAAATAGGCAGGTACAGAATTAAAACCGGCATCGGAAAAAATAAATCCGCATCGTCTTTTGCGGTATTCCGAAACCAGAGGATCAATCAACAAGTTTACAGCAACAACGAAATCTTTGTCCGCGCCCCAGTCTACAACCGGCTCGCCGAACGCATGACAGTGATCACAGTTGCTGTCATTGGGTTCTGCCGTCTCTGCATGGCTATCATGATGAACCTGCATCGGTGCGCATACCACATCATGGTGTTCGTGCGGTATCACTTCATGCGATGCAAACAAAAAGCCGGCCAGCAGAATAAAAAACAGCGCCATAGTTCGTCGTTGTGTATTCAGAGTAGATTCCTGTAAAATTGTATCCTTAAAAATTTCTGAACAAAATGTACAAAAGCCAAAATAGAAATCAAAGAAAAAAATACTTGACTTTTAACGACTTTATCATATATTGTACTTTGTAATTCAAAGTACTTTAATCTTACAGGAGAACTGAAAATGAATCAAAATAACATTCAGCAGGAAATTTCAATCATTAAAAACATGATTGAAAAAACCAGTCGCAGAACAGCAGAATCCGGCGCTTTGTTTATATTCATCGGTATTGCCTGTATTGCATTTGTCGTCATTGTCACAGCATTGGAACTGCTTGGACTTTATAACTGGGTCATGCCCGCTATGCTGGGTCTGACGGTCATTCTCGCCGTAATTGGCGGCATCATCACCAGCCGCATTGACCACAAAAATGTCCGGACTTTTGCAAACGTTATCAACCGTACAGTCGTCAGTGTATGCTCTTTTGCCATTGTGATCACTTCACTTTTATTTCCCCTGACACACGTTTACACCTGGTCGCTTGCCCCCGTGTTTGCAGCACTGCTATTTGGCGTTATTCTGTTTATTTCGGGAGCCATTAATGAGATGAATACTTTTTACCGGGGCGGGGCGGTTGCCTGGGCCGGCGCCTTGGTTATGGCATACACACAGAACGTACAGTTTCCGGTGCGTGGGATCGCCATGATTGTCATTCTGGTGTGCGGATTCATCCTGCCGGGTATGGCCCTGAATCGTAAATACAAACAGGAACTGAAATCATGAACCGTGAACAAATCCAAAATCTTGATCCGATTGTTCATGCTCCGGTTCGTCTGGCGGTTTTGTCCATACTCAATACCGTTCTCAGCGCTCAGTTCACCTGGCTCAAAGAACAGACCGGCGCTTCGGACGGGGCATTGAGCACTCATTTGAGCAAACTTGAAGAGCACGGCTATATCAGTGTGGAGAAAAAATTTGTCGGGAAAAAACCGCAAACCTCCTACAGCATCACTGCCAAAGGCAGCCGGGCGCTGCTGGATCATCTGGAACAATTGAGAATAATCATAGAGCAGCAGGAAAAGATAAATCCGCACCCGGGCACATAGTCTTCCCCCGGCCGGTATGAGAATGCCGGCCGGATTCATACTTTCCTTACCACATCAGCCGGGACGAACACACATCTGTCAACATCAATCCCTGTGACAAACCGCAGTCTTAAAATTTATACCCGAACTTAAAACAGGTCACTGTCTGCATATCGGGAGAACCGAGCAGATTCTCATTTCCCGGCTGACGATCAATTCAATGGGGCCCACAAGTGAAAGCACCTTGACTCCGAATCCGTATCCATGCACATCATGAGGAGTGTACGCCCCGGATCGATCCCGCAGTTCCATATCAAACGCCGTATTGTACATGAGTTTTGCAAACACCGATTCAGTGATCTGATAGCGGTAATCCAGGCGCAGTACTTTTAATCTGCCGGCCCGCAATTGATCGTACTGCATCCCTGCAAAATGCTCGGGGCCGCTTTGACACATAAACTTGTAAACCGGAATAGAAGAGCCGTCGCCGTAAAAGCCATGAAACCTCAACGTGTGCCGAGAGAACAAAGTGTGATAAACATCAAGGTCCAAATGATACAAATTATACGAAAAGTCTGTGCCGAATTTTTGATAACTCCCTTCGTAGACGCCGTTTGCCGACACACCGTATCTCGGCAGCAGCACATCATCCAGGGTATCGAATATCAAGGAAAGCTTTAATTTGCGCAATTTATCCTTCCAGACCGGAAACAGATTCGGATCGGCAGGAGCAATGCTTGTTTTGATATTCATTTTCTCGTACTGATATTCCAGTTCTGCCGTCATTTCGCGTGAAAACAGTAAACCCAGCCCAACACCGGCAGTCGTGGAGCGGTCGCTGTATTCCGCAATTTTATCCCCATAACCGTCAGTAAATTCAACCGGAATATCTTTATATAATACATGAACATAGGGATAAATAGGCAAATCCAGCCCGCGGGACGGATAATATGTTTTAAAATACCATCGCCATAACCCGGCGAACTGCAATTCGTTTACAAAACGAATTCCGGGAATCAGGTAGTTTGTTGCCTTTACACTGATGTTGGCCACAGCCTTGTACTGACTGTCATAACGGAGTCCCAGTCGTAACCGCCGCAGAGTGCGTTCCTTGACCGTAAACACCAGATTCACCATATTGTCGAATATCGGTTCAACATGATACTGAATATACTGAAAATACCCCAATGCATATAAATTCATAATTTTCCGGGTGATCACATCCGTATCCAGTACATCCCCCGGTTTGATCCCGAGAAGACGATAGATAAATGAAAAGCTTAGGGTTTCGTTGCCCTGAATATGGATATCATGAATGATCGTTTCTTCTACAGCAGATTCACGGGATACAGCTGTTTGTTCTGTTGCGGATTCGTTTCCAGCAGTGGAACCAGGATTGTATTCTGTTTTTAATTGGATCAATACCGGCAGAGCCTTGTGAGCCGCTGTATCCCCGCGTTGAAGAATTTCTTCAATTTTCCCGCGATTAAAATCCACCATGGATAAAGAAGACATATCCGGAGAGATCAGAAAATAACAGATAAATCTTTTGCCCGGCAATCACACCAGTGCTGGGCCGCGGCCGCAATCCTTTTAATCCGAATTTCAGCTGGTACCTGCCGGTCTCGCGTTTTTCGAAAAACGGCAAATCAGCCCGCAGCGGTTCATCGCTGAGTACCTCCTGCCAGTCGGTTTGCTTTGCCAGAACCTCGAGAGAATCTCCGCTATATCCAACGGCATACAACGCACCGACAATTCCTCCCATGCTGGTTCCGACGATATAATCGATCGGAATATCCAGTGAATCCAGCATTTTCAGCGTACCGATATGGGCAATGCCTTTGGCGCCGCCGCCGGACAGCACCAGGGCGATCTTTGGTCGTTCTTTTCCCACGGTAACAGAGATAAATATAAAAATTAAACATAGTAAAAATGTTCGTAAAATGAGTTCTTTATCAACTTTCATTTTTATTTCATCTTGCCCGTATTAGAATCAGACACACAACGCACCGATAATCCATGCACCTTGCTGTAACGGGTGCGCATAATGTCGGCACGATTATATTCGAGAATACGACAGAGAGGAGAACCGGTTTCAGCTTCTGTTTTGGTCCAGAAAAAAGCCGTGGAAAACCCCAGATAGAAAAAATACCCGTTCTGGTCCCGGTACCCGGCCGGAATTGCACTGAATCCGCTTTCATTGGTGGCGCCGGTATTGGGCGGAAACCAGAGACCGGTGCCGTCCTCAATGGTACCAGTAGCTTTCAATTTTCCGCCTTCATTTGTCCCGCGCCAGCCCGGCATATCCGCCTGCAGTTCATTCATACCCAGATAAATCTCGATATCCTTCCATTCCCGGTCTGTGGGTATGCGCCAGCCTTCAGGCGCCAATCCATCCGGATGGGTCACAGCATACCAGTTGTACAAGCGGCCATAGGGTTCCGTATACAACGCATCATTCTCATAGTTGCAAAAAGCGCCGCTTGTTGTCTGTCCCCATTCCGCCGTTCCGGTGACCTGAGGGATATCTTTTCCATTGCGATAATGGGTGACTCGGAGATTTTCCGCCATCCACCATAAATCACCAATCTTAACCGTGCGATACTCGTTGCCGTCAATATCTGTAACCGAGGATACCGTCCGGATAACCGTCACATTCAATGTCATATTATCGGTAATGACAAGGTTGCGCTGTTCAAAGGGTTCAATTTCATTTCCGGAAACCCGCAGGATATAATGATCCCGACTGGTTTTGTTGAGAAATCCAGTATTGGCCAAATCCGGTGTCAAATTCACCTGATTGGCTATACCTTTATCAACCAACAGCATTTTTTTGTGAACACGTTTATGTTCAGCAAACAGACTGTAAAAATAAACTCCGGCCGGCGCCAGGTTTCCATGTTCATCTCTCCCGTTCCATATAATCTGATTAAATCCGTTTCCAGTATAGCTGTCAAAGCTCTTTACTCGTTGTCCCAGGATATTTCGGATGACAAGAGTGAATTGATCATGGGTAACGGATTCCCAGGATATACTCGTAGATGTATGAAAAGGATTGGGATAATTTTGATGCAGTTGAAAGGTTCCCGGAACTGGATTCTATACCAACTCTTGTTGTGAGCCAAAGCACATAATGTCCGCTATTATCCGTACGATCCTGAACCAATAAAGAATCCGCCACAGTATACAATTCAACAAGCGCGTTGGCTACCGGCTCACCTTTCGTATCCGCAACCAAACCCTGAATTTGAATATCACATGCACCGATATGGTAAAAAAGCCCTACACAAACAAGTGTAACCAAACCTGTATATAACTTCATATCGCCTCCCGACCCATGTTATCAAAAATCACCAAAATAATCATCACAAATGACAGACCCATCACTGGATAAAACCCATTTTTTTACTGCAAGAGATGAGAATGAACAGACACATGCAAAAATCAAAACAAGTATTTGACAGATTCCCCCTGTATCTTTAAAATCAATCAGATGGCCATCCCGATCATCCCTTAAAATCTCTGTAATTTTGCGCTTCGAATAATTCACCGCTGGGACCGTTATCCTCCAGTAAGGCCGGCACCAAAGCGCCGGGCAGGACGGTTTCGACCTCATGCTGCGCGTGCTCCCCGCCCATATCCGTGCGCAGCCATCCCGGATCCAGCCGATTCACCAGTACATTGGTTCCCCGCAGTTCCGCGGCCAGATCCATGCTGTATTTGTCCACAGCCGCTTTGGAGACGCTATACGGTGAAAGCTGAGGCACATCCCTGATACCGGAGGTCAGATTTACAATACGCCCGAATCCGCGTTTCTTCATATCCGGCGCAATCGCATTGCAGATGCGGATCATGGCAAATAAATTGATCTGCAGGGTGCGCAGCCACTCGTCCTGGTCGATATCCCAAATTTCATCCCACTTGTTCTGAATCGCTGCATTGTTGTACAAAATATCAATCGCCGGTCCGGTTTTCAGCCGGCCAATCATATCATCAATTTCAGATGTTAGAGACAAATCAGCGGAAATCGCAAAAGTTTCGATGCCGTAATTGCTCAGTAAATCCAGTGTTTCCGCCGTATGTAAATCTGTTCGGGCATGCACAATAACATTACATTTTCGTTCCGCCAAACCGCAGGCAATCTGCCGCCCGATTCCCCGACTGGCGCCGGTCACCAGCGCCCAATTGTTTTCCAGGTATTGCATAATCGTTTGTATCCTGATTTATTAAATTCTGTAACGTTTTCAAAAGATAAACATTCTGGTTAGCAAAACAAAGAGTCAATCGTGAAACCATCCGATCAAACTTGTTGAAATATGCACACCCTGCCACCCGGAAAACCGATATCGCCCTTTCAGCGTTTGAAATATGCCGCCAGCGTGAATAGAAAAAGCTACCCGATCCGAACGCCCTGCATGTTTCGCAACCCATCCCATGTCCTCAACGCAAACAACCAACCCTGAAAGGGCGCTGTCAGCTTCGGGCAACGCCCGGGGATCATGCATGAACCCAACCCAAGCCCTGAAGGGGCGACATCAGACGCATTGATCGCTCAAACCAAATCGACAAGCCATCCGAATATGAATGTCAAACCCGTACTTTTTTCTCAAGATTTCCATCCTATACCCTCCACGCAAACAACCAGCCCTGAAGGGGCGGTATACAAAAGCCCCGGGCAGCGCCCGGGGATCATTCATGCACCCAACCCAAGCCCTGAAGGGGCGACATCAGGCGCATCTGATCGCTCAAACCAAATCGACAAGCCATCCGTATATGAATGTCAAACCCGTACTTTTTTCTCAAATTTCCATCCTATACCCTCCACGCAAACAACCAGCCCTGAAGGGGCGGTATACAAAAGCCCCGGGCAGCGCCCGGGGATCATGCATGCACCCACACCAAGCCCTGAAGGGGCGACATCAGTCGCACTTTACGCATCCACATCAACATAAATAATCCGTGGATATGCAAGTCTAAACGATATTATTGTTCTCGTATACCCTGTCTGTGTTCCGCTATAAACCTAAGCTTTAGCAATCTGTATAATATGTTCCATATCTGCAAGTTTGCGGATCAATTCAGGCGACACACTGTCGTCCAGCTGAAGCGTGCACGAAGCAGCCCGACCGCCATCGAAAATAATATTCTGCATTTCTTCAATATTGATATTGGCGCCGCGCAGTTCATCCAGCACACCGGCCAGAACACCGACTTTGTTGTAATGCCGAACCACCAGTTTGTTCACCGCAGTCGATTGTTTCTGCAAATTGACGACATTGATCGGCGTTCCCGTATACCGATACGCATTGACAATATTGACCACCTCATCCGCGATCGCTTGCGCCGCTTCCCTGGTTGAAGCGCCAATGTGCGGCGTACCCGTTACGGCCTGTGCCATATCCGTCGCTTCAAATGCAGAATCTCCGGCAGCCGGTTCGTTCTCATACACATCCAGCCCCACCCGCAGACCTTTTGTCTTCATCGCCTGCTTTAATGCGGCTGTATCCACCACCTCGCCGCGCGACGTATTGATAAAAATCGCGCCATCTTTTATATGACTCAGAAAATCCTCATCGATAAAATGGGCTGTTTTTGGTGTTGAGGCCAAATGGACGCTGACGACATCGCATGTTTCAGCGACCTTTTGAGCAGAATCAATATATTCAATCCCCAGCGCTTCAGCTGTTTCAGGCGTCAGGCTTCGCGACCAGGCGGCCACCTGCATCTCCAGTCCCTGCGCGCGTCTGGCCACCGCCTTGCCGATCGATCCCAGACCAATAATGCCCAGCGTCCGGCCTTTTAAACCCTGCGACAGGCTGCTGTAATGTTTTTTACGCCATTTTCCGTTGCGCAAATCCTGAGCCGCATTGACAATATTCCGGTCCGCCGCGATGATCAAGCCGATGACCAGTTCGGCAACGGCAGCGGTATTTTTTCCGGGACAATTGGTCACATAGATTCCGTGACGGCTCGCGCATTCGAGATCAATCGTATTAACCCCGGCGCCGGCACGGATAATGAGCGAGAGTGAAGACGCCGCCTCAATGGCCGCCTGCGTCACTTTGGTTGAGCGAACGACCAGTACTTCTGAATCTCCCAGCGCTTTCGATAAATCATCTGCACCCAAATCAGGCTGCATTGATACGGTTGCCCCCAATGCCTCTAATTGTTCAACAGTCACATCAGCGAGCTTGTCAGCGATCAGTATGTTCATGGCAAATTCCTTTTGTTGTTTGACTTTAATATTTCCGGAAAATGTCCGGCTCCGGCTGCAACGAATCCTGCCTGTTTTCGGGAACGAAATACTCGTTCAATCCATTGCATGCAGTCTGAATATTTGATAAAATTTGCTAAAAAGCAATGAAAAAATTATTTTCCCAGGGTATTACAACCGTTCCATGTGCAAAAATCATTCTTTCAAAAGAGGTCAATCATGCGTTCCTGGAAAGGAAAGCTCGTCTCAGTAACCGCGCTGAAACAATTTTTTTTTAATGATCTTTCTGATCTTGTCATAACTCAGCGGCGGTCCCTGGTAAATATTTTTGTCATCGACAAATAATGCGTCCGACAAACCCCATTCACGTATCACAGATCGCTGGCTCGTATCGATTTCCTGATAAATGACCCGGTCTCCGAATTCACCGCAAACTTGTTTGGCACGTTCGATCATGCCGTTGATTCCGGAACACCAACCGTTGGCCAGGGCGGTGACCACAACCTTGCCGGGAACCGGCTCGGGTTTCTTTTTCACTTTGATCCAGTTTGGAGGCCTGGCATCCTCTGCAAATGGTTTCCACAACAATACGCTGATCCCGTTTCTATCGGCTTTTTGATATCCGTGTTTTTTAAACCATTTTGCGCGCATAAAAAACGGCAACAGCATCCCCCACACAACCAGACCTTTGGCCCGCAGACTCTTTGCATCGTCTTCCGCAGCCTGCAATAGCATCGATCCTGCACCATGTCCTCTCATATCTCCGCGTCCCTGTTTGTGTCCGTGCACCCATATACAATAGACAAAGTAAAGATTTTCCCCCTCGACCCAGGTGTGTTCAATCGGTGCATAATGAATCATTCCGGCAACCACGCCGGCATTATTGCGCGCCAGTTTCACGCGCAAACCGTTCTCCAGCATCGAACGCATCCAGCATTCTTTACGACAGACGCCGTCCTTGATTTCATCCGACCACTCTTCCAGACAGGTTAGATAATCCAGTTCCCTGTCTTTTGTCAAGTCAATAATACGCATCGTTTTCATCATTTTTTAAGGGAAGCAGCCCAATTTTGTTCAAGTCATGCGTCGTTCACCGACACTCATAATTCGGCGGAATATAATGCCCTATCTATTCCCCTGCCAATTTCGCTACGAGCCGCCGGGCGACTATAAGAATTTGCATCTTTGCTATCACACGCATTCACAAGAAGAAGAGGTTATAAAAAGATCATTCTGAACCGATATTCCATAAAGCAATACTTTTTTTCCATAAACGGCACAAACGAATTTAGGTATCATACATCTCGCACCGAATCCGGTTCACGCCGTCAACGGCTTTAATCATAACAAAAACTTGTATTATCATCATTCTCTTGCCTGCTGTCACGAAATCATTGCCATTTGCCAATTGCGCAAAAATTAATAAAATTCCTTCCACCATAGGTATAGAATTTTGCACTTGATTCGGTAACATGTGTAACCCCGCTTAAATCCTGTCTTAACGCCTGAGTGATGAACACTTTGGGGGGTTCAATAAAAACGACGGGGAATTCGATGATGACCCCTTTATCATTCGCAAAACCACCTCCCCAACAGATTTGCAGACTGTCAAATCGCATAAAATCTTTACCTGTGGTTGGCAGACTGGAAATTAATAATTGAATCGTCTGATTTTGATTCGAAATAAGAGATTGTAATTCATTGTACAAGGAATCCG
The DNA here is from genome assembly GCA_034521575.1 of candidate division KSB1 bacterium. Classification (NCBI taxonomy): domain Bacteria; kingdom Pseudomonadati; species Candidatus Zhuqueibacterota bacterium. The sequence goes on from JAXHMJ010000005.1 coordinate 247,788, forward strand.
AATACTCTATATTTCTGTTCTTTAATGAATCAATTAAAGTCAAGTTGTCTCATTCTATTCACAAAATTCACTGTGCATAAAGACTTTTCACCCGCTTTAAAAAAAAAGTGCAAATTTTGAAATTACGGGAGCAATAATTTCATGCATGATGGTTGCCCTAATGACAACATTTAAAATAACATCTGAAAAAGAAGCAAACGCTTCATTTTGTTTGATGAGCAAAGTCAAACCGATGACAATACCTCCCTGGGGAATCAGACCACCGGCGATACATTTTTGAACATTTGCAGAAGATTTTGACAGTTTACAACCAAGAAACGTACCACAATATTTCCCACTCGCTCGAAAAATAACAAAAAGCTTGATGTGCAATGCTTATATTAACACTAAAGTTAATAATTCCGAGAATGTCATCAAATGCGGCAACCCTCATGATAGTGGAGGTAACCTCACCCTTTGCATAATATTCATGTTCGACCGCCAAAGTGGCAGACGGGTCTATTGGCGAAGCAAGAGAAGCCAAAAGCAAGCCAGGCGGGATAAAATATGTCAACAAACCATGCTCAGAAGGCATGATCAAAGGAGCCAAAAAAACAAGAGACAGCAACGAACAGGTAAGCGAATTCAGCTTCAAAAGGAACAATATATAGAATAGATTTGCCCAGAGTGCGGATTTTGGAATACAGCAATGTGCCGCCGACAGAGAAAGTAATAAATGATAACGCAATATTGGTTACCAGACTGGTATGATCGACGACTGAAGCCGGAATAATATGTGTAATGCCGGGATTGACGATCAATCCCGGCAAAATATAACCTGGTACTTTGGGTAGCCCAAAATGAAAACACAATTCTCCCACTATGTAACCGGTGAATAATATAATACCTAATAAAAGAATTGGCGGCATATCGCAACACTTTCAATTTTATACAATCGACTGCAGGTCAAACCAGCCATAAAAATTGTCCAACTCGATGGTCCATTCCATCTGCCTAGTGTTTCGCTTCTCAAAAGATCAGAGACGTTTATTTCTAACAGACCAAATTTTGGGCGTGTATACCACTCTTTATCCCAATCGATCCGAGTGTTTCAGATTTATATTCAACGACTTTCTGTTGCGAGTGCATTCCCAGGCACAGTAACTCCCTTGGCTGATCCGGACAATTGCTACAATCTCGTGCGCTTCGTGTGGCACCGTAAAAAACCCCGTTTTTTTGGTTTACTTTTATAAAATATCCAATTTTGGACAAGAACGCAAAAAAAGGGGCAAGCCAGGAATTTAGGAACAGGGAATCGAACAGGTATTGCGACTGCCTTTTTCAATGACGCCATTAAACAACTGAAACTGGCTGTAGATGCGGGAGCATCAGATATTCGGGGTACAAAATCCGAAAATCGCCGAAATCGGTTTTGCCAGCATTATGGGAAGCACCGAACAACGTTCATTCGGAACGTTTGAGATTATCGGCATCTTCTATTACTTGCATCATGTCTTCCGTCTGAGGCATCATCAAGCACTTTTATTCGCCCCGGAAATACCTTTGAGGGAATAGGATCGACCTCATATTAAGTCCTCCATGCAATATTTTAGGGATGCATCATCATTTAAAAAGTCCTGAGCGTATAAACTCCTCCGGCCTGCGTGGACAGATCATACATAAACGTGGGTTCAATATCGACCGCATTGAGCTCGGCGGCGTCTGAAATCAGCGGTTTTTTGATTTCAGGAATCCAGTAAAACGGATTCGGATTTTCGCCCCGGGCCGGTTTCATCTCAGCGGATCCTTGCACCTGAATCGGACAGCGGGCTCGAATCCGCCGCGGGCGCGCAGACCCGCAACACTGCCGGTATCCCATGCATCGGGAAGCGCGGGCAGAATATCGATACAGCCGTCGTCGCTTTGCACCAGCATTTCGGCCACACCGGATGTAAACCCGAAATTACCGTCGATCTGGAACGGCGGGTGCGCGTCGAACAGGTTGGGATAGGTGCCGCCTGTTTCAGAAAATCCATTCCCGTCCGAATCCCCATGCCGCGACGGTTTGATCTGTTCCCGCATCAGCTTGCAGGCGTGATTCCCGTCGAGGAAATGCGCCCATAGATTGATTTTCCAGTTCATCGACCAGCCGGTCGAAGGATCGCCGCGAAATAACAGCGAGGTGCGGGCGGCTTCGAACAGCTCTGGCGTGCGAAACGGCGATATCTGGTTTCCGGGAAACACTCCGTACAAATGCGACACATGCCGATGATGATCGTCGGGATCATCCCAGTCGTGCATCCATTCCTGCAATTGACCGTACTGTATGATCTGCATCGGGGGCAATTGTTCAAGCGCGCGGTTGATGCGCGTTATAAACTCGGGGTCCCGGTTCAACAGCTCCGCCGCTCGAATGGTCCGGGTAAACAAATCAAACAGCAGTTGATTGTCCATGGTGGTTCCGGCGGCAAGAGAGACATCGGGATGACAGGCCGGCGCGTTTTCCGGAGAAATTGATGGAGAAACGACCAGCCAGCCGTGCTCCGGTTCCCTAATTAAAACATTTAGATAAAATTCGACCGCGCCTTTCAGCACCGGGTATACCGATTTCAGAACATCGATATCCCCGCTGAACGCATATTTTTCCCACACATGCTGACAGAGCCAGGCCCCGCCCATAGGCCACATCCCCCAAAACGCTCCGTCGATGGCGCCGGTCATACGCCAGATATCCGTATTGTGATGCAACACCCACCCGTCAGCGCCATACATCGTCTTTGCGGTCTGTTCGCCCTGAACGGCAACCTCACGCACCATCTGAATCAACGGTTCGTTCAGCTCGCTGAGATTTGTGGTTTCCGAGGGCCAGTAATTCATTTCCGTGTTGATATTGACCGTATATTTACTGTCCCAGGCCGGTAAAAGCCTGTGGTTCCAGATGCCCTGCAGATTGGCCGGTTGACTGCCGGGACGCGATGATGAGATCAACAAATAGCGACCATACTGAAACAGTAAAGCGACCAGCTGCGGATCATGTGCCTGCGCAAACTGTTCGATCCGAATATCGGTGGGATTGTTCACCGAATCAGTAACGCCCAGATATAGGCGGACCCGGTTGAAATAGCGCTGATAATCAGCGATATGATCATTCAGGACCTGGTGCACAGGTTTCCGCAGAGCATTCCGCAGAAACCGTTCAGCTCGTTCTTCGGCAACGGCGCTGATATCGTGAAAATTCTTGAAATTCGTGGCAATGGAAATGTAAAGTGTTGCAGTGTCGGCGCCGCTGACCCGAATACGCCCTGCTTCCGCCGAGACCTGACCGCCGTTTGCGGTGACGTTGACCTGTACCTGAAACCGGCCCCCCCAGGAACGGACTCGTGATCGCTGGTCACGCCGGACATGACCAATCGGTTGCCGTCGATAACGGACAAATCGACCGGCGCCGGATGATTCAGCAAAGCGGTAAAACTGATGCTTGCCGGTTGACTCGCCATCAGGTTGACCACTATGACCTGATCCGGATGGGACGCAAAGACCTGACGCTGATATGTGACACCGTCCATGTCATAGCGCGTGGTCGCCACAGCAGACCCGATATCCAGTTCACGATAATAATTTCGAGTCCGTTCATGTCCGGGGAATAAAAGATGCAGATTGCCGGCTGTTTGATACGGCATCCCGTGTGCATTCCGTGCGATGAATGACCGGTTGACCAGATCCTGGGCCTGCTCATACTTGCCATCGAAAATCAGTTGCCTGACTGGCGCCAGGGCATCTCTGGCGTCCTGACTGTCATTTCGATAAGGCTGTCCGGCCCAGATTGTATGTTCATTGAGTTGAACGTTTTCCCGGGACGGTGTTCCGAAAACCATGGCGCCGAGGCGGCCGTTGCCCACCGGCAGGGCTTCAACCCAGTACTCGGCGGGTTGATCGTACCACAATCTCAGCAACGAGTCAGTCTGCGCCAGTAAACATTGCGCGATTAAAGTGATCAGCAGCGCTTTCTGTATCATATCCTCTCCGAAATTCATATTATTCGATGTTACTTTTCAACATTGACCTTAATTTGGACAAAAGAATGCGGCGGAAATGAATAACTGAATTTGTTATCCGTGACCGGGAACTCGTCGGTTTGCGGGACATATTGGTCGCATTTGTCATAGCTAAAGGGTTCAGTCAGTGAATCGACAGTGACGAGTTTGGCGACCGCTTTTCCCTTAAATGTGCAACCACTGTTGAGAATATCCGCGGTCAGGGTTTCGATTTTATGCCGGTTCACGACGTTGAAATAGACGACGTTCTTTTCCGGATCGTACACGCTTGTCACATTTAGATAAGGAATCCCTTTGTATCTTTCGGTGTTAAAGGTATCGCATTCGACATGAGTGTCGAGCGACCGGCCCAGACAGTTATTCGAGAACAATTTAAAAGTATGAAATAAGGGTGACTTGTAAGTTCCGTGTTCCCGGTCCATACTCAACAGAGAAGTCATCAACGTAAAATTGGTCATTTTAACCACATCGGCATGACTCAGAAAGGAATTCAGACATTGCGCTATGGGCAAAACGGACAAAAAATCGCGTCCCCAAACGCCCCATTCGTCAAAAGAAATATAGACGGGGTTTTTGAAACCTTTCATGGCTCTCGCGGCTTTGATCTCGGCAGCCGTAACGGTGATCTTTTCTTCGAAATCCATAGCGCTTTGTCCCATGAACGTATAATAATCTTCCGATTGTTCCCAGTAGCGATGCACGGAAATATAATCGATCACATCGCCGAGTCCGGTCAACACCTTCCAGTTCCAGTCCACCCACTTGCCAGTGCTCTCATAATACGATGAACCGGACGCGACCAGCTTTATTGAATGATCCACGGACCGCATGGCCTTGGCCGCTTCTCTGGCAATCTTGACGTAATCCGCCGCGTTTTTATGACCGAGTTCCCAGGGCTCGCCGTCCACCTCATTGCCGAGGTCCCAAATCTTGATATTATACGGTTCTTCATGGCCGTACTCGGCTCGCAGATCGGAATAGTAGGTGCCTTTGTCGTAATTGCAGTATTCAACCCAGTAACAGGCATCCTGTATCGTGGCGAGACCCAGATTGACACAAATCACATTTTGGCTGCCGATGGCGTTGTTCAGGGCAATCCACTCATCCGTGCCGACGTGATTGTTATCGATTCCGCCCCAGGCGAGGTTGATGCGCGCCGGCCGCTGGTCTTTGGGCCCGATGCCGTCCTGCCAGTTATAGCCCATGACGTAATTGCCTCCGGGCCAACGCATGTTGGTAATTTTCAACTCCTTCATCGCTTCGATATAATCGGTCCGAAATCCGTTTTCATCGGCAAGCGGATGAGACGGATCGTATAAATTTCCATAAAGCGTATTAAAACCGGCGGTATCGGGCAATCCCATACGTGCGCCGCTGAAATGAATCGGTTCCATAAACACCCCATACATTTTGGGATCGATCTCTCCGATTGTTCGATCGAGATCGATTTTAATTGTCGCTGTCTGAGCAAAGACTGAAAAAGCAAGAGCGAGCAGTAGAATGATTGCTATTTTTTTCATAAAGTTACTCCATGTTGGATGTCTCGTGGGGTTAACACTTTCAAAATGGATTACTATTCTTCAGACCTGTTGAGTTTATATATTTTTAGCAACTTTGCGCCATGTTTTTTGACCCATACGGACATGTTGTCATTGAATTCGCCGATATCCTTTTTTGTCCACAAATCACGAACCCGGCATCTCTCTGTGATACCGATTTGTTCGAGTTTCAAATCGATTTTTATCGAATCCTGAGGCGATGCGCCGGTCGGATAGCGCGTAAACACATGAAATCTGACCGTTGCCCCGTCCGTGTGCTGTACGCACTCGCCATCGAGTCCGGCCAGCGCGGAAAACGTATCATATCCATCGGGGATATCATAGGTGATAATCGAGGGCGCATGCGTGCCGATGCCGTTCTCATATACCTGGCCGTCCACAATGAGTTCATTACCGCCGACACTCTTGTTTACGGTGGTCGTTCCCCATCCGGAGGTCGCCTGAACCCACGGCACATTAATCAGTTGAAGGGAACCGTTTTCACCGGACAGTGTCGGTTCGATCCAGTCCGCGTGATCCCAGTGACTGCCGTCTCCGCCGTCCGTGACCACCAGATACAGTTTTTCAGCGCCTGTGATGTCCACATCGATTTGCGTCGACTGTTCGCCGGGTTTGTGGGTGATCACAGGACTGGTGTACAATGCCAGATTCTCCTGAATCGGTTTTTGATCGCCTGAATAGAAAAGTGCGATATATTTTCCCCGGCTATCCGGATCATCGGCAGTCCAGGCGATTGCCTCACCGTCGTTAAACAGCAACCGGTTGTTTTCGCTGTTTTTTAAAACAGCCAGCGCTTCCTCGTTGGTCAGCAAGCTTTTGGTAAACGCGTCATTATCCGGCAAATGTCCGCCAAACATCAACGGAGAATGGCAGATCAGAAAAAGCGACATCAGGGTCATCTGTTCTTCGCGGGTCAATCGGCTCATTCGATCGTCACCGCGTTCAGCGCGAATACCGATTCGTCCCAGAGGCAGCATATCGCCGTCCGGCCAGTGTCCCGGTTCCATATAGGGAATCCATTTTTCAAACAGGGCAAAATGCTCGTTCACCTGAGACCAGTTGTCCCAAAAGTCACCGATAATCCGCCACATGTTGGCATGGGCGCTGACATGCTGAGCATTTTCGATCGGCGTTTCTCCGGGCGATGTGCTGAGCACCATCGGGCGTCCGCACCGATCAATGGCGTGCCGAATCATTTCAATTTCATCTTTATGATACGGACGCGACAGATCATCCACCTTGACAAAGTCAACATCCCAGGCAGCGTACAGATTAAACAGCGAATTATAGTATGCCTGCGCGCCCTTTTTATCAGCATCCACAGTGTACATATCACCTAGCCAGGTGCATAATTGCTCCGTGTTGTAGATATTCTGAGCTGTGGCATCACTGCCCAATACCGGAGTATTCTGTTCAACTGCTATCTTGGGAATACCGCGCATGAAATGGATGCCGAACTTTAGACCTTTGCTATGAATATAATCAGCCAGCGGCTTGAATCCTTTACCCCCGGCAGCAGAGGGAAACCGGTTTACCGCCGGCAGGAATCTTCCGTATGAATCCATAACGTAATCCGGATTGCTTTCATTATAGCCATGAGTTTTCGGATTTTCCACATACCAGCGGATATCCACCACGATATACTCCCAGCCGTAGGATTTTAAATACTCTGCCATATAATCGGCATTCACCTTGACTTCCTGCTCGGTCACAGTGGGACCGAAACAATCCCAGCTGTTCCAGCCCATGGGCGGGGTCAGGGCATAGTCAGCAAAATCCTGACCGGAGACAACAGCGCTAAACAAAAAGAGAACAACCAAGATAATTCTTTGTCTCATATTCACTCTCAATGTTTTTAATTACAGATTTACTTCCGACTTGTTTTTTTGATGATTTTGCAAAACCGGCTGCTCTGTTGTTGTAATCATATTTGAATACCTTTTTCATCACTCTTTTAATCGGACATCCATTGAAACCACAGTCACAGATTGCGGCGATAGAGTCAGTGAAATTTTATTTTCAAAGACAACAAGATCAAGGGTTTCAGGCAACACATTTTCCGGCTTTTCAAAGGTGTTGATTGCATCAATTGAGGATGCATAGAGAGTCTCGCCTTTGGCACGAATTATCGAACAATCCTTCAATGAGAGGTCGATCATAGCGGGCTTGTTTGGATCGATATTGGTGACAGCCAACAGAATCGTGCCATTCTCTCCTTTTGCTGCAATGGCGTCAACACGCGGCAGCTTTATATCCTCAACCTGATAATGACCCGCATCATAGTCGATCCCGAGCCGGGTAGCATTCTGAAAGGGCACATACAGACGGAATGTATGATAGGTCGGTGTCAATATCATTTTTTCTTTGTCTGTGAGAATCATAGCCTGCAGGACATTAATCATTTGAGCAATATTCGCTCCGCGAACCCGATCGGCGTGTCTGATGAATATATTGAAATTCAATGCTGCAACAATGGCATCGCGCTGTGAATTCTGCTGTTCGAGATACCCGTCAGGGGTGCCTTCAGCAGGCGCATACCAGGTTCCCCATTCATCCACTAAAATCGATACTTTTCTTTCAGGATCGTATTGGTCCATGATTGCTTTATTGCCGGCAATAAATTCATCCATACCAAGGGTTTCTTCTATCACTGAAACATACTGATGTTCATTGAAACCGGTGGCAATAATATTGGGCGGCCATCCATTTCGAGTATAGCGGTGCAACGACAGTCCCTGAATGTCCCATGCCCAGCTTTTTGTGGACCAGGCTTTCATAATCACCTCGGTGTATTCCGCAAAACCGGTTACATCCGGTCCTACGGCCACCTGTTGCGTCTGCATATCATTGTTATAATTGGTGCTGAAATTGGAAAAACGCTTTAGTTTTACAAGATATTCTTCGGCTGTAAACGGGCCGCCGCAGCCCCAGACTTCATTTCCAATCCCCCAAAAGGCCACTTTATAGGGTTCAGGATGGCCGTTACGGGCCCGCTCCTTGGCAAGTGTTGATTTTTCGGCAGTCAAATACTCCAGCCAGTCAGCAGCCTCCTTGACGGTGCCGGAACCGACATTGGCGGAAATAAACGCTTCAGCTCCTATCTGTTCGAGAAAATCAAAATACTCATGTGTGCCAAAGGTATTGGGTTCAATGCGTCCGGCCCAGCTGGCGTTGATTCGGGTTTGTCGTTCTTCCGGTTTGCCGATGCCGTCCCGCCAGTGATACTCGTCAGCGAAACAGCCGCCGGGCCATCGAACATTGGGTACATTGAGAGTTTTCAGAGCCTCCACCACATCATTTCGTATTCCTTTTGTATTCGGTATGTCCGATTCAGGACCCACCCAAATCCCTTCATAGATACCGCGTCCCAAGTTTTCAGCAAACTGGCCAAAGATGTGTTTATTAATCACCGGACCGGTTTGAGCAGGATCAACCACCAGGTTTATCGGGGTATCATTTTCAGCATAAATCTAATCTGTGCTGATTGAAAAAGCAAAAATTAGAACTATTTTAAAATATTTTGCAAAGAACTGCAAAAGTGCAGAATTCATAGCTTTTTCCTTTTTATCATCATGTAAACCCTATGGATTACAGCATTATACAAGCTATACCACATAAAAAGCTATTATAATACGTTGCAACTATTTCTCCAGTCATTCAAGTGTCATTTTTCAGTCTCTTTTGTTTATCCAATATTGTTTCACGATCATCATTGACTCTTGACTATAATTTTAGCGGCCTCGAGTCCGGGCGATTTTGCGGTAAGAGTGATAGACCCCGAATCGTCTGACCGCGACCGTACGATCCCCAAAGCCAGTCCGTTAAAAGCCTTTCGTTTCTGAGACGGAAATGGTGTAAAATCCGTCGGATTGCCGTTATCAGTAGCCACAATCTCGCCGGGACCGGTTACCTCAAAATGAATCACATGATCAGCCGTCGGAACCGTCAGACCGTTCTTATCAGCGACTTTGACCGTGACAAAGGCCAGTTCCTTACCATCAGCCCGGATGGTTTTGCGGTCAACAGAGGCTAGCAGCCGAGCCGGTTTCCCGGCGGTTTGAACCGTATCTTCAGCCCAGGGTTCGCCATTTTTATAGGTAACAACCCGAAGCTCACCGGGTTGATAAACCACATCATCCCAGCGCAGACGATATTCGTATTGTTTCTTTTCTTTTTTTCCGAGTGAAACACCATTCAGAAACAGCTCGGCTTGATCTCCGGAAGTAAACGCATGCACCGGTGTGACTTTGCCGATGCGGTCCGGCCAGTTCCAGTGCGGCAGGATATGCGCCATGCGCAGGTCGGGACGCCAGCGCGACTGATACAGATAATACCGGTCCTTTTTGAATCCCGCCAGATCAATAATGCCAAAATACGAACTGCGTGCTGAGTAAAAAGGCGTCGGTTCTCCCAGATAATCCCAGCCGCTCCATACAAATCCTCCGGCCACATAGGGATGCCGGTCCAGAGAACGGAACACCTTGTCTGCTGAAGACCCGAAATCGGCGGTATGCAGTTCATAGGCACTGACATAATGATGCTCCGGATCACAGCCCAGACTGTCATTGATCGGAGCGCTGATACTTTTATGCACCGGAAACACATAGGTGCCGCGGCTGCTCAGCGCCGCTGCGTTTTCACTGCTGACAATCACCTTGTCAGGATATTTTTCATGAAACGCCGGATACAGCGGAGACGTGGTGATGCCGTTGAGATGCGAATAGGCCGGTGCATTGCGGATTCCCTCTCCCTGATAATTCAGACTGATTAAATCCATGTGTCGGCGAGAACGGCATATCCGGTTTGGCATAGTTCATCGATGCGGTCGCGGGCCGGGTGGAATCTTCCTGTTTTAGAATGTTGTGCAGCCGCTGCGCCAGAGCCGCCCCCTCTTTACCGGTGTACTGCTCGCCGACTTCATTGCCGAAACTCCACATAATCACCGACGGATGATTGCGGTCGCGGCGGATAAACGCGCGCAGGTCAGGTTCATGCCAGTCCGGAAAGATGAGATGAAAATCAAGAGGTGTTTTTTTGCGCGCCCAGATGTCAAATATCTCGTCCACCACCAGAAATCCCATACGGTCCGTCAATTCCAGCAGTTCAGGAGCCGGTGGATTGTGTGCGGTGCGGATGGCGTTACAACCCATATCGCGAAGTATTTTTAACTGACGTTCGGCAGCACGGATGTTGAACGCCGCACCCAGCGCGCCGAGATCGTGATGCAGATTAACACCCTTGATGTAGATGTGTTCGCCATTTACAAAAACCCCGGAATCCGGATCAAAACGCAGAGACCGGATACCAAAGCGGGTTATATATTGATCCACAGGCTTTTCATTCTGCCATAATGTCGTGACCGCGGCATAACGGTTGGGACTCTGACCCGGAGGCGGCCCCCACAGTTCGGGGTTTTTTAGAATCACACTGGATTCAGTTTGTTTGCTCTCTCCTGCCGAAATCGTTATGTCAAGCGGTTCAAAAGCGGTCACAGCTGTTTCGGATGTCTGACCATCAGCACTCAGCGGGTAAATCCGGGTCACGGCTTTGACAGCCACATCCGTTTCTGAATCATTATCAACCGTCACAGCTAAATTGACCGTAGCAGATGCGCTTGACACATCGGTCGTCGTGATAAACGTGCCCCATTGTCCGACGTGCACGGAATGTGTTCTAGTCAGCCAAACATTGCGGTAAATACCGCCGCCGGAGTACCAGCGTGAAGAATGATCTGGGATTGTCTAATCGAATAGCCAGCTGGTTTTCAGTACCCGGAACAACATAGGGGTTAGGTCCAGACGCCAGGATGCATAGCCGAACGGCCATCCCCCCACCAGGTTGCCATTCAGCCATACCATCGCATACGACATGGCACCATCGATGTTGAGAAAGATTGATTTACCAGCATCCGATTCCGGAATATCGAGTTTTTTTCTGTACCAGGCGACGCCCGGACTGGGTAAGCGTCCCATGCCGCCACGAACTTTGGGTTCTTTACCTTTATAAAAGGGGCCTTTGATCGCCCAATCATGCGGCAGATCCACTTGCTCCCATGAGCGGTCATCAAAGGTTTTTTGCACAAAGGCAAAGTCATGTCCGGGGTGACCTTCCGGTCGCGAGTGGCGGTTGTCCGGATTCTTGATAAAGTCGTTGCCGCTGGGAAGAATCCAGGGTTTTAATACCTGTTTTGAAGATGTGACATGTTCCGCTTCGGTTGGTTCATCATCGGCATGCCCAAAGGTCCAGTTATCCGGCACCTCGGGCCGCACATCATAAATCAGTGAATCGGCTTGATCTGCTGATTCATACTTGAAAAAACGCCAGTCGGCGTTGATCGAGATACGCTGCCGGGGGCTGTTTTTCATTTCAGAGTCAGAACTGTTTGCCAACACCAACAGGGGCAGCATGACCATCACAAAAAAGATACCCTTTATTATGTCTTTTTCGTTGACATTGCGTTTCATATTTTCACCTCTCAATCAACAAAGAACGATACTTTACATTACTTGCAAATCATGGAGCATACAAACAAAACGAGCATTTGGTGTTGAACCTGCAAAAAAAATCCCGCCGGAAAATTTCCCGGTATTCGATAGCTGAAAAGTCAGGCTGTAATTCTTTATTAAACGGCATTTATCCTGCATTATTTGAGTACCATTATCTTTCTGGTATCAACAAATTGTCCTGCCTTCAATTGATAAAAATAGGTGCCGTTTGAGAGTTCAGAGGCATCAAATGGAATTGTATACGTGCCTGCCTGTTTTTCATCATTGACAAGAGTTGCCACTTTATGGCCAAGAATATTATAAACATCTAAAGTGACATGCTGATGATTTGGCAGAAAATATTGAATATTGGTTTGAGGATTAAATGGATTCGGATAGTTTTGTTCCAATAGAAAGCACTCGGACGTTTCCGATCTATTTTCCACCCCTGTCGGGTCACATAGATTTTCAGCCTCTCCCCCCATTCCTTCCGGGGCTATTCCGGTATTTGAAATAGTGATTTTATCCAGCAGGGCGCCATCTTCACGATAGCCTATGGTCAGGCTGTGTTCTCCCGGACTCAGCATATGATCATCAAACTTCATCCATTCCCAGCCGCTGGTCACCAAACTGTTGTACATGATAAAACTTTCGTCGTCCACCCGGACCCAGAACGAATCATCATCATAGGTCGGACAATTAATTCGGGCATATATTGAAAAGCTTCCACTTGTATCCACAGAAAAGGGAATAACTATGGTATTCTCACTGCCCGCAGGCGCCTGCTCAAGACTTTCTACACCCGGTTTTACAGTAACATATTTTTCATTGGATGCCCGTGCATCGCTCAGGATATCCCAATTATCACCCACTGCGGCGCATTCAGCTTCCAGCCAAACCTCTATGTCGTTAACAGGCGTATCATCAAGACACCAATCTGCACGCTCCATAAATTCCTTTTGAAAGTCATCGCTCCACATTGAAATCGATGATTTGCCCGGCCCGTCAATATAATGATTCGTCGAGTCATTGCGCACATATTGTCCGCCCCAACTTGGTTGCGTTGGATCTTTAGGATCATTTATACCACGATTTGCACTGACCAGATAAAGAAACGAAGGCGTATCTCCCTCAATCACACCGTCACCTCCCATAGCTGAGGGAGGGTAGATTGCACACAGGGGGCCGTGGTCGTTAATAATATTTGTTTCAACCCATTCACGACTATCGGCACCGAACATTCCCTGGTAGGTTGTTCTCGACTCGATTATAAACAGATCGGGGAAATTACTCACAAGCCACTCGTGGGTTGCATCCTGACAAGCAATCAGATAGACACGAAGCTTGCTGATAAAAGTGTCAAACTCCTCGCGGCTTTGAGTATTCTGCACCTTCCATATTGCCTGGGCAATCTCCCGCGGACCTCCCCAGACACAGATATAAATCGGCCGGGGATCATCTTTGCCTGCAGCAGCAATAATCGCGTCAGAAGCCTCACTGTCCCTGCCTTGTCCGATAATATCGGTCCAGGATTGCTCATCGCACCCCCACTTTATATTAATATTATGATTATTACCCAATCCCTCATAGGTAACAGCACGCAAATCGTCTGCGGTAGGATACTGTTCATCATATTGTCTGAGATTTTCATCAACCAAATCATATTTATCCAGCACAGCCTGAATATTCTTTTTTTCTGCTACCATATCAAATGTGCCTGCTGAAGCAATCAATCCCTCTATATCAAATTCATTTGCATAAAGTAAAAAGCGAACCATCGATTGTACGTCGTCCGGGTCACTGTTCGTGACCGGAAAGGGCGGAAAATCCGTCGATATCATTACCCGCCGCCTGGTTGTATCAAGAACATTTATGATCACACGCCGATATGCATAAAGACCGGGCTGACCTGAATCGTGTAACTCTAAAATGATATGAAGCTCTTGTCCATCAGCATCTGAAGGAATCGTTACGATGGGCGTAGCTGTGCTGCTATTTTTGATGGTCAGAGGCCGTCCCTTATAGGTTCCCGCTTCTTTGTAATAAAGCCATCTGTATGAAAGCGAATGTCCATCAGGATCAGATGAACCCTCTGCGCTAAGCCCGACAGTGGAGCCGGGAAGTGCAGACACGTTTAAAACATTTCTGGTCGTATCGCCATTTACTACAGCTGCAGGATGGTGGTTGGCTTCTGAATATTGACTTGTTACAGACCAGTCCATTCTTGCCGCAAAATCATTATGATACCCGGATGACCAGCGGCGAATACCGCTACTACTTGATGCGTTAGTATACATAAAGTAGGGATCATATACCTGATCCTCCCCGGCCATACAAGACATACCCCGAACGGCAGGTTGCTTTTCTCGTCCAAAACGGCCGCCCCAGCCGCCCTGCCATACCTCATCGGGATCGTTAAGTCCATTCGGGAAAAGATGCAGAAATGCAGGGGTATCTCCTTCGGTCGCATATTTCCGGTCAGGGTATACAGCTCCAAGGGGACCATGGTTTTGTACATGACTGTCCAGCCATCCGTCACTTGGCTGCCAGTCATAGACTTGCGTGGCCCTGATATAAGTGATACCGGGAAAATTTTTGGCTATCCATGTGCCTGCATTATCCTGACCCAGAACGTCATACACACGAATTTTGCTTATAAACTTTTGCAGTTCATCCTCTGAGCGGGTATTCTGAACTTTCCATAGCGCCTGGGCAAGGGTATTACCTCCTCCCCAAAAACAAATCCAGATAGGACGGGGATCATCTTTGTCAACAGCAGATATGATCAATTCAGAGCCCGGGCTGTCTTTACCATTGCCAACATCGCTCATACCGTATCCCCGCTGACCCAATACGGAAATAGACTGCAGATATTCGAGAGAAGGGAATTCCGCATCATGTACCTGAAGGTTAGAAACAACCTCTCCATAAGCATTGAGTAGATCATTCAACATGTTAATATTGGACTGAGACTTTTTCCAGCAGCCGGTCGTTACAATCAGTCCTTCAACATCGTATTCGTTACTCTGCACCAGAAAGCGGACCATAGATTGTTCATCGTCCGGATCGGCGCCCAGGTCAGTCATGTTAATGATTCTCGGTTTTTGTTGAATTTCCTGCGCAGCGATCTGAAAAACAGGCACCAGGAATATAAACATAGAGATAAGAATTGTTTTCATTTTTAAATAACTCCTAAAATATGTAATGACTGCCGAATATCGGCTATTATGAGTTAATCACAAAACCCGTATATCAGAAAAGTTTTGAGGTTTCCAGGTTTGAAATATCTATCTTTCATTAATGCACCACACATTTCCGCCCAAAGGGTACCGAGCATGATCGTGAAACTGCACTTTTTTCCTTCTGCTAATATATTCTCCAAATATATAATAAACTACCCTATTTTGAGTTAATATGACCTGTATTCCGATATATTTTAAGATATTTGACCATAAGCGCACGGCAACCAAACTGTATGATTTACGGCAGCAGGGTCAGCCGAATG
This sequence comes from candidate division KSB1 bacterium, assembly GCA_034521575.1. Classification (NCBI taxonomy): domain Bacteria; kingdom Pseudomonadati; species Candidatus Zhuqueibacterota bacterium. The sequence continues at coordinate 263,371 of JAXHMJ010000005.1, forward strand.
CCTTGAGAATCAGACCCGGATACAGGAAAAGGCGGCATTTATATCCGGGAAAATGGAGTCGCCCGCATTGGATACCGGAATGTGCGGTTTCCTGTAATATCGGGGGACAGACCGCGCAAGCGCATTTTTGCCTGCAAATCGCGGATCAGCTGAACAAAACGGGCTTTCCGGCCTCAACAGATGAACGGTTTGCAGCCTGCAGCCATAAATCGTGTCGGCAAACTATTTAACCAGAATAAATTTTTTAGTATCAGCAAATTTTCCCGCTGTCAGCCGATAAAAATAGGTCCCGGTTGAAAGTTCAGAGGCATCAAATGGAATTGTATAGGTGCCTGCCTGTCTTTCTTCATTGATCAGGGTTACCACTTTATGACCGAGAATATTATAAACGCTTAACATAACATATTGACGGCTTGCCAGGAAAAACTGAATACTCGTTTCCGGATTAAATGGATTCGGATAGTTTTGTTCCAATAGAGAACACTCCGGCAGTTTCGAGCTGTTTTCCACTCCTGACGGGCTACACAGATTATCAGCTTTTCCGCCGATTCCTTCCGGGACCTGGTCATAGTTCGAGATACATATTTTATCCAGGTTGGCGCCGTCTTCACGATAGCCTAGGGTCAGGGTGTGCTCACCACCCCTTAACCTATACTCATCCAATTTGATCCATTCCCAGCCGCTGGTCACCAACCCGTTATACATTTCAAATGCTGAATTGTCCAGTTTGAGCCAAAACGAGTCATCGTCATAGGTCGGGCAATTTAAACGCGCATAAATAGAAAAATTGCCACTTGCCGTCAAAGTAAAGGGAATGACAATAAGATTCTCGCTGCCTGAAGGCGCGCGATCCAGACTTTCCGTACCCGGTTGAACAGCGACGTAATGACCATTGGAAGCCTGGTCATCATTCAGAATCTCCCAATTCTCTCCGACTTGCGCGCATTCCGGTTCCAGCCACACAGCCGACCCCGCACTGACCGTGACATGAACCGTTGTTGATTTTGCGTCACCGATTTGTCCCTGATAGCTTAGGGTAATGTCCACCTCACCCTCGTTCAACGCGGTAATCACGCCTTTTTCTACGCTTACAATTTCAGGTTTGGGATTATCATAGGTTGCTTTTTCGGTCACATCTTCAACGTGTTCATCGTTAAATTCCGCCCAAACTTGTATTGACATTGTCGTCCCGGAAAATAATCCAATATCGCTTTCATCTGTATAAATACGGGAGACTGCAAGCTCACTTTCTCTGTTCTTCACAACAACCTTGACACGGTCCGACATATCCCTATAAGCGGCGATGACCGTCACAGCGCCATAGGAAAGGCCGGTCACCACACTGTCCGAGATTGATATAATGTTTTCCGGATCGAACGTGAAAAAAGTTTCTGTGGTAATATTTTCGGCGCTTCCATCGGTGTACATAGCGTTGACTGTGATATTCGTGTTGTTGTATCCGTCAACCGTATCAATTTTAGAATCCTGAACAACCGCATTGACCGCCAAAAGAGTATGTTCATCTGTTTTCGGGGTGTACTGCCAATAATCAAAGTTGAACAAACTTTCGACGTTTTCACCTTTAAACACAAAACAGACATCGTGCATACCCGTCACCTCATCCACAGCAATCGTTTCTGTTTTCCAGCTATCCGGTCCGCCGGTGTACGAAACGGGGACAGTTCCGATAAGCGGTCCGGCTTTGTCGTCCAGTCGAATTTCTATCGATCCGCCTGTCAAATCGCCGATTTTCAGATCACTTGCGATGCCGGCGGTAAAAGCGGCCGGGCCGGTCGCGCCGAAATCAACGCCGCGAACCTTGATCCAGTCGCCGTCTTCGATGCTCGTCACGTTCATACCGCCTGCACTGCAGACCTCGGTTTCAATCCCGTTTTGGTCGTCCATGGTTTCTGCTTCCATCCGTTCATAAGGATTGACATGGCCGACTTGTTCAACGCCGTCCACCGTATTCACCAAGGTTTCGATCGTACCATCCTCATTATGGCTGAATTGATCCAGTGCGAGGTTGCGTTTATAGGTAGCGGGAATTCCAGCCTGTTGAGCCACAATCCGGTTATGATAGGCCTGATACCACTCGCCCTCGAATTCGAATATAGCCTGATGGTTATTGTTGTTATTATAGGGAGGCTGATTGGAGAGCACGCCTCCGTAGGTGAATCCTGATATGGGATTGTCGCTTGTCATATAGTCAATCCGCATCCCGTTACCCGGATTGGTACAGTAAGAAAAATAATAAGCGCCATTTTGCTTGTGCATCCAGGCCGCCTCAAAAAAATAGGGCACATGGAAACGGGTTGCGGCCCCGTCCACACTAATCAAATCATTGTTCAATTTGATCACGCGCAAATTATCCTCGCCGTTACCGCCAAAATACATATAGGCCTGGCCATCGTCATCAATAAATGTCATGGGATCAAATAACCACATATTCTCAGCCGGTAACACACCGGGAGTACTTGTACTGACCAGTCGTTGTCCAATGGGATCGATAAACGGACCGGTTGGACGATCTGAAACCGCAACGCCTATTCCGTTGCCGCCATTGCCAAAGTAAAGATAAAACTTGCCGTCACGTTCAGCAGGCGAAGGCGCCCAGCTGTTTTGCGCCCAGGACGCATGTTCAGGGACCTGAAAAACAACACCATGATCGGTCCAGTTTTTCAAATCACTGCTTGATACACACACGATAGAATGCATTTGATATCCGTCGTCTTCGGTATTATCGTCATCATTCGAACAGTAAATATAAACCCGCCCGTTGTACACCAGCGCGCCGGGATCTGCCAGATGTCTGTGCGATACGATCGGATAATCGGAGAATGCATAACTCGTTAATCCAATTACAACAAACAGTGAAATTATTTTCATTTTTTCTGCCCTTGATTTTGAACACGGTTATAATTTAAAGTAACTTACTTTTAGTTTTCAAAGGACCGCATTTGATATTTGGCTTGTAAATGGGTTAGTTTTAATGAAAAACACTCGGACATTTCCAGGCTGTTTCCAACCCCTGTAGGGTCACACAAATTCTCAACTTCTTTGCCCATACCTTCAGGAAGCTTGCTGCTTGTTGAAATGCATATTTTATCAATCAAAGCTCTATTTTCCCGATAGCCAATGGCAAGTGTATGATCGCCGGCTGTCAGATTTGAACTGGATAACCTGACCCAATTCCAACCCGATGTGCCTAAATAATTAAACATTTCGTACGCGCCGTCATCCACTCGCAACCAAAATGAATCATCATTCCCGGTTGGAAAATTGACACGCGCATATACAAAATAGATTGTGGTGCTGTCTGCCGTAAAATTAATAGAAATACGCGCCTCATTTGAAACAGGTGCTTCTGAGAGACTTTCCAAATCCGGCCTGACGGTTACATATTTTCCGTTCGATGCGTTACGATCCGTATGAATTTCCCAATGGCTTCCCACCGTTTCGCATTCGGGTTCAAAATAAAGTCTTTGAATATCATTATCCAAGCTATCCTCTGGCGAAAAAACCGGATTGCCGGTCCCCCACCATGCAAACCAGCGGGAGTCATCAATGCAATCAAAAGGATGAACCGTAATATTCGTATTTGCCGTAGTATCACCCAATAAAAATTTATCTACAAATGCTTCAATGGCAGATCGTTGACTATTAGGGATACTGCAATGCCCATGCCCACCATCGATATAAAAACCGAATCGGTCCCCGATGCCGAATGTTTTGTACACTTTGTGCGCGGCTCTTGCGGAAACATAACAAGATGGATTGGCCAGCCATTCATAATCGGTATTGCCCGTCACCAGGAGCGCTCTGGGCGCGCACATGGCCATCAATTCATGATGATCTTCGGGGAGTTTGGATACATTGAAACGGCCAAACTGAAACATACTTTCTTTGAACCAGTTGTGATCCGTGGTATGGCAATTTTTCCACATTTCCAAGGGTCTCCGAGACCCGCCAGGCCGGAGCACCGCCGCCCCCGGATTCCTGTGCAATGGTAAGCGCGATCCGCTCGTCCAATGCACCGGCAAACAGCGCCATTTTGCCGGCATAGGAACAGCCCGTAACAGCGAGGCGCTCGAGGTCTATTGCCAGGCTATCCTGTACAAGCTCCAGACCGTCGATCAAACGGCTGACGCCCCAGGCCCAGGCGCTGTATTGGCCTGAATTATCGAGATTCTGGTCCGGATAAAGCCGGTAAAACGGATCAGAATTTGACGGACTGGCGCCGGTAAATGGGTTGGCATAGGTAGTCACCTGATCATGGACAAATTCGATGGAAGCAATGTTCCGGCTGGTAAATATATCCACGGGCAGACTGCCGGTGCTGCCAAAACCGGGAACCAGCGCCATACCAATGACAGCCGGAAAGGGTCCGTCTCCGGCCGGTAAAGTAATTCGCAAAGCCAATGTCAGCGTATCCCCGTTCCGTATAACATTTACGCTAACAAGAGTGTCGCCGGTAAAACGTGCCGTGATGCTGTCCGGTCGGTCCGGTTTCAATCCGATTTCGTAATGTTCAATCTCGGCGCGCCGGCAGCTCCAGCTTGCAAAGGTTGTATCGCGTCCGCTTCCGTCGGACCATACAAACGGATCAGGAAGCGGTTCAACAACCGGAAGATCTTCAAAAGCGGGTAACGGAGGCGGCTCACACACCGAACCTGTGTTCTCTACATCATAGACCAACGAAATTTTCTGAGCCGACAGGTTGAAAGCAGTAAAAATGTTCAACACACACAGAAACAGTATTATTATTTTTTTCATACGGCAATCCGAACATAAATTGTCATGTTATTGTAAGACAAACGTCGTTATACTTTGCGGTTCCAATGTATATTTGAATAATCCATCTTTAACATCCACCGGATTTCCCTGTTCACAGTTCTTGTTTTCCGATGTTGTATAGGGTGTAAAAGTTGTTGTTATTATATTATTGTTGAACCTGAACGCATTTTCTTTTTCAGAAGAAGCGGAATTGACAGCAACAATAACCATTTTAGATGATGCCGGGTGCTTATAAGCCGTCACATCAACATCCCGCAAAACAGGGGCGAGGTCACCCTCAACCCGAAAAAAGCCGGGATGAATAAACCTGGAAAACTGTGATAAAACATAACCTTTTTTGGTCACCTCTCCTTTCGCCGGATAATATTCCATGGGATCTTGAGGATTCGCGGCTCTGTTTCCATCACCTATAGGACCGTAATACCTGATCATCGTCCACCATACATAGGCACTCATATCAGCCTGCATGACATTAGTGATATTATGTGCAAGTTCCATAGCCCAATACATATTATTGCCCGAATTATTTTCACCCATCAAATACTCGGTCATCCATACCTCTTTTCCTTTTTCTTTGGCTAGCGGATATTCGAATAAACCGCCGCCGTAAATATGTCCACAGATAATATCTGTATTCGCACAGGCAGTCGAATCATTCAGAATGAGATCAGAATATGAGCGACCAAAGTTGGAAACCTCCGGAGACATGACATAGGTCCCTTTTATTGCACCGGCATAATCGCGCATGAACGTAAACATTTCCTGTGGAGACCAGTTTGTCCAATCCCCCATTTCTGGTTCATTCTGAACAGATAATCCATAAATAGATACGCCATTTTTTTCCATAAATTTTACAAAAGAATTTAGATGGTCGGCATACTCGGCATATTTATCCAGCTTGATTCGTGTTTCACCGTCTCTGTATTCAGTCAGATGGTCCGGGGCGTACCAGGGTGCGGCAATAATTTTTGCTCCCATGTCCTGGGCTTTCCTTGTAGAAGGAATCCATTTGGCCCATAGATTACTATCCGCTTCAACCGTTATCCTGTAAATCGAAAGTCCGATCTGCCCTACATCCATCCCAAAAGCGCTTTCAATCTCAGAGTCGGTCGCTGTCGGCAAATACCATGGACTCGCAGCCCCATATCCTTGAATAATTTGATGGAGGCTATCAAAATCAAATGTTGCCAGGGGTGTATATTCGACATAAAAATTTATAGTCGTATCATTTTGAATGGTCACAGGCTCCATCTCTTCGGGAACCAGCAAAGGCGAAGTTGCTGGCGTGTTCTCAACCCTGATTGCAAAGGCATTCGCGTCTACCAGATGTGTTTTCCTCAATGCGGGATGAAAATTTTGCGAGAGAACAACAGAATGACTCCCACTCGGATCCAGGGTCATCTTTTTGACAATCGACCCTTTATCAGATTGAATCTTGTAAAAATAAACCCCGTTCGCCACTCGATTGCCAAACTCATCCCGGCCATCCCAGACGATGTGATGTGCGCCGACTTGCTTTGCTCCAGTTACAAATCTGCGGACTCTTCTGCCAAGTACATCATAAATTGTGATTGTTACATCAGATTGCACATTTAACTGATACAATATCGCCGTTGAAGAAGAAATGGATTTGGGATAGTTTTGTGATAACTCGAATGTTTCCGGGATATTCTCGGCTTCCGATACATTCGATATGACGATATCAATCCGGTATCGGCCTGAATTATCTGTTAAAGCCGATATTTTTTTCGTGGTGTCTGCCATGTCAATAAATGTGACAGAGGCATTGCGTATGGGAATCCGGTTTGAAGATATTTTTCCGTTGATTGTAATGGTTTCGCTGTACACCCCGGAAAACAGCAATATCTGAATGAGAATAAAATACTTTACAGGTTGACAGGTTAAAGAGCCATCAGTTGATCCATTTACATTAAAGGTAACCCGATTTCGCTTGAAAAGCTGAGTGAACATGTTAATTCCTTTATCACTTTTAATGCTATCATATTTAAAATTTGTCCTGAAACACTTTCAGCCTGGATCTTTAGTCGTTTCAGCCTGGTACATTTGCCACAGCAATGAACTCGTATTCAGAATTAAACTTTTCTATATCCTCCACTGAGTGTATAACAATGACAGCTAAACCTATTCCTTGTCCAAATTGCTAAAAAGACGCGGTTGCATACGAAACCAGTCAAAATCCACATAACCGCCGGGCTGTATTTTTGGAAAATGAAACAGACAGAATTTATTCCCGGTAAACACCGATAAATTGAACTGCATGTGCAGCACATTGCCAATTTGCGTAAACGTCTTATTATCCAGACTGTAATAAAATCTTGCCGTACCGGTGCCAGGAACTGTATCGCCGCCGTAATACAGAGCGGCGCCTGACCCGTGAACCGGTTCAGTTCTCAGGTAAATACAGGACGTTTCAATCGGTACGGATTCAACGAGTTTGCCGTTATTAACCATCACCGCCGAATGCCGTCCGTCTTGTTTGTAAATTCCGACATAGGCATAAGGATTTTGGAATACCGCCAATCCGGCCATATCACCGTCCATCATATGCTCAAAATTCATTTTGACCGTCCCCACAGTAGCAACCGAATCGGAATACCAGGCAAACATCCTCTGGGTAAGCGTATTTCTCGCCACAGGCAGACTATCGGCAACTCTTACCGTTTCGAGACGCAAATGACCGGGATGTTCCGTCAACGACCATTTTGTCGAATCCGGGTTGTGGTTCCAGCCCCACTGCAGGCCCAGCTCAGAATTATCAAATTCATCCGAGGTGGGCAATGTGGTGGCCGGGTATTCGCGACCGACGTCCGGCTTTCGGCAGGTCACCACTGCTTTGCCGTCCACACCGACCATCGGCCATCCCTCCTCCCAGGTAACCGGCTGCAGCGACGGGAAACGTCCAAACGGGCCGCTATCGGCAAACAGCATCGTCCACCATTCGCCGGTCTGCGTCTGCACCAGGGCGCCCTGATGTATGCCGTAATTCGGGCCGTGCGTGGTATCGCGAATCACCACTTTTTGTTCATAGGGCCCGTAGATATCCTGTGAGCGCAACGCAACCTGAAATCCGTCCAGTCCCCCATAGGTACAGTAGAGATAATAATAGCCGTTGATTTTATACACATGCGCACCCTCCAAACCCTTTCGTATATCACCGCTATACACCAGTACATCTTTGTCTTTGGCAACAAAATTCGAATCAATTTCGGTGATATAAATATCATTATAACCATGCGCCACATAGATTTTACCGTCATCATCAAAAAACAAACCGGGATCATAGAATCCCCGTGGCAATTTCCGGATTGCCCAGGGACCCTCAGCCCGGTCTGCCGTGCATACAAATCCGCCTTCATCCAAAGTGATGAACAGCAAATAGAATTTGCCCTGGTGATAGCGCAGACTCGTCGCCCACTGACCATGGCCGTATCGATTGCAGCCGTCCAGATTGTAACAGGGACTGTAATCAAAACGCTGAACGGCATGACTGCAGTATTCCCAGTTGACCAGATCCTGCGATTTGAGCACGGTTACACCCGGGAAAATAAACATAGTCGTTGATACAAAGTAATAGGTATCATCCACACGGATCACATCCGGATCCGGGAAATCCGCTGGGATGACGGGATTGGTATAGGTTCCGTCGCCGTTGTCGCTGTGTGTTTTGTATGCCGGTTCATGTGCACAGCTGAACATCAAAATCAGCAGCATGAGAACCACAAATTTTGATGTCATGATCTACTCCACTGCAAAATATCCTCTGCACGTTTCATGATCGTCTCCTCTCAATCTATAATCCCCGATAAAACGAGTACAACGGGAAAAATGATCATATTCAAATTTTTAATTTGATAAGCAGAGATTTTTATATACGTTTCAAGCCATTTGATTCAAGCTGATAAAAAAAGTGCTTTGAAATAAAAGTGTTAAAAATTTATCGGGACAGCAGACTAGAATCTGCTGTCCCGAATATTACGAGTCCTTGCTAATGTTTTATTTTATCAAGGTACATTTTTTAACCGCACTGTAGAGTCCGGCTGTCATTTTGTAAAAATAAACACCGGACGCGAGCCCGGATGCATCCCAGTTGATGGAATGAGTTCCGGCGTTCTGCGTTTCATCCACCAGCGTTGCAACTTTACGGCCCGTCATATCATAAACCGCAATGTGCACCTGCGAGCTTTTCGGCAAAGTGTATTGTATTTGTGTCACCGGATTGAAGGGATTGGGATAATTCTGGATCAAACTGTAATCCGATATGATATGTTGACTGTTTCTATCCGCGACAGCAACGGTCTGCGCTGTATCGACCAGCATGATGGTTCCAAAATGATCCGCATTGATCCAGTGGTTGTTCGAATCCTGATGGGCAACCGTCACCGACCCGAAAAAATGATCCCGGGTTTTGGGAGACTCGTCCGGATCATCATTGTCGCAATAGGCCATGGAAAATCCGATCATTTTATTTTCAGTCAGATTGACCCGCGACGCTTCCGGCTGATCAATATCGAAATCATCGCTGTACATCTTTAGTGAAAATTCATAAATGTTTTTATGACTGTACTGTTTCACAGCAAATTCGGGGAAATGATCCGAGTAATTTACAGTTTGATTCCATTCATACTGATCCATCGCAACCAATTCGTGTGTCGTGTTTCCATCACCCGGGAAATTCACATTCATATGATAGGCAAACGCATTTTCCGAATTCTGAGCGCCCTGGCCCTGTTGATGCAGTCCGCCGGAATAGTCTTCATCCACAAACAGTTCCAGAACATCATATTTGTAATAGCCGCCGTCTCCGACCTCATATCCATCCACAAGGACATCGTCTTTAATGTCCACCAAAAAATAAACCCGGTTGCTGTCGCTGTTCCAGATACATTTATACCGGCCGTTAAAATCATCGGACAGCACAAAGGCATCATAGGGCATCCAGGTTTGTCCGATTTCCTGCCAGTCTGTTTGCCGCCAGCATGCATCGTCAGCATTGCCGTCGATGACAGGCACATCCGTCACATGATGAACAAGTACCGTATCATCCTGGGTATCATTGCTGGCATCCCGGGTTACCAGCTCGATCCCCGAATCCAGTCCCGATATCTCTGAATACTGTTTATCAACCGGGTTATTCCAGTGCTCATGAACACCCAGAGACGAAATGGGAGTGCCGTCATTTTCCGGATCAGATATTAAACCTTCCGGCCAGTTGGCTGAATCCGCCGCCTGGTGTAAATAATCATCCGCGCCCTGCATTTGCGCATAGCTCAGGTCCGGATGCCGTTCCCGGGTATACTCGTTTCTGAGAAAATCATATCCCACCGATTCAATGGCCACCTGATCCTGGGAAATAAAAATAGAGGAACTCCAGTCATGATTAAAAGGCGCGGTTTTCCATTTGGAGGGCTGAATGACTTCATGTCCTGCGGACCACAAAGCATCCATCAGATAAATCAAAGCCTTTTTTCGGATAAATTCCCATCCCATCAGATCAACCTGAACCCGGTACATGCCATAATCATAGCGTTCGTTTTCAGGTATTCTGCCGGGTTCATCAGGACACACCAGCCCCATATGCAGATGTTTCGCTCCATCCCGGGTATGCGATCCAAAATGATTTTTCGCAAACATGGTTACACCGGCTCGCCGATGTCCCTTGAGTGTGGGCACATTGATTAAATACTCACAGTCCTCAAAAATCTTGTAAAAATAATCCTGATAAACCGGATCACCATCCCCCATATTCGTCCAGGTTCCGGTTCTGAGCACCGATCCGCGGTCCGAATAATAAATAGCAGAATCTCCTGTTTCAACGGTCTCCCGTCCGGCATCGGTTCGATGATGATCCAGAACATGAATATCCGGAAACTCGGGTAGCCAAAGATCCAAATCCGCCTTGTACAGGTGTTTCATGGGATCCCCCACATAGATATTCGCCTGATCAATACCAACCTCATTGACCAAATGCCGCAGCAAAGATAAAATCAGCTGAGGAGATGTTTCCGAGGTTCCAAAGTACGTATTCTGTCCCCGCGTAAAATCATCTGAAATATTTGCGTTCCAGCCGCCCATGCCCCAGGCGCTGGTTCGATTCACTTTGATAAATATTTTTTCATCCTGATCAAATTGATATCCAATGTCACCTTTGCCTCTTTTTGCATTATTGATTTTGAATATCTTGTCCCAGGCTCTGACAATATCGGTCTCTCCGGTTATTTCTTTTACCGCTTTTGACAGCATATCATCGACCACCCCCTGATCATTATGCTCAGGCTTGAACCAGCCGTCGCCATCACAAATGGCTTGATTGGTGAGTTCCTCATTGGTTGCATCGGCATTGTGTATCCATACCACGCGTCCGGGATAATAGCCTTGCGCATTTCCCATGGGAATGTTGGGTTGCTGCTGGATGGTGATGTACTCGGCATAACCGGGCTGACTTGTGCTTGACACCATGACACCCAACCCGATAAAGAAAACTATGGACAGAAAGGATATTAATACTATGCTTGTTTTTTCTTTATGGAACAATGATTTTATTTTATGAAATGATAAAACAGACGTTAAAAGACCGCCGAGAAAAACAAACAATGAACCGGAGATCGGAATAGCAACTTTCATACAGGGATAACTCAATCGGCTGGGTTTTGGAATTAACCGAATCAAAACCCATAATGTTGCCAGGACTCCCCAGAGGGGGAAACCCAGGTAATAATACCAGTTCTTTTTAAATTTTAAACCTTTAATTTTCCCGGTTCTATCGCAGGTTCTGAAAAATTTTTGTTTCCATCCTGAATCCATGTTCTCTCCTTTTTTTTAATAGAATGATATCCAATTGTAAACCAGCATTCTGGTCCTTCAAAACTTTTTAACAAAGGGGCGAAAAGGTTATTTTATCAACATTAGTTTTTTAACATGAGTAAAATCGTTGGTTTTTAGTTTATAAAAATAAATTCCGGTGGCCAGATTTGAAGCATCAAATGTAACCGTATGATAGTCCGCTGAAAATGGGCCATCAGCCAGGGTCGCCACAGTCCTGCCGGTGACATCATAGAGGACAAGCTTGACATCACTTTGTTCTGGTAATTCAAATTCAATATGCGTTGTCGGATTAAACGGATTCGGATAATTCTGGCCCAATTGATATCCGGCTGGATTCTTTAATGAACCGTCCACACCGGTCGGATTGCATAGATTTTCAGCGTCCCGGCCCATTCCGGTCGGAGCAAGCGCAGAATTGGAAATGCATAGTTTATCAAGCCTGGCTCCGTCTTCGCGATAAGCGATCGTCAGGATATGTTGCCCCGCGGTCAATGAATAATCACCTGTTTTTTTCCATTCCCATCCGTTGGTCACCAGTCCGTTATACATCTGAAACGCCGCACTATTCATTCGTACCCAGAATGAATCATCATCAAAAGTGGGACAATACACCCGGGCATAAACTGAAAATGTATCCGTGCTATCAACTGAAAAGGAGATAGAAAGGGTACTTGTATCACGGTCCGGCGCCTGGTCCAGGCTTTCCATACCCGCCTGCGCTGTGACATAGGTTCCATTGGACGCCTGATCATCCTGAACAATCTCCCATTCTTCTCCCACATTTCCGCATTCAGGCTCAAAATACCAGGACCGGCTCTTATCAGTAAAACTCACGGTGTCATCGCCTGTAAACAAGGCTAGATCAACCGCCTCCGCCATCATCCGGTGACCGGTTTCATTGGGATGCAGATGATCGCCGGTATCCGCCTCGGGCTTGAGCCTCAACGTATCCGCCGGATTGCGCAGGGCTTTGTCCAGATCAATCACGGCATCGAATGCGCCGCTGTTCCGGATCCATTCATTCACGCTCTGCCGTGCAGCTTCATGCGCCTCGCTGTAATAAAAGGAATCCTTCATCGGCAGCAGAGTGGCGCCGTAGGCAAAAATGCCGTTGGCGTGGGCCTGGTAGATCATCTGCTGATATGCCTCAATGAGTTCATGGCCTACATCCGCCCCCTGAGATCCACCGATATCATTAATGCCCTCAAAAATGATCACCCATTTTATACCATTCTGATTGATCACATCACGCTGAAAGCGGCTCAATGCGGTCGGTCCCAATCCGCCGCGCAGCACGGCATTGCCGCCGATTCCCGCGTTCAAGACGGCAACATGTTCGGTGGCCGGATTTTCCTGCAGGCGTCGGGCCAGCTCATCCGGCCAGCGGTTCTGTTTGTTGGTGCCGGAACCGCGGCCGTCGGTAATCGAATTTCCAAGTATGGCCACAGCATAGGACGTATCGGGTGCCAGCACGTCAAGGGTATTGATCACATACCAGTGATCGGTCTCGACAGAGCCTTCAAAATCAGGCTCGCTCACATGATTACCGGTGAGAATATAGGAAGTGGTTCTTGAACCAGGATGACCGGTCACATCCGGCGACGTTTCGCCGAAAAATATGGTAATGGTCACATTGCTCAACGGCTGCAATGCGAACCGGAACGGATCTGAGGTCACGGCAGCGCCCGGCTCCATGGTGACCTCCGGAGCGCCGCCAAACGTCAAAGCCTGATTCGTGCTCGTATCAATGGCGCTGCCACCTGCAGATACCGCAAGGTGCACCGATTTCAGGGTCACCGGACTGGCGCTGAATTCATTGGAAAAGCGCATCTGCAGACTGTCTCCGCCGATAGAAACATGCACCACCTGGCGCAAAGTGTTATGACTCAAACCGGGGGACGGCGGATTGTTGCGCTGTTCCACCAGCTGCGGGGAGGTGGTCCAGGTTCCCACCCATTTTACAGAATCAATGGATTGGGCAAAAGAACAGGAAATAAAACCAAAGGTTAAAAAGACAAGACAAAATATTATAAATATCTTGAAAAATTCCAGAGACCCACAAATCGATTTAGAATAAGGACTGATGTTCTGTTTCATTGGGACCGGCTCCTGTTAATTACTTTCAATCTTGATTGTTTCACTCAAACGAATATCTTTGCTGGAACTGCCAATTTGAATTTCCCATAGGCCCGATTCCGTTTCAAAATCGTTCATTTGCGTGCTATAGAACGAGAACTCGGACACCGGTATGTCAAAAGTCAGAGTCTTGTTACGGCCGGGAGCGAGCGTTATTCGTTGAAAACGCTTTAATTGATGAATCGGGGTTTTGATGGATGAATTGATCGCATGCACATAGACCTGGGCGACTTGATCACCTTTTAATTGACCTGTATTCTTTACTGTAAATTGTATTTTGACATTACCGTCCTGTTCAAGTTTTAAATCACTGTATTCGAATTGAGTGTATGACAGTCCGTGTCCGAACGGATACAAGACCGGCTTTTCAAAATACATATAGGTGCGCGGTTGATTGATGATATCATAATTAGAAAAAGGAAAAAGCTGTTGGGTTGAGGCATAGAACGTTTGCGGGAGTTTGCCGCCCGGATTCACATCGCCGAACAAAACATCGGCAATGGCTTTGCCGCCAAATTCACCTCCATACCACGCTTCAACGATCGCATTGACTTTGCTTTCCGTTCCGGCCAGAGAAACAGGTCCTCCATTGACCAAAACAACGATCGTATTGGGATTAACGGCCGTGACTTTATGAATGAGATCCACTTGAACCTGGGATAATTCAATTTCAGTACGATCAAGTTCCTCGCGGGAAATGTCCGGGGAGGTTCCAAGAACGAGAATGACCGCATCATTCCCGGCAGCTATTTTTTCCACCGTTTTAAAATCTTGTGTTCCAAAATCCCTTACCAATCTGGCAATGGCACCCAGACCATTATCATAGTATTCAAATTTAATTGTATACTCTTTTCCCGCCTTTAATTCGACATTGGCGCTGTTTTGCGCTTCACTATGGTCACGCCAGTCATCGATGACCAGATCTCCATCCACCCAAAGACGAGCTCCGTCATCGTTACTTGTTCCGATCCGATGGATCGTTTCAGACGGAACAAGGGTGCCTGTCCATCGTATCGAAAATTGATCATCCGGAATACCGGGGGCGGGAGAATCCGTGCCAAAATCAAAATTCACCACAGAATCGATACGGGTCAGGACAGGTTCACCGGACAAGTTCATATTATCAAAATATTCGCCTTTCAATCCGGTTTTATGGCTGCCTTTAATCTTACCGTAATATTCCGGTTCAATGGGTCTTAATACACCGTCTTTGATCACCGAACCCAATACATAGTCGACATGAATTCCATATTGATCTGCTTTTTCCTTTATGCCTTCAAGAGGACTGACCTGAACATTGGGCCAACCACTGTAAATTCCCAGTTGCGTTTTTGCGGCATTCGGACCGATAACCGCGATTGATTTTATTTCTTCTTCATCTAACGGCAATGCGCCATTGTTCTTGAGAAGAACAATGGATTTATGTGCAACCTTTAAGGCCAACTCGCGATTTTCACGACTATCGAGTTTATCCTCTGTAATGGAGCTATAAGGGACGCTCTCAGGCGGATCAAATTCACCCAATCTGAATCGCGCCGAAAGGACGCGTTTCAAAGCACGATCCAGGTCTTTTTCCTCCAGCAATCCCCGATCAAGCGCCTCCTGAAGATACAGATGATACAGACGCCCACAATTTAAATCACAACCGGCGAGAATGCTTCTCGCCACAGCCTGAGCGCCGCTCTCGAAAAAACGATGGTGGTATACCATATCGGCAATCGCACCGCAATCCGAAACGACAAACCCGTTAAAGCCCCAGTTATGCCGAAGCAGATCGGTTAATAAAAACATATTTGAATTGCAGGGAACATGATTCAGTTCATTGTACGCGCCCATGATAGAATAGGCTTTACCCTCGACAATAGTTTGTTTGAATGCAGGTAAATAATACTCATGCAGATTGCACATATCCACATCGGAAGAGCTTGAATGGCGTCGCACTTCTTCATTATTTGCAATAAAGTGCTTGGGCGTGGCAACCGTTTTCAAATAATACGGATCATCACCCTGCATACCGGTTACGAACGCAACTCCCATACGGGATAAAAGATACGGATCTTCACTATAGGATTCTTCATTGCGTCCCCAGCGCGGATCGTGCGCAATATTAATCGTGGGACTCCAATAGGTTAATCCTTTACCGTCAACAGCATGGATAGCCCGGGCTTCATCCGAAATAACCGACGCCGCACGATGGACCAGATCGGGATCCCATGTCGCTCCCATGGCAACTGATTGCGGGAATGATGTCGCTCCGCTTGCTACAACACCGTGCAGGGCTTCATTCCAATAGTTATAGGCTGCGACGCCCAGACGGGGAATCGCATCCGCCATGTTGGTCGATTGGCTGATTTTTTCCTCAAGCGTCATCAAACGGATCAGGTCAACAAGTCTGTTCTGATAGGAATGCGGTTTGAACACATTTACGACCGCGGAACTTTTTACAGAGTTTTCCTGTCCCGTACCGGACAAGTACAATAAATAATAGCCGGGACGGGAAAACGTAGCCTCCGTAACGGGATTATCCGCCTCTTTGAATGTGACATTGGAATTCTGCGGGCATATCCATTCTACTTTAATATTGTTGGGAGAAACACTTCCGTTGAGTTGTACAGACCGGGTCTCTTCCCAGTTGATCATCTGAATACTGCCGGCATTGATTGTTATCGTATCAGCAAAAACAAAAGAGTATATGAATAAAAAAACCACAACTGTAAGACCTGATAAGGATATGTTTCGTTGCATTGAATCCTCAATGATTGATATCATATATATTGCATTCATTTGCTAAAATGGATCCAGTCTATTTCAACGTCTTGATCTTTGTTCAGAACAATAAGGTTGTGTATTCCAACCTGGTTTTGGGTCAAGGGTGAACCGACAATCTTCCAGCTTTTGCTTTCAGGAACGTTTACATGTGCAATGGCCTGGTTATCTATTTTGTTCAATTTTACGTGCAAAGTGCAGCCGGTCTTTGACCTGGCTCTTATATGAACCGTTTTGAAATGCTTTTGACCAAAATCAACAGCGTTGTATTGTATCCAGGCGTTGGGTTCATCGAGTATCGTCTTCCAGCCCTCGAATGTATTGAGCGGATCCATGAATGCAATCGATGTACCGTCCTGACTTTTTTGGCTGTATCGGTCAATCTGAATTTTTTGTGAAGCATTGGTTAAACCCACTCCTCTTAATGTCGGTATAACGCTTTGAATGGTACCCTCTTTATTAAAGAACAGGCTGTCAATCCTGACGGATCGGTTCTTATCAAATTGGGGCGACAAATCATTATTATGATAAAAAAGATACCACTGATCTTTAAACTCGATTATCGAATGGTGATTGGTCCAGCAATCAAGCCTTTGCTCCATGATGATACCGGTTGGCTCAAACGGCCCGAGCGGATTATCACCTATAGCATATTCAAGTCGTTCCGTCGAATCCGCTACATGTGGAAAGGTCATATAGTAAACATTATTTCGCTCAAACACAAACGGTCCTTCTTTGAGTCCCTCATCCGGCAGGCCTTTGATCGATTTGGGTTCTGAGGCGAGTTCCACCATATTGTCTTTAAGCGCTGCTGCATAAAATCCTCCCCGGCCGGCCCAGTATAAATAAGCCTGTCCGTCTTTGTCGACAAACACGTTCGGATCGATTCCGTGTACGTTTTCAATGGGATCAGGTTGCGGAGTAAACGGACCGGAAGGATGATCCGCAATCGCAACACCAATACGAAAACCCCGGCCGTAGTTCTCCTTGGGAGGCGTGGGAAAATAAAAATAATACATACCGTCTCTGCCTATACAATCGGGCGCCCACATACTGTACGCGGTCGAATCCACCCACGGAACGCTGTATTGGCTTATAATCACACCATGGTCGGTCCAATCCGTAAGATTTTCAGATGAGAACACATGATAATCTTGCATACAAAACCAGTTCTCCCGTTTCTGTCCTTCCACAGGAGGAATGTCGTGGGAGGGATAAAGATAAACTTTAGCGTTAAATACCCTGGCTGAAGGATCTGCGGTAAACTGATCCGTAATGATCGGATTTTGAGCAGATACACAAATTGTCCCCAAAAAAGAACAAACTGCCGCTAATAATAACGCTTTTAAATATATCATTTCAGTTACTCCATAATGATTTTTTTAAAAGAGGTCAATCCATGTAATTAAACGATAAGCACAGATTGAGATTCTGCTTTTTTCCAATTGATATTTTTTTACTCTCAATTCAATCATTTCCATGATAAATGCTCACTATTTGTTATTTTTGATCTCATTTACAGCATTCGAAAGAAATATATAATCAGCACAATTATCCAATACACATTCGTTCTGCCCCCACAAAAATGGCCAGTCCTCTTTGTTTTCGAGAAAATCCGGCTGCAGCAGCAAAAGACCGGGGACGACTCCACCCGCAATAAAGGTAAAATCAGCCCTGTTGCTCCCGTACGTCACTTTTTTGGATACAGTGCCAACAGACGAAACAAAGGATAAATTCGAATAGGGATGGCAGCCGAAAATATAATCCAGACCTTTAAAAATATATTGGGGGCCAATAATATCCGGGTAAGCTTGATTTGCAAAATAATTGGTAACAGCCCAATTTATTACCATGCGATTTCCACCCCAGCCTCTAGAAATTATTGGAACACCATAGGGATTTTCTTTTTCGAGTTCATCAATATAATATTTGTATTGAATAACATAATTTTCAAGTCGAGTCTGAAATTCATTATCCATATATGGCAAGGCTTGAAGTGCAGTGGAAATACTTACAGGCAAATTTTTATCTAATGATGGCCAGATCAATTCATCAAAATGCTGTATATATTGCTCTTTCTCTGTTGAAATATATAGCTGAAGCAACGCCGTTAATTTCGCACTATTTCCAAACCATCTGGCCATCCTTGATGTATCAGCTTCTTTGAACAGATTAGACGTTTCTTTCCAAAGATTCTCAGCCATCACCAAACATGTATCGGCCAGAGGTTTGTCAAAACTCTGGAGAGCACGGTTCGAAGCAGCTAAAGCAGCAACAGTAAAACAGTCTGTCCAAGACGTTCGTTCCGTAAAGGCCCATCTGTCATCCAGGGTCCCGCTCGATTTACCATCGGATTCGTAGGGCTCTAATTCCGGATTATAGGGAAGATTATCGGTTTCTGTTGATGCATCGCCAAGATGGTGATACTGGTGCAAATTGGGAACAATAATACCTCTTATCGGAAATCCAATACTTTTAATCTGTGCGACCAAATTCAGGGTCCCGTGTTGAATCTGCTGTAGAATATCCGGTTTGCCATCCGGACGATGAATATCAACATATCGAGTCGCCTGATTAATATAGGTTTGATCACGATCCAGGCCAAAATGTTCCCAGGTATCAACCAGGCTTAAAATAGCACCGCAATGAGATCCTGTTTGAATATCAAAATCGCCGGCATCGAACCATCCGCCTACAGCCAGTCCGGGAATACGCTCCAGGGGCTTGTATTTTGTTCCGGTGGTCGGTCCCATGGAATAACCGTCAAAATGCTGATGATTAACGGGCGCCTGAAGCGCATCATCCAGAAACGGTACACCATGCCATGTACGATAGGCTTCGTTTACCTTCATATGATCCATTTGAACCGGAAACCAAACATCAAGTGTGGGATGCCAAATATCTTGATAGATATTTGTGTGAATGGGAAAAGTATTTGTTTTCTGATCGCCATATTTGATGTAATAAAGTCCCGGTTCTGTTACAGGTGTAAAGTCAATTTTTGCATATTGATACCGCAAAAATTGCCCCCATGCTTTCACATCTGATTTAAATATCTCTATAGATTTTCCTTCCGGTGTAACCTGAACAACAGATGCAGTCACTAACGGCGTATCATTTTCATCTAATTCGATAACAGCCACTTTATCCTGGTCAGGAAGATATCCCACCTGAGAAAATCCAATCATCGGCTCCCGTTTCCAATCGGGAATAGCATTGGGTTCCAGATACCAGGTAATGACTTTACCTGTTTTTTCTGGCGGAATCAAACTGCGAACAATAAACCATCCGTTTTGCCCCAGATTGCGCCCATCAAAAAGCATTAATTCATTTTCATAAGAGCGAACTTTTACAAAACGTTCAGGGTCTTCAGGCGCCAGCACGATGGATTGACCGGCCGCAAGAGGTTGGGGGACAATAAATTCATTCCGGCCTTTGTCATCAAAGGTGGAATGACCGGCAAACTGGAGAATTTTTTCCGATTTTGGTTTAATGGACGTATTGCCTGATGGATATAAAGGAAAAATTCCTGGTTTTCCATCGACCAGGTAAGTTTTTTCAAAATAAGATGCCGGCAGAAACTCGAAATTTAATCCGGCCTGACCTTTTAGTTTTTTCGGAAGCGGTTCATCAAGATAAACACTGATTTCCACACCTTTATCTTTGGCTGATACACGGATCCTTGAATCAAATCCGATTTCTTCATACCGCAGTACGACATCAATGGTGTTGTTTTGTTTATTCACATTGCGGTCAACAACTTTGGGAACCAGGTCCCATTGCTCCGGTGTATGCTGCAGTCTGATTGCGCCGCCTGTGGCCGTTCGGACACCGTGATGAATCAACTCGATGCCGGCGGTTTTCTCGTCAAAAAAGAATCCGTTGTACTGATTGCTAAAGACCAACACATTCACACCCGGAGTTTCAAAATAACCCAGATCATTTACATGCAAGGTTTGAGCCGATATATTGCAGGTCAGAATAAAAAATATAAAAAGAAAAAAAACTGTCGATTGTTTTAATAACAAGGTTTTTGCATTTTGAAAAAAATAACTGCAGTTTTTGTATGGACCGTACATGATCAACTCCTTATGAGGTTATAATTAAAGTTGTAAAATTTTATTTTCAAATAGGTTATATGATATTCTCATTTTCAGTAAAGCTCACTCGTTCGAAAAAGTCATGCCGTCGCTAATTAATTTGGGACATTTAAGCTGACTAAATGCTGAAACCTGAAAATATATAACGATAAATACAAAGCTTTTAAATTTCATAACAATACCAAATTTCTTTTACACGTCGAATAGAATAAGCATATCGGCAAATTTTCATTTCAAGGTATTTATTCACAAAGCAAAATCAAATAATCAAAAATGCTGTCCAAAATAATCATCTCTTATAAAGAATTATAGGAACTATTTCACCAATCAATTTTTTATATGTTCAGATTTAAGCAAACGAATAAAATATACTGCTCCCGCAGTACTTTCCGCAAGCGCTTTAAATTTAACTCGTATATTATTTTTCCCTTCAATCATCCTGTTTGGAATTTTATATTCAACATCCTTAAATACTGATTGATACCATCTGCCTGTATTATCTTCAGTCAACAGTTTCTCATTATCGATAAATATATCAAATCTCCGGTTCCCCCATTCATAACCAAAATAATGAACCCTTAAAGACAAATCTGTTTCTCCATTTGTATTCAAACGATAGCTAAAATACCCGCCAGCTTTGGCATCCCGCCAGAATTCATCCAAGAAAACGCCTGAATTCGAATTTAAACTTTTCATATCATGATCAGTCTCCGGTTGCTGCTGACCCGGCGCGACCGAATCAATTGTACGATTTTCCAATGCAAGCTTGTTTTTTTCCGCTACGGCGATTGAATCAATACGTGTTTCGTATTGATTTGGTGTCAATGCCATCCAGTACATCATATATCTTGCATCATGAATATTATAAAAAGGTTCCAGCACAAAATTTTGAGGATTTACCATTTTTAGATTTGAAATTTTAAATTGCAGGGGTTTATCCTCAATCGGTGTCAATTTATCGGTAATCCTGGAAAGATCATCCGCAATGAGTATCGGCGCTTTATCAACAGGCAGCCGTTTTCCGGCTGGAATTTGTCCCCACCTGCTGTCATCAGCCACCAAACCGGCCAAATCCTCTTTACCGGTTTGGGCACACAGCAGAATCGGACCATGCAAAAATGCTATATAGTCAGGGACATTGGGCAACTGTTCAACTGAATGATGCATGGGTAAAATAATCTGTACATTATCGCCGGTTCTCCATAACCGTTCAATCGCAAAATAAAAAGACGGACGGGATTTAATCGGTATCGATTTGCCGTTAACCCTAATTTTTAATTCCCCGTCTTTTACCCAGGAAGGATAGCGAATCATCAATGCAACTCGAGCAGAGCCTCCTGTAACTGTTAATTTGGTTTTCGCTTGATCAGGAAAATTGGTTTCCTGTTTTATTTTAATACCTTTTTCTTTCCAATTTAATTCGGAAGCGATAAAGAGATTTACATAAATAGAATCTTTATGGCGTGTATAGATCATTTCATTGTATTTGCCATGATTTTCCATACCTGTACCCACACAACACCACATCGCCTCGTTTGGAGATGAGTAAACTCTATAATGACGCGGACGTGCCGGAGTAAAGTACACATGACCACCATGTGCGGGATGTTGTATTGACAGAATATGATTGTACAAAGTTCTCTCATAATAATCCATGTACCTGACTGTAGGGTTAAACCTGAATAAATGTTCGGTTAACTTGAGCATATTATATGAATTGCAGGATTCAGGGCCTTCGACATCGTTAATAAAATCACCGCATGCTTTCACACTTGGGAAATGCTCTTTTCTACTGTTCCCGCCAAATACCAGACTTCGATTTTGGGTTACAGTGTGCCAAAAGTAGCTGCTTGCCTTTGCATAGTCTTTATCGTTGGCAAGTTCTGCTATTCGTTGAAAGCCCACAACTTTGGGAATCTGGGTGTTCGCATGTTTGTTATCGAGATTATCATTGCCCACTGACATGGGTTTTAGCAACGCCTTGTGAGAAAATCGTTTAGCGGCAGTTAGATACTTTTTATCACCTGTCAGTTGATAGGCATCAGCAAACATTTCGTTGATACCGCCGTGTTCCGAGTCAAGCATGGTTTGCATTTGGGCGTCTGTCAATTCAAGTGTGAGATGAATTCCCCAGTCACAAAATTTCAGGAAAATAGTTTTAGCTTCTTCGTTCCCGGCATATAGCCATGCATCTCTCAAGCCGGCATACATTTTATGTATATTGTACCATGGCGCCCATGATCGCCGGTACGTGCCAAAATCTCCATTTTTTACAGAATTCCATATCGCTTCACTATTCGGCATCCCGCCTGCATATCCAATTCCCCAATCAGGATAAACGATTGCGTTTGCGTCCTGGCAGGCTTTAATTTCCGATATCATATATCTCATTCTTTTTCTACATTCGGAATTCCCGGTAGCCGCGTAATTCATCGCCATTGCCGACAAATAATGCCCGCCAACATGTCCATCTAATCCCGCCCAGTTCGGATAACCTGGCGCTTTTGGTTCCAGTCCCGCCTCTTTTCTATAGGGCGCTAACAGTCTGTCAATATCATATTCTAAAAGCACTTTAATGTTGAGATCACGAGCATGTTTAAACGGTCCCTCCAACAATTTCACATCACCGACGGGAAAGGTCTCGGGATATAGTCTATCCTGCGCTTGAAGAATGAACGGCAATCCCGGACATAGAAAAAAAAGGATCCATAGTTCCGGCTTTATATTTTTCATAAAAGTACCTGTCAATTGATGATTCAAACGCGCTCGGCAAAATAGTTTGCAGTCACGTTGATTAACGATGACCATAGAAATAAAGTTTTTTAAAAAAGAACATCCTCTGGTCATATAATCCTATTTGATATACAGCATTTTTTGTGTCCGAACCTGATCACCGGACACCAATCTGCAAAAATAGGTACCGCTTGCAGCCTGGCCCTGATCGACGTTCCAGGTAATCGTGTAAACACCTGCGGTTAAATCCTTATTGACCAATGTTGCCACTTTTCTGCCGAGAACATCATAAACAACAAGACATGTTTTCGCAGGTTCTGGGATACTGAATTCTATAGTCGTATTCGGATTAAACGGATTGGGATAATTTTGTTTTAGTTTAAAAACAGGTATTATCGTCTTTTCGTACTTTTCCACTCCGGATACATAATCTTGAATATATTGAGCCAGCCATTCCATAGCGGGTCTCCAGGCGCCGTCATAATGCACCAAGTAACAGGTGGGCTGCCACATCTGATTTTCAATATATCCCCAGAGAGTGATTCCTTTTACCGACGGATGTTCCCACAATACCGGAAAGATTCTTTTATACAGGGTCAATTGCTGATCATCATCAGGCGTCCCGGCGTCATTTAAATTGCCCAGATCCAATTCAGATATATAAATGGGCAAACCGGTTGCTGCCAATCGATCCAGATTGTGCTTTAACGTTGTGGTGCTGGCATATTCCAGTTCAAAACGATGCCCTTGTACACCAATACCGTCTATGAGCCCTCTATCCCTGAGCAGATTAATAATTTCCAGATATGATGTGGTAGCTGAATGATTATTAATAATGTGGTAATCATTTATCAATAATTGAGCATTGGGCAGATATGTTCTCGCCAATTCGAAAGCTTTTATGACCCAGTCCCAGCCTGTTTCACCTTTCCCCCCCAACGCAGCCAGATAATTTCCGTTTGACTCGCCTGAAGGCGGATCGTGTAAAGGTTCATTGACCACATCGACCATATCCATATCCGGATACCGTTCCCCGACCATCCTAAACCAGGCTTTGATGTAAATGAGTTGCTGATCCGGATCAAGACTTTCAATCCAATTTGGCTGCTGGTTGCCCCAAATCAGGCAATGGTCTTTGAAAATCAAATCATTAGATTTTGCATAATCATACAGATCATCCAGTCCACTCCAATTCCAATTATTGGTATCGCTGCTCGTCGCTACAGACCCCCATTTCCCCTCATTCCCGGGAGTCAACTGATTCCAGTAATCGGCAAAATTGTTATTGCCCAGACCTTTGACATTACCCAAAAATTTTGACGCGCCTTCCGCCAAAGGCGGTCCCCGATAGAATTTACTTGAATCCTGCTCCGGCGGGGTGACCGAACCCGGCAGTCCCTCATCAAGATATTCAACTGTATAGTACAAGTCAGATCTGCCGAATGCAAACTTGTCAAACCACAACCCGTCTTCACGACTGCCGATTTGAAATGTTTTTAAAAGGCTGCCGCTGCTGACATAAAATGTCTCCTGCGGCAGTTCGCCCGGAAAAAAATTTTTGGTCAGGTTTACCCACTTCCAGATTTCCGAACCGGCCACACCCGGCCCGTTTACAATATCCGTGGCATGGGCAAATCCCACATCGGCAAGCCCGTTAAGAAAGACCCAGTCCGCACGCGCCGTATCGTTTTTATCGCCGAATCCGTGTGCAGCAAAAAAGCTGTCGTCATCCCATTCGTTGGGACCCACGCGTAACCGGGCAAATAAATTGTAATGTCCCGAGTCCTCAAAGGTTACCTGGTAGGTTATCATACTGCTGGTGTCTTCCGGACTGGTTTGACCCAAATAATCGCTTGTCGTGGTCACATAGGTTATGGTATCGCTCTGTTGAACTGAAAAACTGCTGCCGATGATACCGGATTCTGCTTCAACCACAACAGGCGTTTTACCAAAATTAACATCCGTGATCTGCAGATTATCCAGATAAATGGCATTTCCTGCATTTGCTGCATAACTGAAATGAATAGGCGCCCGGATATAGGTTTGATTGTCACTGACTGTAAACTGCATGGTAAATTTCTTCCATTGGGTGGTAAGCGTTGCGGGGCGAATGACATTGTATTCCGAATAGGAATAATTGCCTACCGTAAAATTCACCTGCGCGCCGGCTTTTTCAGCTTTTGCCCATACCGAGTAATTATAAGTTGCGCCCTGAGTGACCGGAATACTATCGGCAACAACCTGGATATCCCATTGATTACTACCCAGACCGTTCACGGTCGTTTTCAAGGCGTGATTTCCTTCTGCAACCGGTTCGTTCACAATCTCGAAAACAGGCGGAGTTATATCGTCTCCGAAAATCATTAACCATCCTGGTGTACCGGTTTCAGTCATGCCACCGACATCCGAATTTTCAAAACCACCATTGGTCACAAGTTGAGCCGATACCGGGCCCGATATAAAAATAAGAATGGAAAAAATCAGAGCAATTGCCAATCGATTGCAGCCATGATACATGGGAGACTCCTGTTTGAGTTTATGAGATAGTTTTGATGTTCAGATTTATCTTTTTTGCATTTGTATTTTAATCTGTGCTATTTGAGATTTGATTTCATTTCCTCACCTGAATACAGGATCGTTTTACCGACTGATGTTGCCATACCGGCGCCTTTGTTTTTGTTGACCACTACAATATTAAACATACGCTCATCCAGCATGCCGGGAAAGGACCCTTTTCTTTTATAAATGGTCAATACGTTTTTTGAATCATTCCAGTTGAAGGTTATCGTAGAATAAGCGCCTTTTTCGTAATTATAATTATCGTATCTCTGATCAAACATATCATTTTATTGAATCGTTATTGTGGTTATCTTTAAATCGTTATCAGCTGAACTATGACCATAATACACCATGTACTTTCCCGGGTTGACCGCCATTTTAAGCTGATTCCAGTCGTAAAATTCAAAAGAACAAGGCGGCAGGTCTATCGTTACTTGCCGTGTTTTGCCGGCTTTAACAAATACTCGCTGGAACCCCCTCAGAGTTTTCAGAGGACCGTCGGGATCATTCTCTTTTCGTACATAAATTTGTACAATCTCGGTACCGTCACGGTGGCCGCAATTCGTTACGGGAATTGTCAATCGAATGGTTTCATCAGCGGTGATCGACGTTTTGTTTGAACAAGCAGCACCAATTTCAAATCGGGTATAGCATAGTCCGTATCCAAACGGAAAAAGTGCATTGTCCATATAACGATAAGTCCGTCCTTGCATTGAATAATCTTCAAAACCAGGGAGCTGCTCTGAATTTTTATAAAATGTGACGGGCAGTTTTCCCGATGGATTGTAATCGCCAAAAAGCACATCGGCCACAGCTTGTCCGCCCGATTCACCGGCGTACCAGGCCTGAAGAATGGCGTCACAGGTTTCAGTTTCGGGTTTAAGTGCGACGGCTGAACCGGAACAATTTACGAAAACAACTTTTTTACCCGCCTGTTTGAGTGCTTTTAAACAATTGCGTTGCACAGGCGGGAGTTCGATATGGGTGCGGTCGCCCCCTTTGAATCCAGGATAGGAAACCGGCATTTCTTCACCCTCGAGCTGCCCGGAGAGGCCGCCTGCAAACACCACCAAATTGATACCCTCAAGTTTTTTTAAAAGATGAGTGTAATCTACATCTACTTCTTTACCAAAATTAAATTCGAGGTTTGCCTGCCAATTGTGCATCTGGGCGTAACGGATTTCGATCTTGTATGTTTTCCCGGCTTTGACCTCGAATGGATGTCGTGACGGCAGTGTCCGCCAATTGTCATATTTTGTCAAGGATTCGCCATTTACCAGCAATTCAAAGTGTCCTGTCGCTCCGCCTTTAAATACAATTTCTTCATCTTTTTCGGGTACAAATTCGGTTTCGTATTTGGCCGAGAACCCTTCGAGCTTAACCCCCGGCGCAAATTCGTGTTGCCCAGCCGTGGTTAATTGAATTGGATTTACAATTTGCTGCGTGGTAACAATGTCACCGGTGAGTTCAGGGTTGTTCCAGTAGGTCGCCTTGAAGCCTTTTCGGCCTTTGAACGAACACTGATCAAAATAGCTTTGCGTCACTTTGTCCTCAACCAGATCACAGCCTTTATCATATAGAATCTTGTCGGATGCAAGCTTTGAGGAAATCCCGTCGAGAATGCTAATCGTCCGTATCGGTGTGCCGTTGTAATTTCCCCACAACATGGGTTCATCATCGGCATTGGGTCCGATCACAGCCAGCTTTTCGATCGATTTCTGTAGAGGGAGAATCTCGTTTTTATTCTGCAGAAGCGTCATCGATTCCCGGGCCATCGTCAGGGCAAGGTTCCGGTGCTCCTCGTTATTCACCACCGACATGGGAATGTGGGCCCAGGGCACAATCGAATCGTCGTCCATTTCCCCCAGATCAAATCGTCCGGTCAACACCCGCATCAAACTTTTATCTATTTTTTCTTCTTTGATCAGATCTCTTTTAACCGCTTCTGATAAGGTTTTAAAAGGATAATTTTCCCAAACGCATTCGATATCCGTTCCGGCAAGAACAGCCTTGGACGCGGCATGGACCGCATCGGATGACACATGATGACTGTTGAAAAAGTCGGTAATGGCGCCGCAGTCGGAAACAACAAGGTACTCATATCCCCACTCATCACGCAGAATACGTTGCAGCAGCCGTGTATTGCCACAACAGGGATCGTCATCCAGACGCTGATAGGCGCACATCACCTGGCGGACATCGGCCTGTTGTACCAGAGCTTTAAAGGCCGGCAGATAGGTTTCATATAAATCGCGAGGATTAATAGTATTGAGATTAATTTCATGCCGACTCCATTCGGGCCCGGAATGAACCGCATAATGCTTGGCGCAGGCCAATAATTTTCTGTATTTTGCATCCTGGGACCTTGCAGACCTTTGACAACCGAAACGCCCATTCGCGACATCAAGTAGGGATCTTCGCCGTATGTCTCCTGGCCGCGTCCCCAGCGGGGATCACGAAAAATATTAATATTGGGCGTCCACACCGAAAGACTCAGAAAGCGGCGATTTTCCAATCCCTTGCGTCGGGATTCATTGTACTTGGCTCGGATTTCATCGGAAACCGCATCGAAAATACGATAAACCAGTTCATCATCGAATGAGGCCGCCATACCAATAGGCTCTGGAAATACCGTAACACTGTCATTATTGGCGAGACCGTGCAGAGCCTCACTCCACCAATTGAACGTCTTGATGCCCAAACGCGGAATGGCATCCGACTGGTCACACATTAAAGAAACCTTTTCGTCAAGCGTTAAGCGCGAAATCAAATCTCTGGCCCGCTCTTTGGAATCCAGGTTGGGGTCCTGAAAAGGATATTGCTGTTGTCCCCATAGACTCGTGATTAAAAACAAAATCGTTATTACTTTTCTCATATGATAAAATTTCCTATAATAATGAACAGTTAATTTTACAGCTCAATATGTGTTTTATTCTTTTACCTCTTTAAAAATCATTTTGTCAAGATTAAAGTAATCGCCATCAACGACCAGTTTCAATACATGCTGACCAGCATCCAGCTTTACGGTCTTTTTTACTGGTTTCCAATTTTGATAACCGGCAGTATTCGGGATTGAAATAATCCCCGTTTTGTTTACCCCATCACATTCAAGATGCAGCTTTCCACTTTCGGAAGCGGACGCGATATAGAACGAAATCCGATATGTCGCGGTTTGATTCACAGTAACTGTATAGGCCAGCCATTCTCCGGCACGAGTCCAGCCCAACGCATAGCCGCCTGCAGAGCAATTATCAATATCCACACCTTCATGATAACGATATTGTCCGCCTTCATTTATCTCATCGGTATCGTAATACGCATCGCCGGAACAGCCGGTATCGTAATCTTCAGCTTCAATGGTTCCCGGAATAGTATGTGGTTTGAAAGCTTTTTGCTCAATTTCGCAGACTTCTAACAGCTTCCATCCGAAAGAGAAACCATCCTCGGAATTGACCAACTCGACTCTTTCACCTTCGGTCAAGTCATTATTTATCGCTAGTACATACGAAGGAAATTGTTTGTAAAAGATGGCAAGTAATCCATTATACGAATGTTCGATTTTCCATAATTGACTGTCTTTGTCGGAAACATCTGAAATAAATAGTTCATGACTGGATGATCCGGAAACACGACACGCCAATACTTTTTCATGGTTCTGACGGTTCAGAATTCTATAAAATCCTTTTCCCAATGCTTCCAATTTCCATTGGTTGGCATGATCTTTTCTTTTACCTGCCAGTCTCAAATCCGAACCAAGAATCAAACGACCTGTATTTTCACCTGGAACAATATAATAATGCGGAGTACAATTGACATCTGCATAAAGGTCAATAGGCGGAATCGTGCGGTCAAAGCTGAGTTTCAAAACATAGGCCGGTTCTTTAAAAGGGCGTTCGGGCAATCTAACCTCCAACCCTTCCGTATTCTGATTATAATCTAATGTTAGGTATTTTCCAGCTTTGCCATTGATGAGTTCGACCGAATTCAGGTTCTTAATGTCAATTCTGTCAGAAGATAATGATTTAAGTATAACATTTTTTTGATCTCGTTCCCAGCCAAGCAGAATGGCGTAAAGTGTCGTATTATCTTTGGACCGTGTATAGCGAACATCTTGTGCACTCCCTTCCGCCGGAGCGGTAAATACACCGTGACCCGACCCCATTTTTGTCGGACCTTCTCCATATTTTTGCCACGCCCGTGTGCTATACACCGCTTCGCCGTATTTTTTAAGCCATGAACCCATTGCAAGCAAAAGGTCTTTTTGTTCCTGGGGGATTGTCCCATCTGCTTTGGGTGATATATTCAACAGTAAATTGCCGTTTTTGCTTATTCTGTCAATAAAACCATGAAGCACTTGTTTTTTCGGAATAATATCCAATCCCCTCGGTGTAGCACCAGCTTGAGGAACTGATCGCATCATCGGTAAGCCAGTAATTTTCAGTTATATCGACGGGTCCGCCGCGTTCATAATCGAGAACAGCGCAATCGGGATTCAGACCATCCTTGTAGGTAGCCACCACATTTTTATTCCATTCGGCTGACTGATTGTAATAGTAAGATAAGAACTGGAGAAGAACAGATTGAGAGATCACATGCAGATTAAAATCCTGCCAGATAATATCGGGTTTATATTGACTTATTATTTCCTTATGTTTACTCAGCCACATGGCTTCATTCGCCTCTTTTCCCTGCTGTCCGTAAAGCTTTTGGAGTTTTGGATCGTCTGTTTGCGGTACCGCTTGATAAAATCCGGTAATGTTGTACGCATGGTGCATGGAGAGGATAACCCTCATATCTTGCTTGCGGATGGCATCCGTCAATAAACCAACCAGATCCAGTTTCGGTCCCATGTCCTTGGCGTTCCATGGATTCACCTCGCTGGCCCACATGGAAAACCCGTCGTGGTGCTCAGCCACCGGACCGGCAAATTTTGCTCCGGCATCCGCAAAGAGCTGAGCCCATTCGTCAGGATCGAATGATCCGCCGTTTGATTTGAGCCTGGGCGAGAACTGAACAAAATTTCCCTGCTTGTCCTTGTCACCGGTAATAAAGTGATCGTATGGCCACTGAGAAACATCGCCATAAACTTTTGTGTGGTGTTTGTTTTCCGCTGATCCTTTTATATACATATTCCGGGGATACCATTCGTTGGCATAGGCAGGAACAGAATAAACACCCCAATGGAAATAGATACCGAACTTGGCGTCCTTGAACCATTCCGGAACAGGATTGGCTTTCTCAAGAGATTCAAACGTGGGCTCATAAACATATTTTTGGGGTTGAGACAAGATTTCAGAATATCCTGCTTTA
The DNA here is from genome assembly GCA_034521575.1 of candidate division KSB1 bacterium. Lineage (NCBI taxonomy): Bacteria > Pseudomonadati > Candidatus Zhuqueibacterota bacterium. The sequence goes on from JAXHMJ010000005.1 coordinate 294,615, forward strand.
ACGATCACAATAAATGCAAACACGAGAAAAAAAATATAACTTTTCAAAAGTAGTTACTCCTAATTTCTAATTGATATGGACAAGCCATTTTTCATGCTACAATTACAGAATATTTAGGATATAGAAAATTTTGTCTGCTCATATCTTTAATATTCAACAATTTGTTCTGTCCATCTGGGGCCGTCGATATAAAGTCTGCCATTTTTATAGTACACCGGTTCATATCCCATTTGAGGGGTTAATTCCCATGATTTAAAGGTTTGACTGTACGGATAAGGCCGTTTTTCATACATCATGTAATGACAGGAACTCCAAATTTGGCCATCCGGTCCTTCGAACAAGGCATTATGCCCGGTTTCACAATAAGGGTCTTCCGTGTCCTCAAACTTTAAATGATCATATCCCCCACTCATGGCCAATTCACGACGATATCCTTTTTTTCGGGTGCCAAAGATCGGTTCCCGTGATACCAGTTCCCAGGGACCAAGCGGTTTTTTGGATTTCAGCAAGCCCACCTCATATCCTCGGGTCCAGGTTGAAAAGAACATAAAGTAGGTATCATCGCGTTTTATGACAAAAGGCCCTTCTATTCCTCCCATCATCCACTCGGGATAACCGGGTTCACGTTTGTCAAGAAACTTATCAATAGGCGTTGTCAGTGTTCCGGTTTTTAAATCTATTTTTGCCTGAAAAAGACCATTACCGCTGCAATAAAAATAAACCTGTCCATCGTCGTCTTTAAAAAGGGTCGCGTCGTTATTGTATTGACCCGTCAACGGTCCGTTTACCAGTATATAAGGACCGGTGACCTCATCGGACGAAAAAAGCCAAACACTGTGCGCACTCATGCCTTTGGGGTCTTGTTCGGTGACTTTGCCGCTATTGATCGTCAGCCAATATTTGTTTTGTATATAGTGAATCTCAGGGGCCCAGAAACGACCGTTGTAAGGACAATCTTCCGGTAGTTTACCCGCATCGATCAACCAGGAATGGTGCTCCCAGTGTAACAAATCATCAGAAACCAACAGCCGTACTCCCGGATTGGGTCCAGTCCAAACAGGCCTGGATGTTCCCGTGCAATACCACTTTTCTCCTACTTTAATAATACAATAATCGCGCATTGAGATGGATGTGTTCCTGGTAATTGGATTTGTATATCGGAAAGTATGTGTCGTATGATCCTCTGACAATGTTCCAGTATTTGAGTTGACCTGTGCAAAACAGGCAGAGGCCATCAAGATTGATAAAAATAACCATAATTTATAATACATGACAATTAATTCTCCACAATATGTGACGGTTTAACATATGGACGTGCATGCTGAGCCGGGCTTGCTGATAGGCACCGTCATTAATGATCATTTTAGAGTACAACTTTCAGGTTCATCTGTCGAATATTTAAAACAATAAAACATAAACTCGGCTCATTATATACTCTTATTATTATCCAATGGAATAAAAAAATCGGCACTTTGGCAGGATAATATCCGGCGGATGAGCCGAAAACGGAAAATTACAGCAATCCCGATGGAATATGCTTTGGCCAATCCGTCAAAGTCAGTCTGACAAAACGACACCTTACCGGAGTTATGTCCTCAAAAATCATATGACACAGAACGGTATTTTTTATTTGATCAAGCGCCGTCCTGTACGTCTCACCGTCTGTGAACATATCGTTCTTGTATTGATAAACAAAATTCAAAGATTCATCACCTGAGACCGCCACCCTCTCCGGCGTCCGCCGTTGGACATCAGACGGACACCATCGACGGTGAACAACTGCGCCACATCAAAACGTGTATCCGGTGAAAGCTCAATCGTCAAAACCGGTTGAAAATCTGCCGGGGCGGGTTGCCACCAGGTACCGCTGGGGTTGTCCACGGCATAGGCCGTGTCACGCCCCGGCTGATGAGAGGAGGATGATGAGAGAGCGTTCATTTTTTTGATCGTCACCGATATCGAACCGCTGTTGCCTCGCTCAGGATCGCAGACCGCTCCCGGAGCCCATTGCGGCGTTTCGATAACCTCGATCTCTATATATTTCCGTTCTGATCAAAGATAAAACGATTCATTCACATAGATTAAATGACTGATAAATAAAAGTCATAAACTTAATCCTGAAACAAAAGCGGCGCCAATTCGTTCAGACTGCGCCGCCAGCTTTGCCATTCATGAGCCGTATTCGGAGATACATAGAAATGCGCATTAATACCTGCGTCCTTGATCGCTTTGGTATTTTCCCGGGGATCGCCTCCCCAGCCGCGTCCGCGGTCCAGTTCACGGCTGCCATAGCTGACAAATACGAGTTTGACTTTTTCTTTAAAATCCGGCGTATTTTCGACATCCTCCGGACTGATACTTCCGCCACTGAACAGACCGATATGGGAGAAAAGATCGAGATTTTTCAAAGTGATTAATCGGGTTTCAAAGCCGCCCATCGAAAGACCAGCCATAGCGCGATGGGACTGATCGGCAAGCGTGCGGAAATTCGAATCAATATACGGTATCAACTCGTCGATGAGAACCGTTTGAAACGGTTTGATATCGAAATTTCGCAAACCACCCATCTTGACTTCATTCGTCATGCCATAGGCCATGACAATGATAAAAGGATTGGCCTTGTCCTCCGCGATCAAGTTATCCATAATGAGATTAACTTTGCCCTGATTGGGCCAGCTGGTTTCATTCTCACCCCAGCCGTGCTGCAGGTACAATACCGGATATCGTTTGGTCAGATCCTGGTCATAACCAGGCGGGGTGTAGACAAAAGCTCGGCGTACAGTATCGGTGCTTTCCGAGTAAAAAAGAATCTTTCGAATTTGACCGTGCGGCACATTCTTGAGGGCGTAAAATTCCTGATCATGGGCCGGAATTTCAATGCCGCTGCCCCAGCGCATGGCGCCATAAAAGTACAAGCTGTTGGGATCGGGAACCGCGGCCCCGTCAATCCAAAGCTGATAGTAGTGAAACCCTTCGTCCTGCGGATTCGAGTCCCCGATCCAGACGCCATTTTCATCCTGAGTCAGGTCGTATTTGACAGCACTGATATCCAATTGAACTCGCCTGGCTTCCGGCGCCAAAATTCTGGCACGCACCCGGCCTTCAGAATTAACTTTGGGAAATTCCTTACCCGGCTGATTGGTAGAGGCAGGTTTAAAGTCTTCGACCGCGCCGGAATCAGCAGCATTCATTGGAACAGGACAAATTCCGTAGGTTATGAAAATCGCCAATAGTAGAAAAACATAAAAATTCTTCATGTGTGGGTCTCCCTTGATGGTTTGATCTGAAAACGCTTGATGCAAAAATAAATCACATTCATCTCGCTGTAAGCTCGGGGATAATCAGATCAATTTTGACTCTAATTCGAAAGTTAGTTCTTTAGCGCAATGGTCACAACGGACTTTGCCGGCAAGTCAACTTTAAGTACATTATTTTGCACGCTAAAAGACGAGAACTCCTGAATATTCACTTTTTCGGGTTTTCCAAAATCATTATAATCATTTTTATTCGGCGCCGCGATAATCTCACCGGCGAAATCGGACCATTGATTCGAACCTCGCAAATCAATCTCTATGCTTCTGTCATTGTGCAGATCTATGTTGCAAAGAGATATGTGGATAACTCCGTTTTGATCTTTGGAAGCGGAGGCGCTTATGCTCGGCAAGGACATACCGTCGTATGAATAATCTTTGCAAACCACATCAATCGGTAAAAGCGTGGCATCATGATGCACTTTGTACATTTTGAAAACGTAAAAAGTCGGAGTTTTTACGATCTGTTCCTCTTTGGTGAGCAGCATGGCCTGCAGAACATTGATCATCTGGGCAATATTTGCCATCTTGATCCGTCTGGCGTGGTTGTTATAAATATTAAGATAAAGAGCGGCGGTTACAGCATCGCGCAGCGTGTTCTGTTGATACAAAAAGCCCGGATTCGTTCCCGGCTCAACATCGAACCAGTTTCCCCATTCATCTGCCATGATGCCGATTTTATTTTCCGGATCATATTCATCCATTAATGCAATGTGTTTTTCAAGACGCTCTTCCATGATCAACGTATTTTTCATGGTATAGAACCAGTCGTTTTCATCGAACTGTGTGGCGGAACTTTTGTCATCCCAGCCATGACAAAACGTATAGTAATGAAAAGAGTATCCCTGAATTAAATTTGTATAATTTTGTGTCTTTTTTAGAATGGTTTCCGTCCATTCAAAATCCGGATCTGTTCCGCCGCTGGCGACCCGAAACGGACGCCCGGAACGCATATATGTGGAAAATCTTTTATACAAATCCGCATAATAATCCGGAGTCATATGGCCGCCGCAGCCCCAGCTCTCATTACCGACTGCCCAGTATTTCACATTCCAGGGCTCTGCTCTTCCGTTTTGCTTTCGCAATTCCGTCATTGGACTTTTTGCATCGGAATTTACATATTCCACCCAATCCGCGGCTTCCTGAACCGTCCCGCTGCCCACATTCACACAAATGAACGGCTCGGCACCGATCAGTTCGCAAAAATCCAAAAATTCGTGCGTTCCAAAACTGTTATCCTCGGTTACACCACCCCAATGCGTATTCACGATGGAAGGTCGTTCCTCCTTTGGCCCGATACCGTCTTTCCAGTGATATGTGTCCGCAAAACATCCGCCTGGCCACCGCACAACGCTGGGACCAATTTCCTTAAGCGCTTCTACAACATCATTCCTAATACCGCGTGTATTTGGAATATCAGAATCTTCCCCAACATAAATCCCACCATAAATACATCGACCCAAATGTTCGGCAAAATGACCATAAATAAATTTGCTGATAGTTTCTTTACCAAGATCAGCATTCACAACAATCCGATTTGTTTTTTTATTTTGGCTATCCTCAGCATTCAGTAAACCTGTAGCCAATGCGAATACTACCAAAAACAAACACTTGATAAATTTCATTTTCTTCTCCTGGTTTATTTCTGAGTTCAAGTAACAAGTGCAACAGTATTTCTGGCATCATTCAGTGCATAGCACTAATCGAACTTACGGCCAAAATATTGAAATCTATTCAATTAAATTCACTTTAAAAGTATACATTTTTTCATATCTGTAAAAAGTTCTCCACTCTTGCTAACAACCTGAATGTTATAAAAATAAATTCCTGTACTCAGGTTTTCCGCGTTCCACCTCATTTCATGATATCCGGAAGATTTAAATTCATCCAGTAGCGTAAAGATCTCCTGGCCAAGCATATTATATATTTTTATGCTCACCTGGCCATCAACCGATAATTGATATCCGATTCGTGTTTCCATATTAAACGGATTGGGATAATTATTATACAGATTGAATTCCACAGGTACCTCTGCAACTTTTTCAACTGTAACAGTTGCTAAATCCAAACTATCCAAATAGTGCCGCATCCATTCCAATGCAGGACGCTCCGTGCCATCTTGATTAAGCAGGTAAGCACCCTGATCATCGCGCCACAATCCACGTCTCCAGCCCCACAAGGTAATTCCTTCGACTCCTGGATGTTCATAAAGAGCCGGAAAAATGCGCTGATAACTTGAAAGTTGTATGGCATCGGATGGGCCATCAATATCCAACTCTGTAACTTGAACAGGCAATCCTGTCGTTGCTAAAGAATCAAGATTCCGTTTCATAATGACCGTTGATGCATTGGTCGAAAAAGCGTGCCCCTGAACACCTATAATATCAACCAATTCTTCTCTTTGAAGTAATCTTACAAGACTCAGATATTGGGCCGTACTGCTTGTGCTATTGATTATGCCAAAATCATTGATCATCAGTTCTGTTGTAGATGGAAAAACCTCTCGAGCCAGCTTGAATGCATTGACCACCCAATCCCAACCCGTATCTCCATTTCCTCCCAAAGCAGCTTTGTAATTCGCACGCCCGCTGGTGCCGTCAGGGGGATTATGACCCGGCAATGGTTCATTGACAACCTCTAAATAATCAATGTCATCATACCGCTCCGCCACCGCTTCAAACCATTCCCGTATCTCCGCAAGCTGCTCTTCGGAGGACAGAGAATCCAGCCAGTTCGGCTGCTGTGCTCCCCAAACAAGAACGTGAAAATGGAATGGAAAATCATTATCCTTTGCAAGATTATAAGCGGCATCCAGGCCGCTCCAATTCATATTGTCACGGTTACCTTCAACACTCCCCCATTTACCCGCATTCTCAGGCGTTACCTGGTTCCAGTAGGATTCAAAATTAGCCACCTGAGGGGAACTGTAAACATTCCCGACAAATTTTGGCTGATCGGAAGCCAAAGGCGGACCTTGCCACACATCTCAGCCGGAATCTCTGCGGACCCTATTTCCCTGTTGTCCAGATTTTCGACTGTATAATACAAGTACGACTTTCCGAACGCCAGCTTGTCAATATCCAAACCGTCTTCCCGTGCGCCAATCTGAAATGTTTGTGTTAAACTGTCATTAACAACAGTGAACGCAATACTCGTATCCCCTTGATAGGCATTCCGGGAAAGATTGACCCATTTCCACATCCCGGCACCCAGGCCCCCAGGATCACGCACCACATCATTCGGTTCCGAAAATCCCGCCGTAGCCAGACCATTGATAAATATCCAGTCCGCATTCTCTGAACTGTCCTTTTCTCCAAATCCGTTGCCGTAGAAAAAACTGTCATCATCATCAGTGTTCGGTCCAACACGCAATCGAGCAAACAAATCATAGGTTCCTGTGTCCGGAAACGTAACCTCATAGGAAATCATACGGGCGCCACTGACTGGATTGAAAGCAGTGGCATTGGATTCTATCATCACATAACCAACACTATCATCCTGCAATACACTGAAATCACTCCCCATATTGCCAGATTCCGCCTCGACAACAACGGGTTTTAAGGCTTCCTCTCCAACCCAATGAAAAGTGTTCTTTCCATTTTCAAAAAGATAAAGGACATTATCCGCTGTTAACGCCTTGTTATAGATATTAAACTCGTGTATATAGCCTCTCCAGGTTGGATCGCTATCATACAAACTTTTTGCCAAATAAGCATAAAGGGGACTGATCTCTGAAATGCGATTATTGGAATCCAGAGGCGTAGTCGTTTGCAACTCTCCATCGATATATAAAGTAATACTCGTCGAATCAAGTGTACTCACCATGTGATGCACCGTACCATCATCGTATTCAACACCATTTGCCCCGGTTTCACTGCTCCAGGGAGTATTCGCATCTCCACAAGAAATGGCCGTGCGACTGACGTCATCTGCACGTGCAGCTGTCATAAAAAAATAATCGGTACCAAATGTATTTTGTGTGTTCCCAAACGATACCAGCATAGTAAATCCGGTATTCCCATTCGGAACAGATTGAAACCAGGTCTCAATTGTAACCTCAGCATAAGTGTTAATTGCAATCGAATCAGCAGGCAAAGACAGCCAAGAGTCCGATTCAGTTGTATTAAGGGCACCTTGTAAAATTTGGGCTGATCCCATTGTGTTTCCCTCTGCACCAACCATATCTGTAGCGGTGCCATCATCAAATGTCCAGGAATGAGTTAAATTCTCATCTCCCGGATCGATCTGTGAGAATACATTCATACATGCGATCAATATGATCCCAAATATAAAGTCAAGTTTTATTATCATATCTCGCTCCTCAATTAAAAGCATAGAAATATAAGCTGACCAGTGCCAGCAGCTAAAGCCGTTTCAATTTCTGAATCAGATGAGTAGAGTGATTAATTTTAAGCTCAGGACTAAACAAAAAAACGGGCTTGCAAAATAATTGGCAATTTTTGTTAACAATAGATCCGAATGAACACCCCCGAATATCAGGATTCATACAGATGTCAATAAAATTAAATTGTCCATACTCAAGATATAATATAAATCTAAAAAAATCCTGTAAATATTGCATATTTTTTCTCCAACATGAAAAACTGGATTATACTGCAAAAACCAAAAAATTAAATAATAAGGCTCAAGTAAGATTTGCAACCTTTTGAAATGTATAACTATAAATATTAAAAAAAAAGCCACTTTAAATAAAATATTAACCAAATAGCGTCAGGGAAAAGCAAATCAGCGGGGTTGATAACGTTTGCGAAATTCTCTCAAACTCAAACCTTTTTCAATTTTAAAATAGCGGGAAATATGCTCCAAATCAGTAAAATCAAAAATTGAAGAAATTTGAGAGACGGGCAGATCAGTTTCAATTAACATTTTTGCAATCAATTCAATGCGCATTCTACGAATTTCACTATATATGGTTCTGTGAATTGACTCTTTAAATCTCCTCTCCAATGTTCTCCTGCTAAGACAGGTTGTTTTGACAACATCTTTTACAAAAAGTTTATTCTTTGCATTTTTTCTGATAAAGGCTATTGCACGGGCTACTTCCGGATCATTTACCGCAAGAATATCTGACGACTGCCTTTGTACAACATGTGTAGGAGATACTATAATTTTTTTCCTGATAATTTTACCACTATTTATCATTTCATCCATCAAACCAGCAGCCTGATAGCCGGCAGATTGAATATTTAGTGCAATACTTGTAAGTGGAGGGTCACCAATATCACAAACCAGGGGATCATTATCTACCCCGATAACAAGAACTTCTTCAGGCACTTTAATTTTCATCATCTTGCATACTTCCAGTACATGCTGCCCACGGTCATCATTACATGTAAAAATACCAACGGGTTTAGGCAAAGATCGAATCCAGTCGGCTACATGTTCCTGTTCTATGTCCCAATCATTCTTTGTATTATTTCTAAGAGAACGATAATTAAACACCTTGAAACCGGCTTTATTAATATACTTGTTAAAATGTAACTTGCGCCCCTCTGACCACTTGTAATTATCAAAACCACAAAAGGCATAATTTGTCAATCCTTTTTCAATTAAATGACTGCTTGCCATTTTTGCAATAGAATCAGAATCTGTGCTTATAACAGGTAATTTTGGGGGATAATTGGAATCATGCACAGCAAGAATGGTAGATATATTTAATTTCAATAATTCGTCTGTGATTAAAGAATCGCGCATAATAATTCCATCAGGCTTCCAACTCGTTAAATGCGGAATGGACGACTTGAGATCGATGGGTTCTTTATAGAAGGACCAGGGACCGTGCATTCTTGAGTAACGAGCAATGCCAATAATCAACTCTCTGCCAAAGGCACGAGATGTTTCTAAAAGCAGAATAACTCTTTTCATAAGCAGCCACTTTAAGCTATCAGGAATGAATTTCTGTGAATTACCAGCTGATGCAAGGTATTGGATTTAATAATTTGATTTATTTTTTTGACATTTTTTTACATTTATTTACGTTTTTACTTTTTTTACTTGACTTTTTGGAGCAAATTTTCGTATTATTGAAAGGTGCTGATATTGTATGAAACGATTCAATATATGAAATTCTTTGATAAAATTCAAAACATTCACTGTAATTATTATTAAAATTAATCCCTGCACCATCATTATTGTGCAGACCGTTACTATAAATATTCATATCGGACTCGTAATTTTTTAGAATAAGCAATGGACTATAATTTACTTTTAAACAAAAATAAAGGATTCCGCTCATGAGAAAACTGCTAAACTGTTTTATGCCGCTTTTTAGATCGGATATGGATCATAATGGTCCTCTACCCGGTACTCGAGCGCTTTTGCTCGTGGGATTTGTCTGTGTACTCCTGACAGGCCAGGCACAACCATTAATAGCAAAAGCAACCATCAAAGGTCAGGTTATCGACAACATCACCGGTGAAGCACTGCCTGCTGCAAATGTTGTAATACAAGGCACCAACTTCGGAGCAGCAGCCGATTTTAATGGATTCTATACTATTACTAACGCACCCTCTGGAGAACAGACCCTGTTAGTCTCGTATATCGGTTATGAAAGCACAGAGATTAGTGTGGATGTTCCTGAGAGCGGTAGCGTAACCAAAGATATACTGCTAAAAGCTGTTGCCGTAGAAGGTGAAGAAATTACAATTACTGCCCAGGCCAGAGGTCAGAGAGAGGCAATCAATCAGCAAATCAGGGCTGACGCCATTAAGAATGTCGTATCATCCACTAAAATTCATGAACTCCCTGACGCAAGTGCTGCTGAAGCTCTAAGCAGATTGCCGGGAGTATCATTAATGGAAGGGGATAAAGTTGTTATCCGCGGTGTCGAATCTAAACTTAACCAGGTATTAATAAATGGTATAGAACTTCCTTCTACTGACATGGAAGACCGTTCGACGAACCTGGGGTTTATTTCATCAAATCTTTTATCAGGCATTGAAGTGACCAAAGCTATAACACCGGATATGGATGCCAATACAATCGGTGGTGTTATTAACTTGAGGTTAAGAGAAGCCCCTTCCGGTTTGCACTTTGATGTCTTTACACAAGGCGCTTTGAATACTCAGGATAGAACCTACGATAATTATAAAGCCTGGGCCAGCATCAGCAACCGGTTCCTGGACGACAAATTGGGTGTTTTTCTTCAGGGAAATGCCACACGTTTTGACGGAGGACAAGATCGGGTTGGCTCTGATTGGGAAATTGCGCAGGATCTGCCCTACGGAGAAGCACCTTATATGATGAATTCTATTACGCTTAATGATCAATGGAATGTGAACAATGATCGCGGCGGAAGTCTTATTCTGGATTATAAATTACCTGACGGTAAAATCGTTCTTCAAAATACGATTGCAAACAATGTGAGTGATAATACTGCATTCAGAACTATTTATGCCTTTAATGAAACACTGGCAGAATATGCCATAACCCGGGATAAGTATAAAAAAGATTTAATGATTAACGCGTTACAGGCGGAATATAATTTCGGCAACTTGAACACACGACTTTCAGCTTCACACTCTTCTACAAATAAAGCGACCGATATTCGCTATGGAGATGTGGGGCAATTCATGAGCTTTCAGAATACGAATTCCCATCCCTATGGCTATGATGATGAAGGAAACAGGATACAATTTTTAAATGAACGACGGTTTTTTACCATTGAAGATGCCTTGGACATACCCAAAGACGAGACTGATGCCAATAACGCCACGATACAAGGCTGGGTTGTCGCTCGGGATGAAGAATTCGAACAGCATTTATACAATTATACTCTGGATTTTACCCTGCCGGTCGCCATCTCTGACAATATTCAATCCGAGTTTAAATTCGGCGGGAAAATAAAAACATCCGAGCGTACGAACGATGTTGAATCTTATTTTAGCGGGTCTTATGATACTGATTATTATAACGCGACTTCTGATTTTTTCCCGGACCACCCGAATCTCTCACCTACTAATCCTGTTATGTATACGGATTTGCGGGACCCTGATTACAAACGAGGGGAATACTTTTTAGAGGGAGAACACGAGTTTAAATTCGCATATGATCGGGATTTGATGGATGATTATATGAAGACCTCTATCAAAGGCTGGACTCCTGCAAGACATATGCCCTATTCGGAACGAGATGATTTTAGCGGCTCTGAAACCTTTTCAGCCGGTTATTTCATGGGCAATTTCAATATTGGTCCCCGGTTGACACTGATTGGCGGATTGCGATATGAACATTATAATATGGATTATAATGCCAATTTTGTTTATTGTACACACTCTGTGTATGGAGACGGCGCTATATTTGATACACTCAATACGGTTGATCGTAACGACGAGGACATTTTCCCCAATTTCCATATTCGTTACAAGGTTACCGATTGGTCTGATATCAGACTTGCTTATACTGAGGGCATTTCCCGTCCGGATTATCGCGCCATTATGCCAAGCATTTATTTTGAGCCGGGCGGCTATGCCTTGGCTGGAAATCCAAAACTAAAACCGGCAAGATCCGCAAACTATGACGCCTATTGGTCTGTTTATAATAATGAGATCGGTCTGTTTACATTAGGAGGGTTTTATAAAAAAATCGATAACACATTCTTTCAAACCGGTATTTTTTATCCGAACCTGAATCATTATGATGCATCATTTCCGGGAGATGATGTCTGGGATACTTTGGGTGCTCAGTCGCCGACTGGATCACAGACCGTAACCACCTATATTAATAATCCAAACCCTGCCCATGTCCGCGGTCTGGAGGTGGAATGGCAGACAAATTTCTGGTATTTGCCAAAACCACTGAATTCGATGGTACTGAATATCAATTACACCCGATCATGGTCTGAAATGGATTATCAGCAATTAAGGAATATTGATTCCACCTATAAAGATCCGGACAATCCCAGATTCCTGAAACATAAATATATCACCAGAGATACAGCCCGTACTGCAAGGCTGCTGCACCAGGGTAATCATAATCTGAATGTTGTCCTTGGAGCGGATTATAAAGATTTTAGCGGGCGTATTTCGTTTAGAATGCAGGGCGATGTGATTACCAGTGTGGGGGCAAGACCCGAGGAAGATGCGTTTACCGGGAATTTTTACAGATGGGATTTTACTCTCAAGCAAAAATTGCCATTTCTGGACGGTTTGAGTGTGGCTTTAAACGGTGTAAATGTCTTTCATAATCCGCTTTACGAATATCGAAGATTTAGAAGAACGGTTGACGGAAACATTAAAGACAACCAGACATCAATTGCCTATTCACCCAGAATTTTTGAACTCAATTTAAGATATAATTTTTAAAGTATCTAATATTTCGCTGCATGGATTATACAACAAAGGATCGCAAATCTGCTTCTCATTGAGAATCGTCCAAAACAATCTAATCCATGCGGCTTGTTTAAAAATTCTATACATACACAAAATCAGAAAGGAGGAGGATAATTCAAGAAAAACTGCCAATCATAAGGGTTGAATGAGAACATTTATTGAACAGGAAAGGAGGCAGACAAAAGAAAAAAGGGTTTTAAAAAATTTTTGTAAACTAATCTTAAAAAAATTTGAGGAGCTACACTATGAGAAAGTTACAGTTTATTTTACCCATGCTTCTTCTGTTAATGACCTCTTTGGTTTTTTCACAAACTTTGGACGACTTTGTCGATCAAGTGCGCGGAGATACGCTGGTCATTAAAGATTTCTTTGATATGGGAGAAGAACAGAACTCTTTATATCAGGCGCTGACTCTGGATACTGATGCTCCCGAGGGCCGTGTTTATATGCTGAAAACAAACGGCTATTATCCGCTTGTCAACAGCCCGACCACACAAATGCCCACTGTTATCGTCGGAGAAGATGATACGAGATTGGTGCAAAATGACGATGCTGCTGCTGCTCCTCCACTTGTATGCGGCGCTGCATGGGAGGGTGGTTCAAATACGGGTTCCATATCTCATCCTTATGATTTGACCCTCAAGAATATTAACATTGTTCCCGCATCAGCAAAAGCCGACTTGGGCTGGAGCTTTTCTGGCCCCGGAGCCGATGGTGTTACTCTGGATATTGAAAATTGTATGTTTGAGCGTACACGATGGGTATTTATGAATACCGGTTCCAAAGATGTCTCGTTCAAAATCAAAGACAGTTATTTTGTCAATATGGTTGGTCAGCCGTGCCGCCGTAATGGTGGTGTCATGGATGTATTTAATACTGAAGACACTCTTTTGGTTGAAAATCCCAGCCACACGTTATGGCTCAGGGCTACATGTACAAGTTCCGTCAATACCGGTTTAACCGAGTGATGATTAACCATAGTACCTTCATTAACATCAGCGGGTATGTATTCCTCGATTTGGGATACCAGGGTGATTTTAGCACGACCAACAACATCTTTGTGAACAGCAATGTGCAGGCTTATCATGGTGTACCTGAAATCGACGCCGGTGAGCAGGATCCTGATGGACTTCCCATGGGTCTTGTTAATGTGATTGAATTGCCGGATAGCGTGGATTATCCGAGAAAATACCTGTTTGAAGGAAATGTGGTGTACTGGGATGACCGGCTCTCGGATATCGCATCGACACTGAGCGCGGATGAAGTTAATGGAATCAGTGACTGGAAAGACCAGCAGATTGTCATGAATGAACGAACCCAGCAAATGTTCGATAACGATGCTGAATATCCTTATCTGACATTGGGCACGAATTATATGGATGTTCTTCCCAATTTTACCGATCCTGCAGATCTCTTGACTGATCAGGTTGATGCATTAAAAGAATACAGTATTGCATCTGCAGATACCGCGGGTACCGCTGTTATGGATGCCTGGCGCCTGGTCAATGTGGGTGAGGATTATTACATTTATCCGGATTGGCCGATTCCTGTGGATCTTTCTTATGATGACACGAATTTGCTTTCAGGCGCTACGGGTGGTTTCCCGGTTGGTGACTTGAACTGGTTCCCGGATGAAAAAGCTGCCTGGAATGCTCAAAGATCCGCTGAATACGCCGCGATTCATGAAGCTTTGAATTCCGGCACGACAACTGTTGGTGTTGAGGAAATGAATGTACCGGAAGCTTTCGATCTCCAGCAAAATTATCCAAACCCGTTCAACCCGACAACAGAGATTAAATATTCAATTCCGACTTCAGGCAATGTGACGCTAACAGTTTATAACACTCTGGGTCAAGAAATCGCTACTTTGGTAGATGGTTATAAAACGGCTAACCACATGCACAAAGTGACATTTAATGCTTCAAATCTGACCAGTGGTGTTTATTTCTATTCACTGCAGACTGAAGATTTTTCACAGACAAAGAAAATGCTCCTGGTAAAATAAAAAGTCGGAACTTTAACAGAAATTGCTTGTACTTTAACCAAACCCTGATATTTTACTATCAGGGTTTGGTTTATTAAATCAGATTGTTCCTGACGTGTCGATTTTAGCACGTATTTTTAAACTTGAATCATAAAATTGTTTGTCATGATTTTTAAATATTGTATATTTGGTTTCTTGCTAACTGCTTTAGGGGATATAATATATCAAAAAAGTATATTGCTGGTATGATATAATATTTTTACACATTCATCGAAAGGCAGGCTATGAGGTTATATAATTTATTATTTTTTCTGTTGATTGGCATCGTTACTGTCTGCATGACAAGTTGTGCAGAGCATCCCCGAAAAGCTTCGAATGTCGTGGCTAAAATTGATAATGATTATACGATTACCTTTAAGGATTTGCAGGATTATGTATATGATTGGTTTTATGATAAAAGATATCGGGATATGACAAGAGCCTATCATGACGCCCTTGATGCCATGGTAACGAATCAGCTGAAACGATTCGACTTTTTTGAAAAAGAATTACACAAAGATAAAGAATTGATTCAAAGCATTCGACGTATTATTAATGAGCAACTTGTAAACGAATATTACACCAGGCAATACGTGAATAAATACGCGAATAAAGACAGCGCCAGAAAAGTGTATGATATGATGGACAAACAGGTTGGCTACCGGGAAATTTTTCTCAACATACCTGAAAAATCCACAAAGCAACAGATCAAATCAATTAAACAAAAAGCATTGGAAATTAAAACTGAAATTGAGAATGGAAAAGATTTTGGCAAATTGGCAAAATTGTACTCTCAGGATACCACATCATTCAGTGGATATACCCGGCATATCGGATGGGAACAAGCCATTTCTAATCCAATCCATAGAGTTATATTTAAACTTGATGCCGGTGATGTTCGTGTTCTAATTGCGAATGACGGATTTCACATAGTCAAGGTGACAAATATTGGTAAAATCAAAGTTAAACCCTTTAACGACATTAAGAATGAAATAATAAACAAATTAAAGAACGCCTATTATAACAAGACGTTGGAAGAATATGAGCATGATAAAAATAAATTGATTGATGAAAACAGGTTAACCTGGAACGAAAAAGCTTTACAGCAAATTGTCAAATGGTCAAAGAACCCCCAATTTTATGAAAAAATGTATAAAGACACCTTGCCGAATGCTATTGCTCATAATAATTTTACAATCTTGACATATTCTGAAGGCAATATCGATTTGAAAGAATATTTCCGTTTGTTAAACAATGTTCTGATTCCAAAATCAGCCGATAATACAACGGACGAGGACATTAAACGATTTATCCTGGAAGCGATTCGCACCGATAAAATCGTCAAAAAAGCTAAAACACTTGGACTCGAAAACAATATCTTTCATGCCCGGACTGCTAATCCGGTATTACAAAATAAAATTGCATACTTGTATAATGTCGCTGTGATTGACTCACAAATTCCAGGGCCAACGGATGAGATGCTGCATACATTTTACAAGCAGCAAAAAGATTCTCTATATTATCAGTTGAAAAAAGTCAATATATACGCAATGATTTTTTCTGAGGAACAAAAGGCAAAAGATGTCATGCAGCGGATCAAAAATGGTACTCCTTTTGAAGAAATAACCGGGAGATACCTGGTCAAAACATTTATACGAGATCGGGACGGTAACATTAAAACCTTCAAGAGCGCCGAGAACGCCCTTTTTAGGCAAAGCTGCATTTGAATTAAAGCTACATGAAACAGCCGGGCCGGTGAAAGTTGTTGATCCCGAGAAAGGTGATCAATATGCAATCATCAAATGCGCGCATATTCGGCCTGAAAAACAGCTGTTATTTGATGATGTGAAAAATTCCATCGCTAAAGATTACAGGAATCATCATAAAGAAAAATTGATGAATAAAGTGAAAGAACAGCTGTGGAAAAAATATGATGTTAAAATTTATGAGAATATTCTGTCCAATAAATTAGAATTAATCAAATGATTAAAACTTCAGTTCTCTATTTTGCTATATTGATCATATCAGCAAGCATTGTTTGTTTTGAAATAATTTCTACACGAATTTCATCGGTAATTTTTGTTAATAATTATGCCTATATCATTCTTTCACTGGCTATTCTCGGCCTGGGAATGGGGGGAATTTATTCGCATTATAAAATAAAATCCAATAAAAACACCGGCGTATCCAGTATAATTTTAAAAACTGTCCTTCTCTTGGGAATTTCACTCTCTTTTTTTTTAGTTACCATCATTTTATTCAACGTTACGAATACGTTCCTATACTTTATTCTTCTCTTTTTCCCGTTTTTTCTTGCCGGAATTGTCTATGCACAACTATTTAAATTTTATGCAAAAAAGAGCTTTTAATCTATGCTTTTGACCTGACCGGCGCTGCTTTGGGTTCAGTGCTGTCCATTTTTCTATTGAATTATCTGGGAGCTCCCAACAGTGTCCTGTTTCTCTCTATCCTGATTTTCTGCTCCTTGATATTATTTTTACGGCAAAGATTGAAAACAGCACAAAAGATCGGGTCATATGCTATTCTGGTGATATTTGCTGCAGCACTCATGATAAACGGAGACGCCGATATTTTAGGAAGAATTTCAATAGGACGCTTTCCTGAAAAGGATTTTTATCATGTCTATCCAAATGCTGAAAAAATATCCAACATTGCCGATAGCCGTTGGAGTATTTACGGAAGATCAGACCTTGTAAAGTATAGTAACCAGGACAGGGTTCGGCAGCTTTTTATTGATGGCGCTGCCGGTACCCAGATGTTCCGGTTTAACGGTAATATAAGAAATCCGGATTTGATGCTCCAGAATCTTTTAATGAGTCAGAGCAGTTCAATCCCATTCCTGTTTTTATCCAAAGCCGAACGAAACAATATGATGGTTATTGGCCCGGGAGGAGGTAAAGAAGTATTGACCGGCCTTTGGGCCGGCGTCGAACAAATCACCGGTGTTGAAATTAATCCGGACTTTGTCAGGATCGTTAAAAAATATAGAGATTTTAACGGCGGTATTTACACGGATTTCCCCAATGTTCAAATTCATGTTGCAGAAGGAAGACACTATATTAAAAACACCTCTGAGTATTTTGATTTGATCGTCATGGCTCTTCCGTCAACAGAGCAGCTTCAGAGTATTGATCATTTTGCTGCAAGCGAAAACTATCTTTTAACCGTAGAAGCATTACAAGATTATTTAAAAATACTGACACCGGAGGGGCGTTTAATCTTTACGGTGCATAACAGATGGGAGTTAATGCGTCTCATTACGACCACGATAAAGGCATTTGACCAACGGGGTATGGATATGCGTCAAATCCTCAATCATTTTATCGTTTTAGAACAGGATTACGCGCCGACCGTGGTCATTAAAAAGAATATTTTTACGAATGAGGACATAAACCGCATTCAAAGCGTCATCAATACGATTCCAAAGGAGCTCCCTCAAGTCACTTATCTTCCTTACCATTTAGACGAAATACCGGATACACCGATCAATAATTTGTTAAAACAAATTCAAAACGATGCGGCAAATTTCCAAAATTATATTGATCAGCATCAATATAATATTTCACCTTGCTTTGATAATAGTCCATATTTTTATAAAATAAAAAAGGGAGTACCTGCAGATTATCTATGGTTATTAGCTGGTATCAGTTTTGTTAATGTAGTGGTCGTTGCGTTGCCTTTTTCCGGTATTCGAAAAACATTAAAAAAAGACAAAATGAATCCGCTTTTAATGTCCTTGATGATTTTTATCTGTATTGGATTGGGATTTATGATTCTTGAAATTTCTCTATTTCAAAAACTTGTTCTTTATCTCGGCTCTCCGACTGTTTCATTGTCCATTCTTCTGGGGTCGCTGTTAATCGGTATGGGAACAGGAAGTTATTATGGCAGGCGTTTTTATGCAGGCCATACAATAAAACGATTGTACGTTACCAGTTTGTCTATTGTTGGGTCGGGTATAATATTGTTTATTTTTTATCCGTTAATTTTAAATTATCTATTAAGCTACAGTCAACTTTTACGTTCAATCATATGTTTTTTTATGTTGGTTCCTTTTGGCTTTCTGTTGGGTATTCCCTTCCCCTCGGCTATTCAGATGTTGGAAAAAAGCGGCTTGAAACAATATATTCCCTGGATGTATGGCGTTAATGGAACCATGTCAATTTTGGGTTCTATTCTTGCCGTCATTTTTTCTATCACATTTGGATTCACGGTTTCTTTTTTTGTCGGCTTGACCTTCTATGCGCTTGTTTTTTTCCTGACACGTTTATGGGCGCAGCGATAACAGCCCATGCGCTATGCTGCATCTCGAATATGATATGATAAAGCCGACATCCCCCCTTTCCGAGTTGAGTTTTTTGCCAATTTTTACATGGATACAAAGCTTTGCCAGTTACCGAATCTCTTTATGACAATATCCACAGCAAACCGGAAACACCAAAGCCGTAAATTGTATATCGCTTACTCGGATTTCCCAAGCAGACCTTCATAATCCTGCACCGATCCGTTATCCAGACAACACTGAATAATCCGATTCCCCAGCTCTGTCAAATCCGGCTGCAGGAAATCTTTTAAATGCTTGTCAAAAAATTCTTTGAGTATCGCCGCGCCCTTGTCGTATCCGTCATCGCCGACTTCGGGCTGGGTGTTGACTTCTAAAAACCAGTGTGATAGTCGGTTGCCTTCAATGCGCATGGAGCTCAGGGCATAGCCCAGCAGAGAACAACGCGCCGGAACAATCTGATCTTTTCTGAACTTTGCGCTGCCGCGGCGTGCCAGATAGTCACGGGCCAGCCATTCCGTGCTGAAACCGACTTTCCAGGCGCCAACATGCTGATTGGGAATCAAAATATAGCGGGTACGCGGTGTCTGTTGAATTTGCTCCAGCAAAAGATTGGCCTGATTGACCATGCGTCCGGGTGCAAACGGCCAATAACTGCCCACGCCCTCACTGCTCATCTTTTGGGTGCCGACAATACTGGGATTGCCATATCCGCGCGGCGCCACCAGCCGCCACAGCCAGGCCAGCGCCGGAGGCAGCACATGAAACATGCCCATAATCCCGTAGCCCGGATGTTCCCGGGTGCTGGGCGGTGTGCGCACACCAAAACTCCGAATGTCAACGCTCATGGGTTCATTCACCACATCCGGGACAATAGACCGCGGGATGATCACGCGTGGATTGGGACAGGGGGTGCCGGGTTCGTCTTCCACATGTTCCCAGATCAATGCCCGGCTTCCCGGCACAGCATCAATATTCCAGAACACCAGCGGACGCGGTGGCAGCGCCGTTAATTTTTCCAGATTAGGATCGGTTCCATACTCGGTAATATGATCAACCCGAACAAACCAGCCGTTCTCACCATCCATAATCCATAACTTGCCGTTCTCCTTCTGGATATCGGGATGACACAATGCGATATCATCGCACACCGGCTCCAGATCACAAGTGCGCGGAAGCTCAACATAACGATCTTCTCCGGTCACCAGATTGCGTCCAATCAGCAGGGTTCCGTCCGGCAAACGGTGCGGCTGCTCCAGCATTTCACTCTTGCCGCCGCCGCTGGCCCCCTCGTGCATGATGGAGACGATATTATCGTACGGCGTCACAACCTTGACCGCTGAACAATGCGCCGCCACCCAGCCTTCGTATTCACCCAGATTAATGATGGAACTGTAAACACCCTTTTTGGCGCTGGGCCCGGGATACAGATTGTAGGAAAAGATTTCATACATGGAATCCTGGCGGTGATGCACCACCACCTGCTTTCCTTTAAAAAACGTCTGACGAAACGGCGGTGCCACATAAATGACCACCTCTGGAGAAAACTCTTTGGAAATCTGATCCAGGGAAAGAATACCCTGCAGCATGGCCAGACCCAGCGCGAAAAACGCGGCATTCGCCGGAGCCACTGCCAGCGCGTCCACACCCAGTTCTTTCCAGCCGGTTTTAAACGCAAAAACCGCCAGTTCCTGGTCCGCCAGCCAATCCAGTGTCTCCTGACGCAGATTTGTAAACTCTTGACCAAACTGTTCATGAAAGCGCGTTTTGTCAGAGGGTTCTTCATCCGCAATCACCATACTCTCCGGATCCCGCCGGCGCATATAGGGCTCGGGATAATTAACAGCAATTCCGTTGCGCACTTTGGCAACCGTGGCATCGACAAATCGTTTCCCATCAGGCAAATCATAAGCCACTTCCATATAATCCCGGTCCGGGCTGCCGCAGGCCAGTTCAAACAGCTCTTTGGTATCACCGGCGACATGCACTCGCGGAGAGTTCTCTAAAATCTTTTTCAATTCATCAGGAGGATTAAAACAGGTCCAGGATCGGTTTTGCATTTGTATTGACTCCATTGATAATGTAAGAGATTGAATCTATTCGCCGTTTGACTGACGGAAATCCCAAAAGCCGACCCGTCAATCGTTACTGAAATATTAATTTGCCGGCTGCGTTATAAAACAATTGTATATGCAATTCCGGACGTAATAACAGAACAGGCGGTCCTATTATTATTTAAAAGAGGGTATATAGGTTTTAGAACTTTAAATTTACAAATTTAAAAACATATTTCCAAATTGAAAATACCCCCTATTTATCCCACGGTTATAAAATTTGTTTTTTTTACGTAAAAGTACTCTATACCATATCAGATGTGATGGAATTTTTTTTCTTTTTCCGTTTATTCAACAGAAAATGCGTCAAATATCCGAGAAGGAACGAAATGACAATAACCACCAGCAGCAGAACAATCCTGGACATACTGACCGTCCAAAACAACAAACGCACATTAACAATCTGAGTGTTCTGGAGCAACACAATTAACAATAAAACAGCAAATACGGAAATAACAACAGCTCTGACTTTCATAAAACAGACCTCCTCATTAATTTTAATTTTTAACAATATAGCAATTATATATTATAACAACAAACCCCTGGATTATTACCAACGGTTAACAAGTTTACCAAAGCCAACGGAATAATACTTTACCACCTAAAGTGGAGCACATAGATTCTCTTACAAGACTCTGTAAAAAAAACAGTTCTTTGGCATAAAATATCAATTATATTTTTATATTTTTAAAATGAAACCAGATTACTATTTATTTTTCTGTCGATAAGATGGTCCTTCCATCAGTATAATCTCCGAGTTTTTAACGAGCCGGTCTGCGATGGCTTGAGCGATTACAGCACTTTGAAAGATCTCTCCCCAGCGGCCAAAGGGCAGATTGGTGGTCACGATTGTACTCACACGTTCATGCCTGGCACTGAGCACCTGGAAAAAAAGATTTGATGACTGTTCGTCAAGCGAAAGAAAACCCAACTCGTCACAAACAAGCAGACTTGGAGTTTGATAAAATTTTAGTTTTTTTAACAACGACTGATCAGCTTGAGCGGCAATGAGGTGATTAATCATATCAATAGCTGTTGTGAAGAGTACACGTTCATTTTTCAAACAGGCTTGATAAGCTATGGTTTTTGCTAATCGGGTTTTTCCGGTTCCGGGGGCGCCAATAAAGATCACGTCTTGTTTTTTATGAATAAAATCACATTCGGACAAACGCAAAACAAGGGATCGGTTCTGTTGTCGGGAGACATGGAATTTAAAATCAAAGTCACTTGGCAAGCATTTATCAATCAAATGCGACGCTTTGATTCTGTTTTCAACAGAGCGTTTCCAGCGTGATTCGTTTTCCAGGTCAAGCAAATAATCGAGCAGCCACAGAAAGCCGTTGTTCTGCTCTTTTTCTTTTTCAAAGGCATCTTCGAGATATTCGGCCATGGTATTGAGTCGCAACTGCTGCAATTTGTGGATTGTATTTTCAATTTTTGTCATCATTGTTCCTGCTTTTTTTCAAAGTAATGGCATCATAGATTAACAGATCGGGTTCCTGTAATTGTAACTGATTGAGCGTTTCATCTTTGAGGGTAACTTTGGGGTAATATGTTTTAATATGCATTTTTTGATGCAGGATATTCTCAACATAATCGACGCCATAGGCTTTGTATTTGAGGGTTATTTCAACGGCCTCCACAACTGCTTTGGCTCCATATTGTTCTCTTAATTCCAGGAGATGACTGGATGCCCGGGAAAGGCTTTTCCCGGCCTTGGCCAAATTTTCGATGAATAGTTTGATGGGTTCACCCATTGAAAACAAGAGTTGTTCTTGTCTGGTTAACCTTGCCTTTTTACGTGTTTTCAAAAGTTCTGAAATATGGTTCGGATTTTCAATAACAGCCCGGCGTTTCCAGCTTCGCGTGTGTACAGCAACAATTTTGTTTTTATGGCCTGCCCAAATTGTATGGTTATCCGCTTTGACACTGACTGTTTTACCGGCCATCCACCAAGGCGCTGAATAATAATTTGCATCAAATTTAAACCGGCAATCGGAATGGACTTTAGCTTCTGAATGATCTCTGGTATCCGGCAATACATCCGGCAATGGACGCAGGGCTTTCGGCTGAAAACGTTCAACCGGTTTTTCATTCGTTGTTGCGTGAATACGTGTATTTGCAATGTGATCGCGCCATTTGCAGGCTTGCACATTTACATCATCCAGATCGGCAAAGGTGCGGCACGGCCAAAAGTTATAGCGAACGTAATGAACACCGCCTTTTTCTATCTTGCCTTTTGCGGATGCGTCCCTTATGCCGCACGCGTAAGGTCTGATATGAAAAGGGCGCAAGAAATGCAAATAATCTTCGTTGAACCGGATAATATCGCCGATTCGTTCAATGACCGCTGTTTTCAAATTATCGTGCACCAGTTCTTTGGGAGCGCCACCAAAGAATAAAAAGAATTCAACAGGGTGCGCATCACAGCTTCTTTGTTTTGACTATGTGTGAACTCGATGTAGAGCATTCTGGAATGGCATTCTATCACCGTCATGCAGTACAGTTTTCTGGAGGTGTTGCCATAAATGAGACTGCCGAAATGCCCCAATCAAACTGACATTGTTCACCAGGGCTGCTTTCAAACCGAATGTAGGCTTTGGATCGTTTCTTACCTCCTCGTTTAGCAAGGAGGTAATCGCGCAAAATCGTAATCCCTCCGGTATAGCCTTTTTCGTCGATACGTTGTTTAATAACAACAGCGCTGGCGTTCGGCCAACCTTCCAGCAGTTCATCAATATAATTATAGAACGGTTCCAATTTACCTGGCTTTGGACGTCTGGGAGGTGTGGCAATATCCGGGGAGTTGAGATATTTTTGCACAGTTGGTCTTGAAATACATAACTTTCTGGCAATTTGGCGTTGTTTCATGCCCATATCAGCCAATTTGTGAATTTCAAAGATGATTCGTTTATTCATCATGACTTTTGGCCCTTTCAAGAGATTCAGTTACAAGTTTACGGATCGTCATGGGGTCCCAGTTTTCAAAATCGGAGCGGGTAGTCAAGGGTTTTGAAGGCAGTGCAACCGGCTTTTTCGGCAAAGAAAGCACCTGAAACATAAACCCGTCAAAGGCAATCAGGGATTTTTTGATCAAAGCGTTTCTGGCAGTGATAAAATCATCAAGACTTATCCTCAGCATCGTGCAGAGCCGGTCCTGACTGTAATAAGACAGCCCGTGCCGATCTCCGACAAGCACGAGCAAAAAGTAAATCAAAAGCTCGTGTTGATTCAAACTGGTAAAAAAATGGTCTGTGATAAACCGGTGTGGAATAAAACTAAATCCCCCATCAATGTTACGCACCCGGTCGGGAATAAGGGGTTTTTTGGTGATTTTCATCATTCTGCCTCCCGAATAATAGATCACGTACAAATTCAACTGAAATCTACTATACCACAAGGCAAATAGCAATAGCGTCCATTTTTACAATTAAATTCTTAAAGACAAAAAAAGGTCAATATTTTTATGTAAATCAGCCAGTTGCACGATTAACGCGTCCATTTTTACAATTTTCCCGGATGAATCAATTTTATAAGGATTCATTACACAAGTGTATAATTTTTCTGACTGCTTTTTTAACGCGTCCATTTTTACAATTTTAATCAGCTCCGCTTTTTTTGACTGGTTCGCATTGCGTTTTTTCTGAAGGTCTCGGTTTCTTTTCACATAGTCTGGATGCTTTTTACGATACTCTTTTTGATATTTATCTAATGGATAGGTCTTGCGCCATTTCTTTAAACATGCGACTTGCTGTTCGTGATACTGAGAATCCTGAATCATTTTTTGTTTTTGCCAGGCACGTTTGCGGGCTCTTTGGCAGTTGGGGGCACTGCAGTATAACTGATTGCCTTTGAGCCGGGGATTAGCAGGTTTTTGCTTACAGCAATTCTTGCAAATAATGGTTTTCTTCATCACAGACACTCGTATTGGTGGAAGGATAGTTAGGGCTGAGAACCAACATACAGCCAAAAACAAGCCCAATAATCTAAAGTGCCATAAAAATTAATTTGTGAAAAGGGGGGGAAAAAGAGAATAAAACGAATGATATGAAAATAAGAGAAAATTAGATGGAATTTTTATGAATATTTATGAAAATGAATTAAATGAAAGAAAATGTATGGTAAAGTTTTAGACCGGTGAAAATGGTAAAGAATTAAAGTGGTGGTAATACTGGATTCTAATCCTGATCAATTCATACGTTCAGAATAGCGCTTTCACGATGACAGGTTCGCTGCAAGCGTACAACAATCTTTAAACGCATTCACTGTTTCTGAAACACAAATATATTGGCCGTATCCCTGACCTCATACGCAGCATCCGTAAACTCACAGCAATGCTTTCTGAGCTTGATCCCCTCCTTTGCATGCAGCTGCACATACTCGTCCAAGGTCATCGGGTACAGCCATACCGAACTTGAAAAAGCTATGTGCACCCGGCCCTTCAGCTGTGTGGTAGGGATCATCATAAATACGCGAGCCTGGCAGCACGTTTCCCATGCCGTATTGAATGGGGAGTGATATTTCACGGAACAGCGTTGTGGCAGGCGCTGAATAGGCTGGTCACAGATACTGCCAAACAGCAGTGCTGCACTCCATACTTGTCCTCGTCGTAAAATTTCCCATTGTGCGACGAGTGGAAGCGGCACAATTTTGAAAAGGTATAGAAATGAGTTCCGGGTCCCCTGAAATATTCAACTCTCTCGTCGGCTGAGGCACAAAGTGTTCTTTCTGCATTCCGCCAGTGGACAGGCGGAACGATGGAACAGGATGCGATATCGGGTCAGGCGGCCTTGATCCTCTTTCGTTTCTGAGCCCGGTGGGTTCACCCCCGGGCGGTGCGCGGGACAGTGACAGCCGTGTTGCCGCGCTCAATCGCCCCGAATGAAATTGCCAAGGGGCGAACACAATCCACCAGTGGGCGAAGGTACTCCGGCAGCTCAGAAACGAAAGCATCCGTCTGGGCCGGAATCGCGCATTCCGGGCACGTCGTTTGACAGCAGCAACTCACCTGCAGGCGATACGCTGCACGGACCACCCGGCTCTGTCAGATGTCGGACTGCGTCCGCCTCTGACAAAGCGTCCCTCCTTGGAAAAGGAGGGAAAAGAAAAAGCAACGCTCGGAGGTGAATCAGCCGGTAGGTTGTAAACCGTAGCCGCAACGCTGTACCTATGCAAAACCCAGTCCGCATGATTACCTACAAGTATTGCTTTTGATTACGTATAAATTTTTCGCATCTGGGCAAACACCGCGCCTTCCGGGTACGGTGTTTGACGGCAGCAACTCACCTGCAGGCGATACGCTGCACGGACCACCCGACTCTGACAAAGCGTCCCTCCTTGGAAAAGGAGGGAAAAGAAAAAGCGTCATTAATGATGCTATTGCTGAGGATGAACCCGGACTAATTTTTTAAGACAACCTCATATATCGCCCTCCGTATGTCGGGCCCGATGTCCCTGCACGACGGCATCGCGGGTGCTGTGCGCCATACTTGTCCTCGTCGTAAAATTGCAAAATTGTGCGACGAATAACAGCGGCATAATAAAGCAGCAAACAAAACGAACGACACGAACTGAAATTATAAAAAGCCACTATTAGAATTGTTGGCGCCCTTGGAATGCCGATCTTTGACATTCAGGCATGTATTGGTGAATGATTTAGAGCTGCATTTTTCATTTTTATCAGAAACTGATAAATTAACTATCCTGGGTTTATTTATTTGTTCGTCTTGTTCGTATCGTTCGTTGCTGATTTTCTTTGAACAGTTGTTTTGTGTGCCGCGTTCTACAATAATTGAACCTCTCCGAGGTTCCGCTATTGATTCTCACCGACACCTCTGCCGCTCGTATTTGTCGCACAACGAAAGAGTTCCACGACATGAACTCTGCCTCCTCTGGACGCCATATAACGGATTTCAATCACGATTCCTGCTTTGACTCTTGTCCATCACATGCACAGGCGCCTCTCCCCTGGCCCGTTCTGTATCGATCCACTTTTCGGCCTGTTCCCGACATTCCGGGCAGACACGGCGCGGAATGTCCACGCAGACACTCTGGTCCGAGCGGCTGGTCTCGCTTTCAATCATCAGGGCGCCGCGGCATTGTCCACACACGCGCAGCGTTTCGGTTTGATATTCCATTATTCCTTCAGTATCATAAAACACGCGTTTGTCCCGGGTGACCAGATCACCTTCGTCATGCGGCGGATCGCCGGGATCGAAATAAACCGGCAGCGCCTGATCCGGCAGCTGTTTGATAGTCTTCATGATCCGATCATCCTGACGCCAGGTCCCGGATTCATAGCCGGGTTCTTTGATACCCGAATAATCATATCCGGCCATGGCCAGAATGATCCCCAGATTCATATACGGCAGGGCGCTCTGAATGGAATAACCGCCTTCCAGCACACAGATATCCGGATTCAGTTTTTCGTTCAGCTGCGCATATCCCAGAGCCGACATGGCCATATGGGTGATGGGATCGGAAAAATGGTTGTCCTGTCCCGCGGAATTGATAATCAGATCCGGTTGAAAGTCTTTTAACACGGGCAGCACCACCTCGTCCACGAGCCACAGCACGCCTTCATCCGAAGTGCCCGGCGGCAGCGGCAGGTTCAGAGTGCGTCCGCGCGCCATCGGTCCGCCGGTTTCATCCGCAAATCCGCTGCCCGGGAAAATGGTGCGGCCGTCCTGGTGCATGGAAATGAACAGCACATCCGGATCGTGCCAGTAAATATCCTGGGTGCCGTCGCCGTGATGACAGTCCGTGTCCACCACCGCGATCTTTTGCACATCATAATGATCGCGCAGAACCTCGATCATCACCGCCTCGTTATTGATGCTGCAGAATCCGCGATTGCCGTTCACCACTTTCATGGCGTGATGGCCCGGCGGACGTACAATGGCAAAGGATTTGTCACAGATGCCGTCCATGACCAGTCGGGCTGCTTTTACAGCGCCGCCGGCCGCCACCCGGTGAGACGGGGTGATAACCCGCTCGACCGTTGGAATGCAAAAATGCGCGCGCAGTATATCCGCATCCGCTGCAATTTCCGGCTTGTATTCGTGAATATACGGCAGATCAAATACACCTTCCTCTAACAGCTGATCGCGGGTGTACAGCAGCCGCTCCTGACGTTCGGGATGCGTGGGCGAAATCGCCCAGTCGAATGCCGGGAAAAAAATCAATCCTGTATGGTTTTGACTCATGATAATCCTTTCAAAGACCCGGTTAACCCCGGACGTATCTGGCTTTTCACCCGCAACGTGCGACCGATCACAGAAGCGCCGGCCACTTGATTGAATTCCTCGGCCTGATGCACATCAATGCGGGCCTGATCCGGACTCGCGCCCATGCGCTGCGCGTACTGCAGCAGATAGCGGCGCGCGTCTTTTTTAGCCTGACGCAAATTGTACCGCGACGACACAGAATCGCGCACATTCAGCTGCGCAACGCTGCGGATGCCTTTGACCGTATCCGCAAACAGATCGACATTCAGGGTCACCCGGCAAAGCGCCGCACCCACCGCATTGGCCACACCCGACCAGGGCAGCACATCCACCGGCAGGGAAAATCGGTCAATCAGGCTTTTCTGAAACGCATCTGCGGGGCCTCCCATCAGCAAGATCTGCGTCGGCTTGATCGGATCGGGATGAAACATTTCGTACAGCGTATACACCGGTTTGCTGTTGATCTCGCGCAGCATTTCGGTCACGGCATCGACCAAAATATCTGCAGCCGCATGCACGGCGCTGCTTGCCGCTTCCATCACGGAACAATCAAGTGATTCAGTGAGATGTTCAATGCCGCGCTTTGACTTTTGCATATCGCCGAATTCAGCATACCCGAGAACGTTCAAAGCATCCATGAGCGCCGGTTCGGGACCGCCGGCAGCCAGACAGGGTCCCTGGCGCTGCGGTCCCACCTGCAATGAGCCGTTTTTGATCTGAAGCGCCGAATCACCGCCGATTCCGACTGAATGAGACTGGATGGCGCGCACCAGCGTGTCGTATCCCGCCATACGGATGCCGGAGCGTTCCAGTACCGGCGCGCCGCGCGCAAACAGCGCCACATCCGTGGTGGTGCCGCCCATATCCATACAGATCACATCCTGCTGCATCGGACGCAGCGCCAGGGCGCCCATCACACTGGCGGCCGGTCCCGAATGCACGGTCTCCACCGGCACATCCCGGGAGGCCGGGAACGGCAGAGTGCCGCCGTCCGCCTTGAGTACGTTGACGTGCGCCTGGATATTCAGGCACTTTAGGGTGTCGGTTACAGCCGAATAAAAAGTCTGATAATGCGGCCACACAGACGAATTCATGGCTGCGGTGCGAATGCGGCGGGGAAAATTCAAATACCCGGAAACCATATGTCCCCGGGTGGTAAAGTTGGAATAGGGTTGAACGGCGTCAAACATCTGATTTTCATGTTCGGGATTGCGGGTGGAAAACTTGCCGATCACGGCAAAATGTTGAATCTCCTCTGCCGCCCAGTCGGACAGCAGAGCGTCCAGTCCATCTGTATTCAGCGGACGCACCTCGGTGCCGCGGTGATCAATGAATCCGTCCAGGACGTGATAATAATCGCCGTACCGGTTGACCTCCGGCGCGATTCCCGGCCCGGCGCTTACCAGCACCCCGACCGGCGCCGCTCTGCCCTCCACCAGCGCGTTGGTGGACAAGGTGGTGCTCAGATTCAGCGAATCAATGTCTGCGTTGATCTCGCGTTGAATGCGCTCCAGAGCGTCCGTGACGCTGTCGACCAGATGTTCCGGATCGGTGACGGTTTTGACATGTGCAATGATCTCACGGCCGCGAATGGCAGCCACATCCGTATGCGTGCCGCCAACGTCAAGGCCGACGGCTATGGGTTCGGGATTGGGCAGAGGTCGCTCCTTTTTGGTTTGGATGTTTGTTTCAAAACAAAAGAGACAGGATGAACAGAATCAGCCGGATTGACAGGATGCTCTTTGAATTTAAATATTCATTTATCTATACCGGTTAACAATATCATCCATTGGTATCAAATTTACTTTTCCTTCCCTTGATGCATGATAGCGTTTTTCCGCTTTCTTGTACGGTTTCCCCAAACTTTCAATTCTTTCCATGGGCAATAATGGCAAAGCTATTTAAACATAAGAAATTAATCTCAATTTCGTGATGTGGGGAATTGCACACAACGGTCGAGTGTATGTGCCGTAAGGGATTGCGGAGCAGTTTCCTGTCCACCGACACGAAAGTTTGAGCGGGCTACAGCGCTTGAATACCCACTGAAACCCTTATGGCATATACACTTTGTTGGCGGTTCGTGCTTTTTCATTTCATTTTTTCTCAGACTTATTTTTTTCAACTTGTTCCTTAAACGCAAGATTCATTTGATGATAACCAATTTCAGTTTTTTTTATCATATTACCCATAAATAAAACTATTGGACCTCTAAATCTTTCAATTTGCCGAAACCTGGTTTTTCCATCTTGTATCGGTTCTAGTAAAAAAGCATGGTCACCGCGATATATGATTTTAAGAAAACTACCTCCCCAGAGAATTTTTTCGTAAGGTATTACTTCGTAAACTTCAGGTTTAAATTTCATT
The DNA here is from genome assembly GCA_034521575.1 of candidate division KSB1 bacterium. Lineage (NCBI taxonomy): Bacteria > Pseudomonadati > Candidatus Zhuqueibacterota bacterium. The sequence goes on from JAXHMJ010000005.1 coordinate 325,306, forward strand.
GGTTTCGAATCAGGTGGAACTACCTTAATGCGCATTCGTTCACCAACTTTTAGATTTCCTTCAACCAATGGAATAAAAGAGTTCCATGATTCCCATGATTTAAAGTCAACGAGTACCTCCCATGCTTCTTCAGGAGTAGCATCAATATCTATCCATGCATTTATTTTACGATACATTTTTTTTGTTTTATTTTTCTCTTTCATACCCGTATTCTTACTCACAGCACAACTTGTTAATATAATCGCTGTTGCAAAAACGAAAACAATTGGGCTTAGAAATTTTATTGTCATGTACTATTCCTTATTTCAAATTATTGCATAATAACCAGAAGTTAGCAGTTCCGTCTTTCAGCATGACCGCCAACGTTTGACAATATGGTGTCGGCGGGGTTTTGAAAAACATCTCTTACGCAAACCAAAAATACTAAAAAACAGAGATGAAATGTTGATTTCAAAACGTACCGACCCCGCTGCACTATATTGTGTGTTGGGCGGTCGTTAATTATTTTCTCCTGTTTCAAAATCTTGTAATGTTTTTCCCGATTTCATTTTCCATTCAGTCAAACCGTTTGCACTGCGACCCATAATTATCATTGCAGCAGAAGATGAACTGCTGAATAAATAATCTCGTTTCATTATCAGCTTGTCATTTTCTTTAACAATCACTCCTTCTGAAATCAAAGTATCTCGAAGTTTTTGCATTGTCTTAGGATAAGAATTGGTTATTGGGTCAGCGACTTGTGAATTTTCAAAAACCACAAAACCCTCGCTTGTTGTTTTTCCAATTCCATTTGCTCCTCTTGTAGCAGAAATATAAAATAAATCTTCTTCTTTATCAGGTTGCACTTTAGTATCAGCTTGTCTAATTTGCTCAAATGCATTGTATCCAAGAGTGCTTACCAAAGTCAAAATATTTGCTAGAAACTCCTCCATTTCTGCTTTATCAGACTCCGAAATGCTTGATTGTGTTGGTTTATGATTATTAATCAATTCGTATCGGTTTGCAGAACATGCAATATCATGAAGTCTGTTTTCCAAATATTTTATGTGTGCTTTATTTAAGTTATCGTCCTTGCTAATAAATACAATCGCCTCATTCCAAAAATCTTTCTCTTTTACATGCTGTGTAAGTCGATTAAAAATATTTTCCGCTTCTCCGATATATAATTGTCCTTTTTCAGACAAATCCGCACTCTTATTTAGCAACATATAAACTCCAGTTGTCTGTATTTCTGGTCTATCCGTGCAAATCTTAATCAAATTGCGTGGAAGTTTATATGCCTTACCAGTCCAATTTGATAATTCACAAGTCAGTCTCCCGTTTGTGTCACCATCAATCAAGAATAGTTTTATGGTTTTTCCAAATTTCATGTCAGTGTCGTAGTGTCTGTTTTAATGCCGCCCAACGGTAAGTATAAGAATAGTAGCCGACTGCGTGGCACTTTCCTGTCAAGTTACAAGAAAGCTGAAGCGGGCTATAACCCTTGAATTTACTACTTTCTCGGCTATTATTTTTATACATTGTTACAGGGCGTTTTGATTTATTTTTTGTTTTATTTCTTCAATTCCAAATGTCGGGTCTCCGCGATGTAACATTCGATGACAGTTACTACAAACGAGTGCAATATCTTCCCGTTTAGTCTTTGCTTTTCCATTCCTTTCTGATAATGGATTTTTGTGATGTGCTTCAATAAAGCCTTCTCCAATTTCTCCATATTTTTCAAAAAACGAAAACCCACAAATTTGACAATTCAGCATTTTATTTTCAGCTATCGCTTGTTTCTTAATTCTTTGAATAAATGCATTATTCCTTTCATATCTCATATGTTGAGCTAAAACTGAATTGCCTTCTATTACTGTTGGTTCAACCTCTTCAGCAACTTGAATCGTTTTATTCTTTGGTTTGTATAAATCAAGAATTTGTCTGTGGACGAACAAATGAAAGTCTTGTACCATCCAAACTTTATCTATTAATAAGAGTTCTGTTTTAATCAGTAACGTCCGGTTAGGTTTTTGCACGTAAGTAATTTCGTCGATTTTTTCGATGAGATTTTCTACGATTTTTCTTGTCGGAATCTCGCACTTCATTTTGAATTTGAATACGGAGTTCTCGCACTCTTTCGATGTTAACTTTTTCGTTATAATTTTCATGACAATAGATTGCCAGTAGCAAATATGTAATGAGGCCGCCGAGAATTTGAACCATAAGTCCGTACTGACTTCGAGCTATGAGATGATAGACTTTGAGATGGCGTTTCCACCAAGCGAAGAAATTTTCAATTTCCCAACGAAGTTTGTATGCCTGAGCAACATCTTCTGCAGAGAGGTCATAACGATT